>CAYSZM010000459.1:0-1519 GCA_964435365.1 uncultured Victivallis sp. | reverse complement strand
GACGAAGCGGCGCGTGAACTTCTGAAACTCATGGAAGTTCCGTTCGAGGAATAAAGGAAGGATTGCATCATGGCGAAACTTAGTTTGATGGTGAAAGCCGAACGCGGGGACAAGAAGTTCCCGGTGCGGAACTACACGCGCTGCAAGGCGTGCGGTCGTCCCCGCGCTTATATCGGCAAATTCCAGCTCTGCCGTATTTGTTTCCGCGAACTGGCCTCGAAGGGACAGATTCCGGGCGTGACCAAGGCTAGCTGGTAAGGGAGGTACATTATGAGCATGCAAGATCCCATTGCCGATATGCTGACCCGGATCCGCAACGCGGGCTCCGCCGGTTTGAAGAAGGTCGCGATGCCCGGCTCGAACGAGAAGTCGGCGATCGCGAAAGTGCTGAAGTCCGAAGGATACATTACGGATTTCGCAGTCAGCGAAGACGGCGTCAAGCGCGTGCTGAGCATTGAGCTCAAGTATGCGAATGGCAAGTCCGTGATCGAGGGCATCGAGCGCGTGAGCAAGCCGTCCTGCCGCGTCCATTGCGGCAGCCGGGAGATTCCGCGGGTCCGCAACGGCCTCGGCACGGTGATCCTGACCACGCCTGCGGGTGTGGTTTCGGGGCGCGAAGCGGCCAAGGCGAATGTCGGCGGCGAAATTCTCTGCTACGTCTGGTAATCTCAAGAAACAGGAATTTACAATATGTCTCGAATTGGCAATAAAACGATTGCGATTCCTTCCGGAGTGAAGGTCGCCGTTGACGCCGCCGGGGTAACGGTCGAAGGCAAATCGAAGCTTTCGATGCCGCTCCCGCCGCTGGTCGCGGTCGAGGTCAAGGACAGCAGCGTGCATGTCACGATGGCGTCCGAAGACCGCAAGGCGAGCGCGATGCAGGGGCTGGCCCGGAGCTTGATCAACAACATGGTCATCGGCGTGACGAAGGGGTTCAAGAAGGAACTCCAGATCGTCGGCGTCGGTTACAAGGCGCAGCTCACCGGCAAGAAGCTGGTGCTCAACCTCGGTTACTCCCACCCCATTGAGTATTCGGTTCCGGACGCCGTGAAGGTGGCCGTGGAAGGACCGAAGATCTTCATCGAAGGTGCGGACAAGCAGGCGGTTGGCGAAGTCGCTGCCGAAATCCGTCGTTTCCGTCCGCCCGAACCCTACAAGGGCAAGGGAATTCGGTATTCGGACGAGCGGATCATCCTGAAAGAAGGAAAATCCGTGGGTTAAGCCCGGGATTAAGGAGCTGATAAAATGGCTGTTAAGAATAGAAAAACGATGCGTACGCGTCGCCATCTCCGGATTCGCAAGAAGGTTTCGGGGACTGCGGAGCGTCCGAGGTTCTGTGTCAGCATCACCGCCAACCACATCTACTGTCAGTTTATCGACGATGTGAACGGCCTGACGCTGGCGAGCACTTCGAGTCTCGATCCGAAGTTCAAGTCCGAGAGCGCGAAGCCGAACATGGCCGGTGCGGTTCTTCTCGGGAAACTCGCGGCGGAAGCGGCCAAGGCCGCGAACGTCACGG
>CAYSZM010000458.1:0-1535 GCA_964435365.1 uncultured Victivallis sp. | reverse complement strand
GGTAAGGCCGGAATACGGCGATGCCGAGCCGGTGACGCTGAGTTTCTGGAGCGTCCGCTTTTCCGAATCGAAACTCGCGCCGGTCCACTGGTGGAGCTTCGACGGAAGCGACTTCACCGACAAGGCGGGCGGGATCACGCTGGTTCAGGAGAACGCCACGGCGACGCCGGTCTTCACGGACGGCGTGACGAAGAAGGCGTTTCAGGCCTCCTATGTCGCGGGCGGCGCCAATCCGAACAGCTATTCCGCCGGGATCACGCCGGAATACGCCGACAACGGGCTGAGCGTCTGCGGCTTCGGCAAATTCTCGCGGGGCGGCGAATTCGGCCTGATCGACCCGACGAACTCGAACTCGTATGAAGGCCATCATCTCGCCGTCGGCTGGGGTTACCGCCAGCCGAACTGCATGCTCCCGGAAGGACACGGACAGCCGGTTCCGGCCACCACGGCGGCCGACCGCGTGGAATCGGGGAAGTGGCATCATCTCGCCGTCACGCTTTCCAAGCCCATCGATCCGCGCAACCACGAAAACTTCGCCGTGGATTTCGTGAACAATCAATACGGCACGTTCACCTACACCTCGCCGGACGTGGAATATTCGCGCACCTGCGCCTCGACGCAATACATCGACTATTTCACCTACGGCGTCCGGCTGGCCAAGTTCTACATCGACGGCATCCTGAAAGGCGAACTGCTCGTGGTCATGCGCCCGACGGAAACCGATCCGCCGGGACGCGGTTATTTCTCGCTGAAAATGGAAAACGCCCAGGAGCAGGACGGAACGTATCCCGACGCCGTCGACGAAATCAAGCTCTTCGAGAAGGAGCTTTCCCTCGCGGAGATCCGGAGCGAATGCGCGCTGATCGGACTCCAGTTCCTCAACGACAATCCGACCGGAACCGAGGGCGGACGGATTCAGAAGATCGGGCGCGACGGGCGCAAGCGCCTCGGCAAGCCGGAGGATCTGGCAACCGTCCCGCTGGCCTGCCGCCTCAAGGCGTTTCTGATCGACGACCGGACCGTCGCCGTTGGCGGCGTGTTCCGCGAATTCTTCCTCGACCGCCTGAAAACGGAGTATCCGAATCTCGACGCCACCGAGTTCAACTACCGCAACGGCTTCATCGCGGACTACCTGCGGCGGTTCCACTACATGTACGGCATGTGGGAGCTGTACAACGACTACCAGCCGCGGATCGTCGACGCGATGGACGACGCGGCGAACTGGTCGTGCGACGGGAATCCGGTCGAACTGATCGGCCGCTGGCAGAATTCGACCGGAACCATGCGGTTCGACGACTTCCTCGACGGCGCGGACTATGTGGAGCTGGACTGCGCCGACATCGTGCATTTCGGCTATCTGCGGCTTCCCGAGGCGATGGCGGAGGGAACCGCGCACGCCATCGCGTGGAACGGCAACACGGTGGAATTCACTTACAACCGCGACCGTTACGCCTCAAGCATCAAGGTGAACCAGGAGGGCTATCTGCCGGACGCCGGGCGCAAATACGCTTATTTCGGGCTGTGGCTCGGAACCG
>CAYSZM010000457.1:0-1570 GCA_964435365.1 uncultured Victivallis sp. | reverse complement strand
GATCCGCACCAGCGTCTCCTCGCCCGGATTCACCCACTTGACCGTGGTCTGGCCGAGCAGCTTGCTGCCGTCGACGATTTCGATCGGGGCGGTGGTGATCGGCGACTCCAGCGGGTTCTTGAAACGCACCGCGTCCCAGAGGTCGCCGCTCGGGTTGTCGTCCGGGTTCCCGCCGCGGAACTGAATATTACCCCACTGATCGCGGCGGTCGGGAATCTCCCACTCCACCAGCCGCTCGTACTTCGCTTTGGCGGTGGCCAGCGCCTTGTACAGCACCTCGCCCTTCGGCAGCGTGACCTTGCCCGCCGGAGTGAAATAGATGTCCTCCGAAAGCCCGCTCTCCGGCAGCGGCGAAACCGCTCCCTTCGCATCGAATGCCCTCTCGATTCTGGAATAGGAGTTCATCGCCGCCTGCGCCATAATCCGTGGCATCGGGGAATCGCTGCCGTTCAACTGCTGGAGGAAACGGTTGAGCGTCATTCCGGTGGCCAGCGGGCTGGTGACCCGAAGGTATTCGAGGTTGGGGAAGCCGGAGACGAGGTTGAGCTCGACTCCTTTGAGGTCTTCCAGCTCGTTGATCAGCGTGGCCGACTGGTCGAGCTGAAGCTGTGCGTCCGGACCCAGCGCGATGCGGTAGGCGGGGGCCCAGGTGAGCCCGGCCGAAAGGTAACTGACCGCGAACGGCTTCCCGACCATCCCGGCGCGGTTGACCAGGAGCATCCGCTTCTCTTCGGGGAGCGTTTCGTTGATCGCGTCGGATTCGATGGAGACGATTTCATTGCGCCCGAAGACAGTCAGCTTGCCGTCGTTCCCTTTGACCGCGAGGAAGGGGGAGTTCGGGGCGACTTCGCCCTCCTGCTTGCCCGGCTGGACCACGGTGCCGGTGACGACGCGCGGCTGCGCCATCCCGGAAGCGCGAAGCGTCACGGTCACCTGACGGCCCGCGTAGCTGGCGGAGAGGTCGCCGTACGGATTGCGGTTCGGCTCGGTCCCGATGCGTTTGACGCCGGAGATGGTCAATCCGTCGCCGGGCGCGAACCAGAGGGTGCCGTGAACGGGGGTGACGGTCTCATCGATCAGGAACGAATCGCCCGGCGCGACGGGAATTTCGCGGACGACCAGCGCGTAGCCGTTCTTGAACAGCGCGGCGCGGGTGATCGGAGCTTTGGCCTGCGGTTCGGCGGCCCCGGCGAGCAGCGCCGATCCGGCAAGGCACGCCGCCAAAAGTGTTGCGACTTGTTTCATAACGGTTTCTCCTTTCTCATAAACGGGGTATCCCTGACTATACCATAGCCGCTTTTCCGGAAAAATCGCCGTCACATTGTCAAAAGAGTGTAAAAATCCAAGCAAGGCGGCAAAGCCGCCGTCGGCACCGGCACCTTGCCGGTCGGGGTGCAGGAGCGAAGCGCCCTGCCCGTCGGAGACATGGGCTGACGCTCACTAAACAGCTCAATTGCCGAACGAGTTCGGCAGTGAGCGGCGGCGGTGGAGTTGACCGCCAGGGCAACTCACCCGCTCGCGCCGGAGGCGGAGCTTCTCCGGTCCCGGGAAACGATTGAAAACAAGCGCA
>CAYSZM010000456.1:0-1586 GCA_964435365.1 uncultured Victivallis sp. | reverse complement strand
GGCTTTGACGATATGCCGTTCCTCGAATCCGGCCTCGCGTTTCGCGTAGTAGCAGTTTCCCTCGTAAAAAGCGCACTTGTAGGCGGGGACGCCGTCCGCGACGACTTCATAAAGCTTCTTCATTCCCGGCTGATACGCCCAGGAGAAAATCTCCCCGCCGGAAAACTGCCCGGAAATCAGCAGACGGTTCGGCTGGAATGGATCGTAGGAGACGCGATAGAGATACTCAACGCCGGGCAACGTCAGCGTGACCGTCCGCCCCGGCTCGATGATCGTGACCGGGCCGCGCCGTCCGGCATGGACCACGCGGTCTTTCCAGACGAAACCGACATCCGCGGCGACCTGAACCATCGGTTCGGCGTCAAGGCCGGGCATCCGGTAAAGTTTGAATTGCCGGGCGGTCTTTGCGCCCCCGGCGATGAAGGAAACTTTCCACATCCCATCCTCGAATTCGGCGCAGGGGCCGCACTCGAAAGCATCGTCCGGCAGTCCGGTTCGGACGCGTTTCCAGCGTTTGCCGGTGAAGTGATGAAGCTTCCACGCGCCGCCGGTCAGGATGCAGCAGAACTCCTTCGGATTGCCGTTTTCATCGGGACAGGCGAACGGCATGTGAGTATATCGGTTGTCATTGAAGGTAAACATATTTTCTCCATTGGATTATCCGTTCGGACACGGCCATTTGACGCTGCCGTCCTCCTGGACGCAGCCCTGCTGAAGCTCCATGTAGCCATTGTAGGAGTAGTTGGAGACGAACTTGTCGGGCAGACCGGTGAGCTTGCCGTTCTCGTCGATGGTTCCGGTGTAATACTGGCTGCCGCTGCACGAGGCCTCGGAATTGTTGTGATGGGCTTCGCCGACATCGCGGATGCGCCACTGACCGCCGGGCAACCCGATTTTGTCGCCCTGATACGCGGTCAAATTCCAGGTTTCGGTTCCGTTGCTGCGGTTGGTGATCTTCGACGCGATCACGCGCGGACGGCAGCAGGGGCAGACCCAGCAGGCGATCAGCCGTCCGTTCTTTTTCTTCCTGATGAGCGTCCGGTCGTCCTTGTTGAGCCACAGTTTGTTCGATTCCATTTCATCGCCTCAGTTCGTCGAGTTGCAGACATCGGCGATGACGAGGATCGCCACGGGGACGCGGAACGAACAGACCGTCACGGATTCGCCCTTGACCTCGCAGCTTCCGACCGGAAAACTGTTTTTGTCCGGCGTGGCGAACTTGATTTCCGGCGTCGACCAGTTGCCTTCGCCGTCGAGACCGCTATAGGCGCAGATCGTTCCGGTCTGCGGCGACAGCGATTTTTCCGCGACGCTGACGAAGTCGCCGTTTCGGGACATGTATCCAGCTTTCACCTTGACCTGTTTGGTTTCGGTATCGTAACTCAGGGCGAAGGGGCCGTCGTAGACGTCCTGCGAAATCGCGCCGAGAAGAATCACGCCTTTGCCGTTCGCGGCGAAAACCACCGGAGCGCCGGAGGAGCCCCGTGTGAAGGATGCCGGATTCGAGGCGCTCGGTTCGGCGTAGTCGCCAGTTCCGGAAAGCGTCACGTTCGCCGGACCGCAGAGGATGCAGCTGCCCATGGCGT
>CAYSZM010000455.1:0-1598 GCA_964435365.1 uncultured Victivallis sp. | reverse complement strand
GACTGCGCGATCGCCGTCACCGGAATCGCCGGTCCCGACGGCGGCAGCGCCGAAAAACCGGTGGGGCTGGTCTATATCGGAGTCCGCGCCGGAGAGCGCCGGATCGTCGAAAAATTCCTCTTCCGCGGCAACCGCGACACGGTCCGGGAACGCGCCGCCGGGAGCGCACTGCTCCTGCTTCACCGGCTACTTCAGGAAGATCTGGTCGATTCCGCAACCGGTGCGTGACGGCAGCAGCACGGCCCGGGAAAAGAAATAGAACTCGGGCAGTTTCGTCCGTTCCGCCAGCGCGGTCAGGACCCGGAACGGCAGCGGATGCCGGTTCAGATAATCCACCTGCACCTGGAAATCCGGATTCGCCCGTTTGGCGGCAACCAGATTGCGCGCCACCACCCACTGCTGCGCGAGCGTCGTCCCGAAATACGGGGAATTCGCACCGGCGGAACGGTGAACCCCGGCCGAAAAATCGGCGAGAAAAACGACCTCGACCAGACACGCCAACCCGAGCAGCACCGTCGCCAACGTCCGGTAATCGCCGCGCAGCACGGTAAATCCGCGCCAGGCGAGCAGCAGCCAGGCGAACAGCACGATCGAATTGTAGTGCGGCTGCGAATTCAGGCGAAACAGCGGAAACAGCAGAGAATAAAAACAGATGGTCGCGGCGGAGCAGCACGCCAGCCGGTCGAAGGTATTCACCTCCCGGTTCCGGAAACGCCGCACGACGACAACTCCCCCCAGCAGGACGAAGAACAGAATCACCGGCACGGAAAAGAGCAGCAGCGTGCCGGGAATGGAAAGTCCGGCCTCAGGAGCGAAACGGTCGGCGAATCCCCACCCGGTCAGGTTCTGAAACGAGGGCAGTGTCCCCAGAAGCGGCTCGACAACGCCCTGGGGCCGGGCGTACATGTCCGGATTGTAATTCCGGAAAAATGATGCCAGCCACGGAGAAAGCGCCAGCAGGAGACATGCCCCGGTCAATGCATATTTCTTCCAGTCGCGCCGCAGTTCGACGCGGCGAAAGCACAGCACGCCGACCGCGAACCCGAGCGCAATCACGCCGGAGAGCGGATGCAGATAGAACATCAGCGCCAGAAAAACGATCGCTCCCGCGGCGGCGCGGAATCTGCCTTCCCGCAGATAATCCGCCAGAAAAGCCGCGTACCAGAGCGAAAGCGGCAGCAAGAGGACATTGTCCCACAACATGCGCGAGTAAAGCCAGACGAACGGAGAACAGAAGAAGAGCGACGCGCCCGGCCCGAGGGGCACGTGCAAAATCCGGGAGATGCGCCAGAGCGCGGCCCAGGAAACCAGCAAACTCACACCGGTTTTGATCGCCGCGATCGCCACCGGATCGGCGGTGAAAAGGAGCAGAATCTGGTGCATCCAGACGGCCAGTGCCCCGTAGGCGACTCCCACCGACCCGATCAATCCGTGGGACGCCGGAACCCCGGCGTCACCGGCATTGATCGCCAGCGCCATCAATGCGCCCTCGTCCCCGAGCCAGGGAATGTCGCCGGGATAAAGCATCGCCAGAACCGTCGCCGCCAAAGCGGGAAGCAGCAGCCAGTCGATTTTTTTCCAATTCAGTTTCATACCCG
>CAYSZM010000454.1:0-1607 GCA_964435365.1 uncultured Victivallis sp. | reverse complement strand
TCGGTTTCGGTCACCGTCTGGTCGCTCGGCAACGAGGCCGGGTACGGGACCGCCTTCGACGCGGCGGCCGCCGCCATCCGCAAACTCGACCCGCGGCCGATCCAGTACGCCGATATGAACATCGTCGCCGAATTCGACAGCCAGACCTACCCGACGCCGCGTTGGCTGGTCGAATACTCGCAGGACAACGCGATCCGCATCGGCGAGCACGGCGAGATCCCGCACCCCCGCCAGCACGGGCCGAACCCGAGCACGAAACCGTTCATCATGAACGAGTATGCCCACGCGATGGGCAACAGCACCGGCAACTTCTTCGAATACTGGGAGGTGATCGACCGCAACGACTGTCTGGCGGGCGGCTTCATCTGGGAGTGGTGCGAACACGCGCTCGCCACGCCGAAGGGTTACGCCTACGGCGGCGACTTCGGCGACAAGCCGAACGACGGGAACTTCTGCTGCGACGGTCTGGTCCGCTCCAGCCGGGAGCCGAATCCGGGACTCTGCGAAGTGAAATGGGTTCACCGCCCGCTGGTCGGCACGATCGACCGCGCGACGCAGACCATCACGCTGACGAACCGTCGTTTGTTCCGCTCCACCGCGGGCGAGGCGATCCGGTGGAAGCTGCTCGCCGACGGTCGCGAAATCGCTTCGGGCGCCTGGGAATTTGTGCTTGAGCCCGGCGAATCGAAGACGGTGCCGTATCCGGCGGCGTTCCCGAAATCGGGGGAACTCTTCTGGCGGATTTCACTTGGCGACGCCGCCGAATTCGAGCTGTCGCTCGGAACGGAACCGACGTTCCTGGTGTTCCCGGACGTCAATCCGTGCCGGAAGATTCCCGAGAACCTCCGCCCGGCGCAGAGCTGCAATCTGCCGCTCCTCGCGCCGCCGGAAATCGCGCTCGACCGCGCCGAGACCGACAACGACCGCGGCTGCCGGTTCGACATCCGCACCCGGCTTCGTAAACCGGAGGAGTTCGACACCTCGCTCGTCTGGGAGACGAACGGAGCCGATACGGTGGCCTCGCTGGTCTTCTCCCCCGAAGCCGCCTGCCCGGAGATCGCCCGGTTCGGGCTCCGACTGCTGCTGCCGCGCGAGGCGGCGGCGAAGGTGGAGTGGTACGGGCGCGGCCCGCACGAAGCCTACTGCGACCGCAAGCGCTCGGCGCTGGTCGGGCGTTACGAGGCGGACCCCGCGACGCTGCACACGCCGTACACGCGGCCGCAGGAGAACGGGCAGCGGATCGACGTGCGCGTTTTGACGCTGATTTCAGTGACGGGCGAGAAGATCGAAATCAGTTCCGACCGGCTGTTCGGCTTCACGCTCCGCCCCTACCGGGCGGCGACGCTGGAAAAGGCGCGGCACAACGAGGAACTTCCGGACGAAAATCTCTGGGAGCTGACCCTCGACCACGTTCAGCGCGGCGTCGGCGGCGACAACAGCTGGAGTCTCGACGTCCACGACCGGTATCGGATTCCGGCCGGGCAGAAACTCGCCGCCCGCTTCTTCTTCCGGACCGTCTGAGTCGGATATTGCAATATCGTTTTTCGGAGCCGGAGAAGCTCCGCCTTCGGCGCGAGCGGGTGAGTTGACCTCGCGGTCAACTCCAC
>CAYSZM010000453.1:0-1613 GCA_964435365.1 uncultured Victivallis sp. | reverse complement strand
GTATGAACCAGAAGGAATTCCGCATCTACCGCGAGCGCGCCGAGAAGTTTCTCGCCCGCCTCAAAGGAGAGTTTTTTCAGGAAACACTGCCGCTTTCCGCTGAAATTTTTTCCTCGAAACAACCGGTTGTTTTCAAGGAGCGGCTCAAAGGCTCCTACCGGCCGATCGCCGAGAACGGCACCTGGGGCGAGCTGTGGGACAGCGCGTGGATTCACCTGACCGGCGAGATTCCGGCCGCCTGGGCCGATGAACCGGTCTGGTGCAAACTCGAACTCGGCGGCGAAATCCTCATCTTCGACGACAACGGCGTCCCCGTCTGCGGACTCACCAACACCAGCGTCTTCGCCAGCAACTATCGCAAGAATCTCTACAAAATCACCGACGCGGCCAAGGCCGGAGCGAAGATCGACCTCTGGGCCGAAGTCGCCGCCAACGGCCTGTTCGGCGACGAAATCACCCCGGGAACCGACTGGCGCTGCGACGTCGGCGCAATCCGCCACCTGAAATTCGGCCGCTTCAACGTCGGGGCGTGGGAACTTGCCATCGACTTCGAAGTCCTCCTCTCGCTGCTCCAAACCCTGCCGGAAACCGACTATCGCGCGGCCAAACTCAATATGGCGCTCAACGACGCGGTCTCGGCCTACGCCGACGACCCGGCCAACGCGGTCACCGCGCGCACCTTCCTCGCCGCGGAACTCGGCAACCCCGCCACCAAATCGTCGCTCACCACCACGGCGGTCGGCCACGCCCATATCGACGTCGGCTGGCTCTGGCCGGTCCGCGAATCGATCCGCAAGGCGGCGCGCACCTTCTCCAGCCAGCTCTACAATATGGAGCGTTACCCCGACTATGTGTTCGGCGCGTCGCAGCCGGTACTCTACGAATTCGTCCGCGACAACTACCCCGAACTCTATGAGAAGATCAAAGCGCGGGTCGCCCAAGGCCGCTGGGAGCTCCAGGGCGGCATGTGGGTCGAAGCCGACTGCAACATCATCTCCGGCGAGTCGATGGTCCGCCAGTTCCTCCACGGCAAGAACTATTACATGGACGAGTTCGGCTTCGACGTGAAAAACCTCTGGCTGCCGGACGTGTTCGGCTACTCCGCCGCCATGCCGCAGATCATCAAGAAGTCCGGCTGCGATTACTTCGTCACCCAGAAGATTTCGTGGAGCCAGTTCAACAAGTTCCCGTACCACACTTTCTTCTGGCGCGGCATCGACAACACCGAGGTGATGACCCACTTCCCGCCGGAGGACAATTACAACTCGGCGCTGATGCCGGACCGGCTCTGCTACGCGCAGAACAACTTCAACGAGAACTATTTCCTCCCCGAATTCATCACGCTTTTCGGCGTCGGCGACGGCGGCGGCGGACCGCGCACCGAACACATCGAGAACGGGCTGCGGACCGCAAATCTCGAAGGCTGCCCGAAAGTCAAGTTCGGCCGCGCCGACAAGTTCCTCGACCGGCTGGCCAAACATGCCGACAAACTGCCTTCCTGGGTCGGCGAACTCTATCTCGAACTCCACCGCGGCACGCTCACCACCCAGAGCCGCACCAAGCGCAACAACCGCAAGTGCGAACAGATGCTGACGCTGACCGAATTCCTCTGC
>CAYSZM010000452.1:0-1624 GCA_964435365.1 uncultured Victivallis sp. | reverse complement strand
TCGTGCAGTTTCGTCGCCTCGCGGATGATCGCCACCGGCACGTCGGGCCCCACCACCTCGGCCAGCTCCGGCAGCGTCTTCGCAATGCGGTGCGGAGATTCGAAGAAGAAGACCGTTTTGTTTTCGTCCCGGATCATTTCGAAGAATTTCCGCCGCCGCCCCGATTTCACCGGCGGAAAGCCGAGGAAGGCGAACTTGTCCACCGGCAACGCCGACGCCGTCACCGCGAACGTCACCGCGGATACCCCCGGAATCACCTCGGGCACGATCCCGTTCCGCACCGCCTCGCGGACCAGGAAAAATCCCGGGTCGGCAACCGACGGCGTTCCGGCATCGGAAACCGACGCAACTTTCATTCCGCCCAGAATCTGCCCGATCAGCCCCTCCGCCTTGCGGTGTTCGTTGAAGGCGTGAAAACTGATCAGCTTCGTGTGAATGTCGAAATGACTCAGCAGCTGCCGCGTATGGCGGGTGTCCTCGGCGGCGATCAGATCGACGCTCTTCAGCACCGAAAGCGCCCGCAGCGTGATGTCTTCGAGGTTGCCGATCGGCGTGCTGACCAGATAAAGTTTTCCTTCCATACTCTCCGTTTCCCGGCCGCCCGCAGCGGCCGCAAGTTGATTTCACGGAATAATGTAGCACGGCAAAAAGCATCCGGCGCGGCGGCGACGAAAAAAAGTACCGGTTTTTCAAAAATTTTCCGACACCGCCCCCGGAAAGCATTGTAAAAAACCGGGGGAAACGATATATTACCGGCAAAGGAGAATGGATTGAAATGAGCCGATTTTTCGAACTGCGCCGCGAACTCATTGATCGTTTTGCCGCGGCCGGAATCGAAAGCGCCGGGGTAGAGGCCGATATTCTGGTTTCCGAACTGGCCGGGCTCGACCGCACCGAACTCTTCCTGCGCTCCGACACCGAGGTTCCGGCGGAACTCGAGCGGAAAATCCGCGAACTCGGCCGCCGCCGCGCCAACCGCGAACCGCTCCAGTACCTGCTTGGCTACGCCTACTTTATGAATATCCGGGTCGACGTCTCCTCCGAAGTGCTGATTCCGCGGCCGGAAACCGAGTGCCTGGTCGAGTGGGCCATGGAGAGACTGCCGGAGAACGGCAGCGTGCTCGACCTCGGAACCGGCTCCGGCGCCATCGCGCTTGCGCTCGCTTACGAACGCCCCGACGCCGTCGTCACCGCCGTCGATATCAGCCCCGGCGCGCTGGCCATCGCATTGCGCAACGCCGAAAAACTCGACCTGACGCGGGTCCGTTTTCTCGAATCCGACCTGTTCGCGGCTTTGGAAGGCGAAACCTTCGACCTCATCGCCGCCAATCTGCCTTACGTCACCGACGAGGAATATGACGAACTCGAACCGGAAGTGCGGATTCATGAGCCGCGCCTCGCGCTGACCGCCCCCGATTCCGGATTCGCGCTGATCAGCCGCGCCGCCGAAGAGGCTCCGAGATACCTGAATCCGGGCGGCGGCGTCATCTTCGAACTCTCCCCGGCGCAGGTTCCGCGGCTCGCCACGCAACTGGCCCGTTCCGGCGCATTCGAGGAGATCATCTCAAAGCAGGACTACACCCGCCGCGAACGGTTCGTCACCGCCCGCCGCAAACACCGGGGA
>CAYSZM010000451.1:0-1631 GCA_964435365.1 uncultured Victivallis sp. | reverse complement strand
TCGGGCAGGGCCGCTGGACGCAGGGGGTGATCGCCGGGCTGGTCATCTTCGGCGGACTCGGCGTGTATGTGATTTACGACCTCTTGATGGTGTTCCGGCAGCGGCAGTACCGGCTGCGGGTCCATTCGCGGGTGGTTTTGACCGCGACGCTGATCCTGATCGTCGCGGGGACTTTGCTGCTCTGGCTGATCGGGCAGGGGCGGATGCACCCGATCGACTGGTTCGATGCGTTTTTCCAGTCGATCACGGCGCGGACGGCCGGGTTCAATACGGTGGTGATCGGTTCGCTTCCGGCGGAGAGCCTGACGCTGCTCATCGTCCTGATGCTGATCGGCGGCGCGCCGGGAGGCACCGCGGGCGGCATGAAGGTGAGCACGGTGGCGCTCGCAGTTTCGTCGATTATCGGTACGTTCAAGGGGCGGCAGGAGGTGCAGATGTTCAAGCGGACGATTCCGATGGCGAACGTGTTGCGCGCCTATACGATCATCGTGACCTTCATTCTGCTCACCTGCGCCGGGGCGGTTTTCCTGCATATGATGACGCCGGACCGGTTCGAGATCGCCGACTGTTTCTTTGAATCCGCCTCGGCGCTCAGCACGACCGGGCTCTCCACCGGCGCGACGGCGAGTTTGACCGCGCCGGGCAAGATCTATCTGGCGTGTTATATGTTCATGGGGCGGGTCGGCCCGTTCACCATCATGCTTTTCCTGCTCAGCCGCGAAAAGAAGCGGAAGCTGCGCTACCCGGAAGAACGAATCATCATAGGTTAGGAGTTTCTGAAATATGGCACAGAATCATTATGCGGTACTCGGCCTCGGCTCGTTCGGCGCGAAACTGGCGGCGGCGCTGGCCCGGGCCGGGAACACGGTGGTGGCGGTCGATACCGACCAGGAGCGGGTGGACAATCTGCGCGACAAGGTGACCGAGGCGATCATCGCCGACGTCAGCAACGAGGAGGTGGTCCGCGAGCTGAACGTCCGCAAGTTCGACGCGGTCATTCTCGGCATGAGTTCGCACTTCGAGGACCAGGTTCTGGCCCTGACGCTGCTCAAGCAGGAGGGGGTGCGCAAGGTGATCGTCAAGGCGAACACGACGATTCAGGAGCGGATTCTCTTCCGCCTCGGCGCCGACGAGGTGATCCAGCCCGAGCAGGACGTCGCCGAACGCCTCGCCCGGCGGCTGACCATGGACAACATCAGCGACCTGTTCGAGTTCAAGGGGTCGGCGATCGCCGAAGTGACCGTGCCGGAACACCTGGCCGGGCAGTCGCTGCGCCAGCTCGACCTGCGGAACCGGTTCAACGTGACCGTTCTTTTGATGCGCAAACCGGGCGGCTCGTCCGAGACGGTGATGACGCCCGATACGCTGCTGGAAAAGGGCGATCAGCTCACCGTGTTCGGCAGCCAGAAATCGATCATGGAACTCTTTAAGGAGAAGTGAAAATGGCGGACTGTATTTTCTGTAAAATCATCAAGGGGGAAATTCCCTCGTTCAAGATCTACGAGGATGAACTCGTCTACGCGTTTCTCGACATCGGCCCGATCAATTTCGGGCATACGCTGGTGATTCCGAAGGAGCACCACGAGTCGTCGGCGACGATTCCCGAGGAGACGGCGGGGCGGATGTTCCGC
>CAYSZM010000450.1:0-1633 GCA_964435365.1 uncultured Victivallis sp. | reverse complement strand
TCAAGATGGGGCAGGACCTGCCGGACCCCGCCGGGAACCGCCCCTCCGACCAGCTGCTCCGGATGCGCAGCAAGCTCGACCGCCTGCTGAAGCGGCAGCACAAGTGTCTTGCCGAGGAGATTCTCCCCGCGCTGGCCGAGCACAATGTCCGGCTGATCGGGCCGTCGGAGGTCGCGCCCGCCGTGCGCGCCGAACTTTCCGCCTATTTCCGCGGGCAGGTGCTGCCGGTGCTGACGCCGCTGGCGGTCGATTCGGCCCATCCGTTTCCGATTCTGAGTTCGGGTTCGATCGAGATCGCGGTCAGCATGCGTCCGGCCGGGAAGACGGATCTGGTTTACGCCTTCGTCGAAGTCCCCGAGCTGCTGCCGCGTTTCGTCGAAATTCCCGACAACCGGCCGGGGCGCAGTTTTATGCTGCTCGAAGAGCTGATTATGGACAACCTCGGGACGCTGTTCACCGGTTGTGAGATCGAAGAATTTTTCCCGTTCCGCATTACCCGCGACATGGATTTTTCGGTGGAGGATTCCGACGCCGAGGACCTGATGCAGAGCATCGAGAAGAAACTGCTCCAGCGCCGCCACCGCGAACCGATCCGCATCGAGCTGATCTCCGGCACCCGCGGTCCGCTGACCAAGTGGCTGGCGAAGGAGTTCCGGCTCGACGAACAGTTCTGGTACTTCGTGCGCGGGCCGCTGCACCTCAAACAGTTTTTCGAACTGGTCGGCAAGGCGGGGCTGCCCGAACTTCTGGAGCCGACCTGGACGCCGGTGATGCCGGCGGCCTTTTCGGCGGACCGCAGCGTGTTCGAGACGATTGCGCAGCACGGCAGCCTGCTCGTCGCGCCGCCGTTCCACTCGTTTGCGCCGATCGTCCGTTTTCTGGAAGAGGCGGCCGAAGACCCCGACGTGCTGGCGATCAAGCAGACGCTCTACCGGGTGAGCGGAAATTCCCCCGTGGTCCGGGCGCTTCAGCGCGCCGCCGAAAACGGCAAGCAGGTCACCGTGGTGGTCGAGCTCAAGGCCCGCTTCGACGAAGGCAACAACATCGCCTGGGCGCGGCTGCTGGAAGAGTCCGGCGCGCATGTGGTCTACGGCGTGGCCGGGCTCAAGGTGCATTGCAAGATGCTGCTGGTGGTGCGGCGCGAGGACGGCGGAATCCGCCGCTACGTCCATCTCGGCACCGGCAACTACAACGACAAGACCGCCGCGATCTACACCGATATCGGCATTATGACCGGGGATTTCGATCTCTGTTTCGACGTGGCGAACCTCTTCAACGTGCTGACCGGCTACTCGTCGCCGCCGGCGGCGTGGCGCAAGATCGCCGCTTCGCCGTTCGACATGCGCCGCCGGGTGGCGGGGCTGATCGAGCGTGAAATCGCGCTGTCGACGCCGGACCGGCCGGGGCGGATCATCGCCAAGATGAACAGCCTCTCCGACGAAAAGGTGGTTCGGCTGCTGCACAGGGCGGCCGACGCCGGGGTCGAAATCGACCTCATCGTGCGCGGCATCTGCTGTTACAAGCCGAAACCGGGGCAGGAGAACGTGCGGGTCACCAGCATCGTGGACCGCTATCTCGAACACACCCGGCTCTTCTATTTCGAGAACGGCGGCGACCCCGAATTCTACCTCGC
>CAYSZM010000449.1:0-1644 GCA_964435365.1 uncultured Victivallis sp. | reverse complement strand
TTCCGAATACAGGAGGAATCGATTATGGCTGACAAGAAACAGGTGATGGACCCCGAAGAAGCGAAACTTCGGGACGAGCAGGACCGCGAAATGCTCAACGCACTGATCGGCCGGGTCAAAGCCGCGCAGACCAAGTACGCCGAGTACACGCAGGAACAGGTTGACCGCATTTTCGCGGCCGCGGCGCTGGCCGCGAACAACGCGCGGATTCCCCTGGCGCAGATGGCGGTCGCCGAATCCGGAATGGGCGTGGTCGAAGACAAGGTGATCAAGAATCACTTCGCTTCGGAGTACATCTACAACAAATACCGCGAACTTAAAACCTGCGGCATCATCGAAGAAAACGAAGCGCTGGGCATTGCGAAAGTGGCCGAACCGGTCGGCGTGATCGCCGGCATCGTCCCGACCACCAACCCGACTTCGACCGCGATCTTCAAATCGCTGCTGGCGCTCAAAACCCGCAACGGCATCATCTTCAGTCCGCACCCGCGCGCCAAGAAGTGCACAGTCGAAGCCGCCCGGATCGTCCTCGAAGCGGCGGTCAAGGCCGGTGCTCCCGAAGAAATCATCGGCTGGATCGCCGAACCGACCGTGGCGCTCTCGGGCCACCTGATGAACCACCCCGACATCAGCCTGATCCTCGCCACCGGCGGCCCCGGCATGGTCAAGGCGGCCTATTCGAGCGGCACCCCGGCGATCGGCGTCGGCCCCGGCAACACCCCGGTGGTGATGGGCGAGACCTGCGACATCAAGATGGCGGTCAGCTCGGTCCTGATGAGCAAAACCTTCGACAACGGCATGATCTGCGCGTCGGAGCAGTCGGTGACGGCGGTCGCCCCGATCTACGAGGCGGTCAAGAAGGAATTCGCCTACCGCGGCGCCCACATCCTCACCAAGGAAGAGGCGAAGAAGGTCGGCGAAGTGGTCCAGGTCAACGGCGCGCTCAACCCGAAGATCGTCGGCCAGAGCGCGTTCAAGATCGCCGAGATGGCCGGAGTCGCCGTACCGACCAACACCAAGGTGCTGATCGCGGAGACCGACGGCGTCGGCCCGGATTACCCGTTCAGCCGTGAAAAACTTTCGCCGGTGCTCGCCCTCTACAAGGCGAAGGATTTCGAAGAAGCCGTCGCCAACGCCAAGAAGCTCCTGGAATACGGCGGGCTCGGCCACACCAGCGTACTCTACACCAATTCGCAGAACGCGGACCGCGTCAGCCTCTACGGCCACACCATGATGTCGGCGCGCACGCTGGTCAACATGCCGGCCAGCCAGGGTGCGATCGGCGACATCTACAACTTCGCGCTCGATCCGTCGCTCACCCTCGGCTGCGGAAGCTGGGGCGGCAACTCGGTCAGCCAGAACGTCACCCCGGAACAGCTGCTGAACACCAAAACCATCGCCAAACGGAGAGAGAATATGCTGTGGGTCAGACTCCCGGAAAAGATCTACTTCAAGTACGGCTGCCTGCCGGTCGCGCTCGGCGATCTCGAAGGACGCAAGCGGGCGTTCATCGTCACCGATAAATTCCTCTACTCGACCGGCATCCTCAACGACCTGCTCAAGCGGCTCGACGGAATGGGAATCGCGACCGAGGTGTTCGCCGACGTCGAACCCGACCCGACCATCCAGCTCGCCCGCAAGGGA
>CAYSZM010000448.1:0-1646 GCA_964435365.1 uncultured Victivallis sp. | reverse complement strand
TTGCCGCAGCACTTTTTGTATTTTTTGCCGCTGCCGCAGGGGCAGTCGTCGTTGCGGCCGATTTTCGGGTTGGCGCGGTGGACGGGCATCCGGGTGATTTCCGGGCCTTCTCCGTCACCTTCCGGGAGTCCGGCGGGGTCCGGCATCATGCCGGGGAACGGCGGAATGTTCATCATTCCCGGACCGGGACCCGGGCCCGGTTCGGGGGCCGAGACCGTGATCGAGCCGCCGCCGTCGAACTGGCCGAACGTCTGGTGGATCAGTTCCTGCGGCAGGGTCGCCAGCAGTTCTTCAAGCGTCGCCAGGCGGGTGACGGTCACCCGGAACAGGTTGTTCGCCACATCGTGGTAGATCTGGTCCATCAGCGTCTTGAAGATCGTGTAGGCTTCCTGCTTGTACTCGACCAGCGGGTCTTTCTGGGCGTAGACCCGGAGCGACATGCTCGAGCGCAGTCCGTCCATCGCATAGAGATGTTCCTGCCAGAGGCGGTCGATCGCTTCCAGGACGGTATGCCGTTCGAGGTACTGGACCTGTTCTTCAGGAAGATCGGCGTTGCGTTCCTTGTACGCCTCTTCGACGCGGTCGATGATCTGGAGCGTCAGCTCATCTGCCGAAGCGAGGCGGCCGCCCGAGAATCCGGCAGTCAGCTCCTCTTCCTTGAACGAGAGCGGGAAGGTCGTATTGAGCCAGCCGACCAGGGCCTTCTTGTTGAAGCCGCCGCTGTTGTTGCTGTCGGGGTCCGGACGGGAGGCGACCAGCTCGATCTGCGCCTCGACCACCTGCTCGATGACTCCGAAGAGAACGTCGTGCGGGGTCTCCGACAGCAGCGCGTCCTTGCGCAGCCCGTAGATGATTTCGCGCTGTTTGTTCATCACGTCGTCGAAATCGAGCGTGCGTTTACGGATCGAGAAGTGCTGCTGCTCGACCCGGCGCTGCGCGGTTTCGATCGACTTGGTCAGCCATGGATGCTGGAGCTCTTCGCCCTCTTCCAGGCCGAAGCGCTCGAAGATCTTGACGATCCGGTCGGAACCGAAGAGACGCATCAGGTTGTCTTCGAGCGACACGTAGAACTTCGACGAACCGGGGTCGCCCTGACGCGAGCAGCGTCCGCGCAGCTGGCGGTCGATGCGCCGCGAATCGTGCCGCGAACTGCCGATGACGTGGAGGCCGCCCACATCGGCCACGCCGGGACCGAGCTTGATGTCGGTACCGCGTCCGGCCATGTTGGTCGCCACCGTCACCGCGCCGAGCTGTCCGGCCCGGGCGACGATTTCGGCTTCGCGCTGGTGATTCTTGGCGTTCAGCACGTTGTGCGGAATGTTCCGGATCTTCAGCATGCGCGAGAGGATTTCGGAGTCTTCCACCGAGATCGTGCCGAGCAGGACCGGCTGGCCCTTCTCGTGGCGTTCGATCACGTCCTTCAGGATCGCGTTGTACTTTTCGCGCTTGGTCTTGAAGATCGAGTCGTTGTCGTCCTTGCGGATGCAGGGGCGGTTGGTCGGCACCACAATCACGTCGAGCTTGTAGATCTGGTGGAACTCGTTCGCCTCAGTTTCGGCGGTGCCGGTCATGCCGGCGAGCTTCTTGTACATGCGGAAGTAGTTCTGGATGGTGATCGTCGCCATGGTCTGGGTTTCCTGCTCGAT
>CAYSZM010000447.1:0-1663 GCA_964435365.1 uncultured Victivallis sp. | reverse complement strand
TTCCCCGGCGTTCGCGCCGAAGAGAAGTTCGATCCGGTCCATGCCGTTCGGGCCGGGCTCGGTTTCGGTGAATTCGACTTCGAGCGAACACTTGGCGAATCCGATCGCGCCGAGTTTGGAGCGGACCTGGGAAGCGAACTCCTTTGCCTTCGCCTTGCGCAGGGAGGAGAGTTTCTCCGCGGCCACCCGCAACTCGTTCCGCAATTCCTGCTTGCGCCGTTCGAATTCGGCGCGGCGCACGGCGGTGCCGCGGAACAGTTCGAGGCGGCGAAACGCCTCTTCGCGGACTTCGAGCACTCGGTCGAGCGTCGGCCCGTAGCGGCGTTTGAGCGTAAAGAGTTCGCCGAGACGGGTTTCGATCGCCGCCAGCGCTTCGGGGTCGAGATCGACCCGGTCGGCCAGCTCGGAAATCCGCGAGGAGAGCGCGGCGACGCCCTCCTGAAGCTGGTCGCACTCCTCAAGCAGCCCCTGCGCCAGCGTCTCGTCGATGCGGGAGAGTTCGAGCAGTTTGCGGTAGATGCCGGCCAGCCGATCGGTCAGCGTGTCTTCGCCCTCGGTCAGCGCGGAAGTGAGCGCCGCCGCCGTCTCCAGCACCTGCCGGGCGTTGCCGGCCACTTTGAAGCGGGCGGAGAGCTCCTCGTCTTCCCCCTGGGCGGGGTTGACCTTGTCGATGTCCTCGAGCTGGAGCTCGAGGCGGTCGCGTTCGGCCTCGTCCGGCGTTTCGCGGTCGAAGGCTTCGCGTTCGGCGGCGAGGGCGTCGAGTTCGCCCGAAATCCGGCGGCATTCGGCGGCGAGGCCGTCCGCCCCGGCGTAGCGGTCGAGTAAATCGAGCTGACGCGCCGGGACCGTCAGCGAAAGCTGTTCGTTGGCGCCGTGGAGGTCGATGAGCTGCGCGCCCACTTCGGCCAGCAGCCGGGCGCCGACCGGCGTGTCGTTGATGTAGTTCCGCACGCCGGAACGGGTGATGATCCGGCGCAGATGAAGCACTTCCGCCGGGTCGAAGGCGACGCCGGCTTCGCCGAGGATCGCGGCGACCGCCCCGGCCGGGAGCTCCGGCACGGCGATGCCGCCGCTCACCATGCAGCGGTCGCAGCCGTTGCGGATCACGTTCTTGTCCACCCGGCCGCCGAGCAGCAGCTCGACCGCGCCCATCAGGATCGACTTGCCCGCGCCGGATTCGCCGGTGACGACGTTGAACCCCGGCCCGAATTCCAGCTCGGATTCCTCGATCAGCGCGAAATTGGTGATTTTTACATAGTTCAGCATATCTTGAAAGATACCGCAAATCAGGCGTTTTTCAAGCCTCCGGCGAGTCGAAATATACGGAATTCCGCCTGAGGCGCGGCTTGACACGGTCGGAAAACCGTATTACATTTATGCCGAGCCCAATTGCCGTCACGAAAGGATTCCGCCTCCATATGAAGATCTGTCTGTTTACCGCCTCGTTCCTGCCGAAGGTGGCCGGGATGGAAATCGTGATCGACCGCCTTGCCCGTGAGTATATCGCCATGGGGCATGAAATCGTCGTCCTGGCGAAGACGCCGCGCAAGATGAAACAGGCCCCGAAGTTCGATTACCCGGTTTACTACTACAAACGGAGCATGTCGGAGGTCTGGTTCAACGGCGCGCCGAAGCGGATGCTGGCGAAACTCCACCGGCAATA
>CAYSZM010000446.1:0-1664 GCA_964435365.1 uncultured Victivallis sp. | reverse complement strand
TGCAGGCGGAGCTGCTCTACTCGAAGATCTCCGACAGCCGGACGCCGAGCCAGATTCAGGGCGAAGCGGGGAGTCTGGTCATCGGCGAAATCGCCAACCCGCGCGACCTGGTGTTCCACCCCCGCAAAGGCGCGGCGGAGCGGATTGAGGTGGAATCCCCCGGTGCGAGCACCAACATGGTCTACGAGGTTCGCGAATGGATTCGGCTGATTCAGGCGGGCGGCGAAAAAGAGAACCCGCACAGCCGCTTCTCGCTCCTGGAACTGGAAGTGATGGACGAGGCGCGCCGCCTCACCGGGATTCGCTTTCCCGCCGACGGCGCGGAGAGAGGCAAACCGTTCTAACCGAGCGCCCGTCCTCCGTCACGCGCCGTGAGGTGATGGCGAGAAAGACCGGCAGCAGCACGAAGAAGATGAGCCCGGCGATATAGAAAATCCAGCGGACGCCGAGATAGTAGACCACATAGCCGCCGAAGACCGAACCGATAATCGAACCCACCGTCCGACAGCTCGCCGACCAGCCGAAGACGCTGCCGCGCTTGTGCACCGGAGCGATTTTGGCCAGCATCGACTGGAACACCGGGTCCATGCCTCCGGCGAGAAAGTAGTTGATGACGCGCCCGGTCCCCAGCATCGGGAGGGAAAGCGCCGCGCCCTGCATCAGTTTGGCCAGCCCGGAGCCGATCAACACCGGAATCAGGATCTTCCGGGCGGAGAAGCGATCGCTCAGGTAGCCCAGCAGCATCCCCGAACCCACTCCCGCCGCCGCGGCCGCGCCACAGATCACGGCGGTCCATTTGGCGACGTCATCGGGGCCGTGGACGGTTTCGACCAGCAGCGCGACGAAGGGGTTGTCGAAATTCCGCACCAGCCCGCCGAAGAGGAAGAGCAGCAGCACGCTCCAGATGAGGACGCCGAACGAGGGCGGCCGGATGCGGTGCAGGAAGTCGGAAACCTCTTCGGCGCTCCCGCTCTGCGCCGGGTCCGGTTTCACCGGGTGAAAATTTTCGCGGACGAAAAAGAGGATGAGCAACCCGGCGACCAGCAGCATTCCGCCGCAGGCGAGGAAGGTCCAGGTGAAGCCGAGTCCGTCGATCAGGAAGCCGCCGACGGCGAAGCCGAGCATATTGCCGCTCCACATCGCCGAGCTGAGGGTGCCGAGGGCGAACCCCTGCTTTTCGGAGGGGGTGGTGTCGCAAATCAGCGTCTGGGCGGCATTGTTCACGCCGGAGAAGCAGCCGACAACGAACCGGATCAGCACCAGCATCAGCGCGGAGGAAGCGAAGATCATGAGCGGCATGAGAAGCGCGGTGATCAGACTGGCGCGAAGCAGCATGATTTTGCGCCCGTAGCGGTCGGAGAGCATGCCCCAGGCGGGCGTGGCGAAACAGAAGCCGACCTGCCCGGCGAAATAGAAGGCCGCCACCCAGGCGCCGCGGTTCTGGATATCGGCCATGCCGAGGTGGTCGCGCAGATAGATCGGGATGAAGGGCACGACCATGCCGAACGCCCCCATCACCAGAATCTGGGCGAGCCAGACGAAAAACAGATTGCGCTTCCAACTGATCACGATGCTTTGCGCCGCCTTCCTTTGAGATTCGACTGCAAACCCTTACCCGGCACCGGCACCCTGCCGGTCTGGGGTCCGGGGGCGAAGCGCCCCGG
>CAYSZM010000445.1:0-1665 GCA_964435365.1 uncultured Victivallis sp. | reverse complement strand
GGCGGTCTGCCACGCGGGAGTGGC
This sequence comes from uncultured Victivallis sp., assembly GCA_964435365.1. GTDB lineage: Bacteria > Verrucomicrobiota > Lentisphaeria > Victivallales > Victivallaceae > Victivallis. The sequence continues at coordinate 1,641 of CAYSZM010000445.1, read as the reverse complement.
GGAACTCATCGTCCCGATGCCGCCGGGAACGACCGGGTTCACCGGGGCGATCATGCTCGGCCCCTTCCGCGTCGCCGGGGAAACGTGCCGCTACCCGGAAGCGGAGGAGGCCTTCCGGAACTTGCCGGAATTGAGCGGGGAAGCGGCGGAGGGGTTCCGGGAGTTCATCCCGCTCCTGTTCGACGAGGCGGTCCGCAACGCTTACGCCGACACGGCGGGGCTGCTGCCGCGGCGGCCCCGCGACGAGCGGATTCTGACCGTGCTGGAGTACCTGCACCGCCATTTCGCCGAGAACCCGTCGACGGCGCGCGTGGCCGCGACCGTGTTCATGAGCGCATCGCGGCTTCAGCACCTCTTCCGCACCGAGTGCGGCATCGGCATCGGCGAGTACCAGCTTCAATTGCGGCTGCGCCGGGCGCGGCGGTTCCTGCTCTCCGCCGACTGGCCGGTCGGCCGCGTGGCGGAGCGGAGCGGGTTTGCCAGCCAAAGCTATTTCTCGGCGATGTTCGGCCGTGAATTCGGCCTGCCGCCCCTTCAGTACCGCCGCAAGTTCGGCCGGTTCCCGTACGACGTTTGACCGCTCAGACGTAGAGCGGCATACTCCAGGCGTAATTGCCGTTGCGGTCGCGAATCTGGCAGCGCAGATAACGGAGCGGCGGCCGGTCCCGCAGGTCAAAGCGGAGCGTGGTGGTCTCCTCATCCTTCCCGGTTTCGGGAACCAGCCCGCAGTAGCCGCGCGCCTGCGCGGTCATCAGCACCGCTTCGACGCAGGGGGAGAACTCCGCCTCGAAAATGCCGTCCTTCCAGCTCAAACGATGGAATTCCGGCCCCTGCGAGGCGTAGAAATCGCCCGCTTTGAGGGCGGCAATCAGCACAGCGGGGGTGTTTTCTTCCGCGCAGATCATGGTCCAGCCGCGAAACTGGTCGGGAACCCGGTGCATGTCGTCCACCGCCAGCGCGGAAAAGCAGCGCCCGGCGTCGAGAATTTCGTCCCACAACTGCATGTTGTAGTCCTTGCCGATATAGCGGGTGCTGGTGTTGTAGACCTCGGTGCCGCACACCCCGTCGAGCGTCATCACTTCGGCGGAGGTGAGCCCGCACCAGTAGGGATGGGCCGCGAAAGCGACGCCGCCGGCCGCATTGACCGCTTCGATCGCCGCCGGGGCGGAATCGAATTCGCCGGGGAACCCTTCCGGCACGCCGAGCGCCAGCAAATGCCAGAGAATGCCGCGCGGCCCCATCGGATGCAGCTCAATTCCGGAAATCAGCGTCATGCCCCCGCCGTAGTAGGAGCCGACCGGGTTGGTCTTGCGGTGGTCGGTGAACGCCAGCGCACCGTAACCGTGTTCCCGGTAGAGGCGAATCACCTCTTCCGGCGGAAATTGCCCGTCGGAAACCGTGGAGTGGGTGTGAAGATTCGCTTTGACCGGCTGCAATTCCCTTCCGTAGAAATCCATGATGCGCAGCTCCTTACCGTTCATGTTCGGTTTCGCGCAGGAAATAGAAGGCGATCAACGTGGCGTCCGCCCCGGAATCGTTTTCCGGCACGTGCGGCAGCATCCCGTCGAAATAGAGCATGTCGCCGGGGGCGAGCTCGACGGATTCGTCGCCGAGGCGGTAGCGGAAGCGGCCGTCGAGGAT
>CAYSZM010000444.1:0-1678 GCA_964435365.1 uncultured Victivallis sp. | reverse complement strand
ACGGGGGGGGCGGGGACGGAGAGCTTTTTTTCACGCGAAAAAAAGTTCTCCTTCCCCGCCCCCCCCGATTCCCTCTCCCGTACCTCTTCTGAAATCAGAAAGAGGGGGCGAAGCCCCAGTCCTGGACGGGGGTGAGTTCGCCGTCGCGGCGGGCGGACTGGTTGGCGGCCATGCCCATGGCCATGAAGTGTCCGGCCTCCCACGGGTTGATGAGCGGCTGGCGTTTTTCGTGGACGCTGCTGACGAATTCGTGGACGAGGTAGGGGTGTGAGCCGCCGTGTCCATGCGGGACGAAATCGCGGTTCTGGAGGTCGGGTGCTCCGTTGTGGTGGATTTTGCGGAATTCGTTCACCACTTCCGGCGGGAGCGGGTCGAAGAGTTCCGCATCGGTGAGGCGGGCAGGCTGCACCGGAACGGCGTCGGTTTCGTTGGTCCGGCCGTTGTAATACCAGATATTCTCCGAAAAAGTCCCGCGGGTGCCGACGATGCGGAAGGCTTCGTTTTCGAGCGGGCTGATCTGTCCGGCGAGTTCGCGCATTTCGGCGACCCGGAACGATGCGCCGTTGGCGAGTTCGTAGAGGGCGACGACGTTGCTGAAGTCGTCGTGGCGGAAGAACGAGTCGTTGGTGCGGTTTTTCCAGCCGAAGGCGGCGACTTTGCGGGCGCGGGTCGCCATGCAGAAGATCGGGCCGCTGACCGAGTGGGTGGGGTAGTTCATCGGGGTGGAGAAGAAGCCGCGCCGGGCGTAATCCGCCTCGCGTTCCGGCCATTCGCTGCCGATTTTGCTTGCGGTGCGCCGCCGGATGACTTCGCGCAGGTTGCAGCTGTTGTCCACATCGTGCATGTATTCGCCTTCGGCGTAGACGAAGTCGCCGAACTCACCGGCGAGGGCTTTGCGGCGGCAGAACATCGCCTGGGGGCGGAAGCAGGTGGTTTCGCCGAGCATATAGTGCTTGCCGGTGCGCAGCGAGGTTTCGATGATGCGGTCGCACCAGTCGAGCACTTCGCCGGAATCCGGCAGACAGGTGAGCGGAACCGCGCTGTAGACCTCCTTGCCGGACTCCATCGCCTGGATGCACTGCGGTGCGTGAAGCCACGGCTGGGTGATGATGACCAGCGCGTCGAGGTCGCTGCGGCAGATGGCGTCGAGCGAATCGTAGGCGTCGCGCGGGTTGAATTTGGCGGCGAAGAACGGGTCTTCGGCGAATTTCCGGATACGGTCCGCTTCGCAGTCGCAGAGCGCGATCCGATCCACCAGCGGGTGCGCCGCGAAGAGCGGGGCGAAGGCGCTGCCGAAGCTGCCGAGTCCGACGAGACCGATGCTGATTCCCATGAGAATACTCCTTTTTTGCTAAAATGCCAACAGGAACATACCGAGAACCGCGAGGAGGATTCCGGCGGCTCCGACGAGGCCGTTTTTCTCCTTGCGAATCCACTCCGAATAAAGGAAAAAGAGCGCGACCGAACCGCCCACCGCCAGCGGATAGGCGATCCCCGCCGCTCCGGCGCCGCTCAACAGGTCGAGCGCCCGGAACATCGTCCATTGCCCGGCCGCGGCAAGCGCGCCGTAACCGAGCGCCAGCGGCAGCATGGCGCGGAATCCGGATTCGCGCCGGGCGAACGCCGCGACGAACCAGCCCAGCCCGCAGAGACTGAGCAGCGGAACCCGCCAGCTCAG
>CAYSZM010000443.1:0-1695 GCA_964435365.1 uncultured Victivallis sp. | reverse complement strand
GCAGGACTACACCCGCCGCGAACGGTTCGTCACCGCCCGCCGCAAACACCGGGGAACCGTCAGATGAACGCAAAAGCCAAATCCGCCGGGCGCAAAAGCTGCAGCATTCGCGAACTCGCCGCCCATATCGGACTCTCCACCTGCACCGTGTCGAAAGTGTTGAACGACCGCGCCGGGAAGAAGATCCCCAAAGAGACCCAGGAGCGCGTCCTCGCCGCCGCCCGCGAACTCAACTATGTGCCGAACGTCAACGCCCAGCGCCTCTTCCAGCGCCGCAGCGGCGTCATCGGGCTTCTCGTCCCGGCCCGGCCGATCGCCCCCGGAAACGTCTTCGGCGACTCCCACTTCGTCGATATTTTAAGCGGCATGGAACCCCTCCTCGAAGAGAGCGGGCACCATCTGATGCTGCTCTTCCGCAATGAGGAACGCCGCCCGGATGAAACCTATGCCCGGCTGTTTCGCGCCGGAACCATCGACGGGCTGCTGATCTGGGGAACCGTCCCCGAGTCCGCCCTCCATTCCGAGCTGGAAGAACACGAGCTGCCTTATCTCTTCATCACCAGCCGCCCGACTTACGTCGCCCCGGAAGCGGTCAACTGGATCGCCAGCGACTACCGTTCCACCGCCCGCGAAGTCACCGCCGCCATCCTGAAAACCGGATGCCGCAAGCTGCTCTATCTCGCCGGCCCCGAGAAAAGCTCCGTGGCCGCCGAGATGCGCCGCGGCGTGGATGACGCCCTCGCCGGAACCGGCGTCGCACTGGTCAGCCGGTATTCGCAGTACACGCCCGAAGACGCGCGCGAAGTTGCGTTTCAGGCATTGAAGGAAGAGTCGTTCGACGGGATTCTCAACGTTTCACGCGACATGGCTCCCGGCATCCTCGCCGCCGCCGCCCAGGCCGGACTCGCCGAGGAAAGTTTCCGCATGGCCACCATCGACTGCGCGACAAGCCGTCCGACGCTCCCGCAGGAACTGGCGACCGGACTCGCCGACGACCTCGCCATCGGCCGCGTCGCCATCGAGTCGCTGCTCGAACTCATCGAGCGCAAGAGCTCCCGCATTCAGAAGCTGATTCCGGGAAAAACCGTTCTCAATCCGCGCTTCTTCCCGGAATCAGGAGCCGTTCAGGGCTGAACCCAGCTCCGGGTGCGCGCGGCCCGATACAGCGCTTCCATCACCACATTGCGTTCGGCCGCCTCGGAGGCGGTGACGAGTGGAACATCCTCCTTGCCCGTCACCGCGTCGAGAAAGAGGGTGAAGGCGTGGGGGAGTTCTTCCGGCAGCGCGGTCCACGGCGTTTCGCCGTCGGCGCCTTCGAGGTTCGGCGACTTGACGAAGAGCTTGCCGCGACAGATGAAGGCGAATCCTTCGGTGCCGCTGACTTCGCAAGTCACCGGATTGGCGAGGTCGACCCAGCCGCCGCAGAGCGTCCCGGCGATTCCGCCCGGAAATTCCAACAGCGCGGTGCCGGTTTCGTCGCAATGTTCGCCGTAACGCCCGGTCACCGTCCGGATTTCGGCGGTGACCTGTTCCGGTCTGCCGAAAAGCCACATCAGGATGTCGAGCGAATGGGTGCCGAGGTCGCCGAACGCACCGCATCCGGACTGGGACGGATCGGCCATCCAGCGGTAGTCGGCGTCGAACCAGCCGCCCAGCGAACCGTGGTGGCAGTTGACGTGCCGCACCCGGGTGATC
>CAYSZM010000442.1:0-1697 GCA_964435365.1 uncultured Victivallis sp. | reverse complement strand
TTCGACGTTTCCCCGAAAGGGGCGGTCGCCGTCGGCGGCGAAAAACGCGGCGGCGTTCCCCGCGAAATCACCGTACCGGTTTCCGTTTCCGGCGAGGTTCGTTCGCTGAATCTGCTCCACACCTCGGCGTGGACCCCGCACCGGGAGTTCGGCGAGGTCGAAGTCCGCTTTTCCGACGGCGAAAACCGCAAATACCCCGTCTCCGGGCTGCGCGACTGCGGCAATTGGGTTAATCCGCGCGGGCTGGGCAACGCAGCGGTCGCCTGGAAAGGAAGCCGGCCGGATGCCGAAATCGGGGTCTATTTCTCCACCTTTCCGCTGCCGGCGGGAAAGACTCCCGTCGCGGTCACCTTCCGCAGTCTCGAAAGCAGCGTGATCTGGCTGGTGCTCGGCATGAACTTCGCCGACCGGGAGCTCTTCCTCCCCGGCGAAGAGGAGTGCGAAACCCGCATCCAGGCAGGAAAAGAGTGGGTTCCGCTCCGGTTCCGCAACCGGACCGTGGCGGGCAGTCCGCTGGACTTCTCCGCCCGGCTCGACGCACCCGCCGGAAAATACGGCTTCGCCCGTCCCGCCGCCGATGGGACGCTGCGATTCGACAAAGCCCCGGCGCGGCGGCTCCGGCTCTTCGGCACCAACCTCTGCCAAAGCGCCAACTTCCCCTCGAAAGAGTCGGCGGAGCTGATCGCCGACCTGATCGCCCGCAACGGCTACAATTCGGTGCGTTTCCACCACCACGACGGGGGGTTGGCCGATCCGAAGGCGGCCGATTCGGCCACGCTGAACCCGGAAGCCCTCGACCGCTTCGACTATCTTTTCGCCACGCTCAAAAAGCGCGGAATTTACCTGGTTACCGACTTCTACACCAGCCGTCCCCTGAAGGAAGGCGATGGAATTTCCGGCAATCTCTCGGTGCCCAAGGCGCTCTTTCCGGCCGATCCCGCCGCGCTGGAGAACTGGAAAAAATTCGTGCGGAACTGGATGACCCACCGCAATCCCTATACCGGGCTCACCTATGCCGAAGATCCCGCGCTGGTGATGGTCAACCTGGTCAACGAGGACAATCTCGACGCCTTCTGGAACCGGACCGTCGCCGACCGCGACCGCTACGCCGCACTCTTCGAACCCTGGAAGAAGGAGCACGGCTGCCCCGAAGCCCGGGCGGACCGCAGCGACCGCCGTTTTCTGGAATTCCTGTTCGAGCTTCAGAACCGCAGCCTGGCGGAAATGACCCGCTTCGCCAAAGAGGAGCTCCACGTTCAGGCCGCGGTGACCAGCATGAATCATCATTCCGAAACCTATCTCGTGCCGTCGCGCGCCCGTTTCGACGTGGTGGACAACCATTTGTATCACGCCCACCCCTCCTTCCTCGGCAAAGCGTGGGCTTCGCAGCGGATGCATGCCCAGACCTCCGTCATTTCCGCAATGGCCTCCCTGCCGCGCAGCCTGATGGCGACGCGCATTACCGGCAAGCCGTTTTTTGTGACGGAATTCAACTACTGCAACCCCAATCGCTTCCGCGCCGAAGGCGGGCCGCTCATCGGCGGTTATGCCGCGCTTCAGGACTGGGACGGAATCTACCGGTTCTGTTATTCGCACAACATCAAGCGCATCGAAACGGAAACCATTGCGACCGGATCGTTCGAATCGGTCAATGAGCCGCTGATGCAGCTCTCGGACCGGATCATCGCTTCGCTCTT
>CAYSZM010000441.1:0-1703 GCA_964435365.1 uncultured Victivallis sp. | reverse complement strand
GAACGGTTGCAGGCGATTCTCGCCGATTCCAAGTCAAATTAGTAACGTCGCATAACAACGGATATGTTAAGTTCGAGCAGAAATCCGGCACGGAAGAAACCGTGGTTATGAACCAAATTCTTTCCGAATGAGGAGATGAAAGAGGCGGCACCGGAGACTCCGGCCGCAATCGCCGGAGCGATAGAGTGTTAAATCAAATGAAAGAATGGAAAACCGTGCAGGAACAGGTCGATTCAAGAAGAAGAAATATGAGCGGATTTATCAAAAAAAATCAAAATAATTGTCAAAACTTTTGGCAGAGACATTTTGCGACAATCATCATGCGCCGAGCACAACTGTTTCACATATCCGTTGTTATACGTCAAAACAGTTAATTCCCAAAAAAGAAAAACGTTTTGATTGCCGTTGTTTATATTATGACACAATCAAAACGTTTTGTCAATAGCAAAACCGGAAAAAAAACGAGAAAAACCGCATTCGCCGCACCGGGCGAAATTTTCGCCGGAAGGCTACCGGTTCCGGCGGAATTCACCGGGTGTGCAGCCGTAGCGCGCCCGGAACTGCCGGATGAAGTAGGCCGGGTAGGCGAATCCGCAGCGGCAGGAGATCTCCTCGACGGAAAGTTCGTCAGCCAGCAGCTTCGCGGCATATTCAAGCCGCAGGGAATTGAGGTATTCGCGGACGCTTTTTCCGGTTCTTGCCCGCAGCAGCCGCGACAGCTTGGCCGGGTGAATCCGGAACGCTCCGGCGATGTCGTCGCGCATGATGTCCTGAAAGAAGTGGGTCTGGAGCCAGTCTTCGAGACGGTTCCAGAGCCGGTCGTCCTCGGTGAACAGCCGGTCTTCCTCCTCTTCCAGAAAATCGGCGCTGAGCGTCATCAATGCACGAAAGGCGGGCGCGGCGGCGCGGGCTCCGTGGTCCATTCCGGAAAGCAGCCGGATGGCAGCCTGAATCGTCGCCGTCGCCGGGCGCAGCGTATGAAAATAGACGTCCGGCCCGTTGCGCGGCGAATTGTCGAACTGGTCGATGTAGATGTAGCGGACGAGCGTATCGCGGTAAACCACCGAAATCATCCGGCGACGGTATTCGAAATGCTCCTCCAGCCACGCGCCGGGGCGACAGAAGACGGCGTCGCCCGGTTTGAGCATGACTTCGACGACCTTCCCCTGCGAACCGAAAGTGACGGGAATTTCGTGTTCGAGCGGAATGATGAAGCGGGCAAACGGATTCAGAAAGGCCTTCCACTCGGGAAACGGACGCGGATCGGCGAACAACACCCTCCCGGTCAGCAGCTCCTCCGCCCGGCGCACATGCGAAATCATTTCCCGGCAGCTCGAATACATGAAGATTCTCCATCGTTGCCGTATAGTGTACTTCCGATTCCCGAGGAAATCAATCCGCCTGTTAAAAAACTATGATCGATTCCCCGCTTCACTCACTGTGCCGCCGCCGAAGTCCCAACTAAAAATTTTCCGCCCCCGAACATTGCAGCCCGGCCTCTCTCCCCTACCCCGAACGTTGCAGCCCGGCTTCTCTCCCCTACCCCCAACGTTGCAGCCCGATTCAAAAGCGCGGTAGGCGCCGCGCAGCGGATGTGAGAGAACTGCATGGTTCGGCAAAGCCGAAGCAGGCAGCAAGGAACGAATGTGACGCAGTCGAACGCAGCGAAGCGAAGGCCCTCTGCCATAGCCCGCCGCAGGCGG
>CAYSZM010000440.1:0-1721 GCA_964435365.1 uncultured Victivallis sp. | reverse complement strand
CCACCGCTGCCGCTCACTGCCGGACTCGTCCGGCAATTGAGCTGTTTAGTGAGCGGCAGCCCTTGTCTCCGACGGGCAGGGCGCTTCGCCCCTGCACCCCGACCGGCAAGGTGCCGGTGCCGGGTAAGGGATGTCTTTGCCTGCTCACGGCGCGTAGTACATGCCTCCGTTGATGTTGATGGTTTCCCCCGTGACGTAGCCGTTGCGGAGCGGGAAGATCACCGCGTCGGCGATCTCTTCGCAGGTCGCCCCCCGCCCCAGCGGCACCGCCGAGAGCTCTTCGCGGAATTTCTCCGGCGTCAGCCGTTTCGCAATGTTCTCGGTCACGATCACCCCCGGAGCCACCGTGTTGACGGTGATCCCGAACGGCGCGCCGTTCTCGGCGAACGCACGGGTCAACGCGTGCATTCCGAGTTTCGACACCCCGTAGGCGACCATGTGCGGCTCGGCGGGACGGAAGCTGCGGACGCTGGAGATGTTGACGATCCGCCCCCAGTTGCGCGGCTTCGCCTGTTCGAAGAATGCCTGTGACGTGAGGAACGCCCCCTTGAGGTTGACCCGCATCACCCGGTCGAACCATTCGCCTTCGCTCATTTCGGCGGTCCGCCGCCACGGGTCGAGTCGGGCGTTGTTGACCAGGATGTCCACGGGCCCGAGCGCGCGGAACATCGCGTTGACCGCCGCCTCGTCGCCCACGTCGCAGCGAGTGACACAAACCTCTCCGCCCGATTCCTCGATTTCCCGCTTCACCTGCTCGGCGTTGGCGGAGTTGTTGGCGTAATTGATGACGACCCGGCAACCGAGTTTCGCCAATTCGATGGCGATGACCCGGCCGAGCCCCTGCGACGCCCCGGTGACCAGGGCGACCTTTCCTGCGATGGAATCCATTTTTTGTTACCCCGTGATGTGAATGACCGAGACGGCCCGGCCGATTTCCGTCGCCGCCTGGGCGAGCCCTTCGGTGAATGCCGCGCCGCGCGCGTCGAATTCGTCGAACGGAATCGATCCGCCCAGCGCCGCGATGAATGCGCCGTTGCGGAACACCGGGAAGGCGGCGATTCCCTGTCCGCGCGTCGGGTCGTGGAACACCGCCCGCCCGGTCCGCCGGATCTCCGCCAGCTGTCCGCGAATTCCAAGCTCCGGATCGATCAGCGTTCCGGTTCCTTCGGCGGCCGAGGACAATAGCGCATCGAGCTCCTCTTCGGGAGCGAAGGCGGCGAGCACCAGCCCGGTGGCGGTGTCGAGAAGATCGTGGAACGCCAGTTCGGCCAGCCGGATGGCCAGCCGCGGCGATTCGTTGCAGTGCAGCAGGATGTAGCGCAGCTCCCCCTGCCGTTCGGCCAGCAGGACGGAGGCGGCGAATTTTTTGGCGGTCTCCGCCGCGATCGGCCGGGCCGCTTCGAGCAGTGCGGGCTTGTAGCAGACGGCGTTGGCGAAGGCCAGCGCGCGCGGTCCGGCGGCGTAACCGTCCTGCCGCGAAATCTGGATGACATATCCGGCGTCGGAGAGTTCGCGGATGATTCGCGCGCAGGTTCCGTTGTTGATCCCGAACCGCTCGGCCAGCACCGAAATCCGCATCGGCCGCGGCGAATGGAGGACGACCGCTTCCAGAATCGCGAAGGTTTTGTCAAGTACTTTGATCATTGCCAATCTTTCACATTATGAAATATATAGATCGTATAATAAAATTATACTTCATAATAAAAAGAAAAGCAAATGAA
>CAYSZM010000439.1:0-1722 GCA_964435365.1 uncultured Victivallis sp. | reverse complement strand
CTCTTGATGATGTCGTCGCTGCGGCCGATGAACCAGAAGTAGCCGTCCTCGTCGCAGTGGGCGCGGTCGCCGGTGTAATAGTAGTCGCCGATGAAACAGCCCGCGTTTTCCTCGGGGTTGTCGAGGTACTGCTCGAAGAGGCCGACCGGCCGGCTCGGCTTGAGGCACAATGCGATGCGTCCGTCGGCGCCTTTTTTGACCGGGTTGCCGTCGTCGTCGTGCAGCTCGATGTCCCAGCCGGGGGCGGGAATGCCCATCGAGCCCGGTTTCGGCGTCATGCCGCGGAAGGTGCCGATCATGCAGACCGTCTCGGTCTGGCCGTAGGCTTCGCGGATGGCGAGCCCGGTGCTCTCCTTCCAGAGCCGGATGGTTTCGGTCTGCATCGGTTCGCCCGCGGTCATGCAGTTGCGCAGTTCCGAGAAGTCGAAGCGGGTCAGGTCCGACAGCGTCAGCATCCGGTAGACGGTGGGCGGCGCGCAGAAGCTGGTGATTTCGTAATGTTCGAGCAGCGGCAGCAGTTCGTCGGCATGGAATTTGCCGCGGATGTCGTAGATGAAGAGGCAACAGCCGACGATCCACTGGCCGAAATAGTTGCCCCAGTAATTTTTCGCCCATCCGGTGTCGGAGATGGTCATGTGAAGGTCGTTGGAGGTTAGCCCGTGCCACAGTTCGGCGGTGACGCGGTGGCCGAGCGGGTAGCTGTAATTGTGCTGCACCATCTTCGGATACTTGCTCGTGCCGCTGGTGAAGACGAGGATCATCGGCATATCGGAGCGGGTGCGGATGCGCACCGGGCTCTTGACGTCCCGCCGTGAAAGCGTCGCGTTGGGCCCGGAAATTTCGGAACGGTAGCTGATCCAGTTCGGCCGTTCCCCGTCCACCAGCAGCCTTGATGCGAGCGTCGGGCAGTCGTCGTAGATTTCGTCGAATTTATAGGCGTTTTCGGTGTCGGTGACGATCATCTTGAACTTGCCGAACTTGACCCGGAACGCGAGGTCGTGCGGAGTCAGCAGCGTGGGAGAGGGGCATTGCACCGCGCCGAGTTTGATGAGGGCGAGGGAAAATATCCACCACTCCGGCAGCCGCGGCAGCATCAGCATCACGCGGTCGCCTTTGGAGATGCCGTGCTTGATGAGCAGGTTTGCCGCCTGGTTCGAGAGCCGCGAGAGGTCGTGAAAGGTAAAACGCTTCTCGTCGCCGTGCTGGTTGCGCCAGATCATGGCCAGTTTGTTGCGGTCTTTTTCCGCCCAGCGGTCGATTACGTCGTACCCGAAATTGAAGTATTCCGGCGCTTCGACCGGGAACGTTTCCGGAAAGGGCGGAATCTCGAAGGATTTCCCTGTCATCTTGTTCATTCTTCCTCAATATGCTGACTGAAACACTGTTGCGCGGATCGGCTCCGCTCTGCCGTAAAATGGTTCTATGCAAATACTATACACTGACGGCGCAAAAAGACAACTGAAACCGCTTTTTCGCTCCTGTTTTTCCGGGAAAATATGACATTTTGCCGATCGTGCCCGGCTTGGACTGTTTGTAACAAATTTGTTATATTTTGCAATTAAGATTGCAAAACAATAAAATGTGGGCTATGGTAGTACAATTTTGCAATCCGGCGTGTCCGGAGAAACCAATAAGGAGTCCACCTTTATGCAGAAGATTCGTATCATGATCGTCGGTTACGGCAACGTCGGACGGGGGGTCCGGCTGTCGCTGGAACGGAAT
>CAYSZM010000438.1:0-1725 GCA_964435365.1 uncultured Victivallis sp. | reverse complement strand
ACAAGAGCGCCTACGGCGGCGAAAGCCGTTTCGACGCCGGGCTGATCGGCGCCGGATTCGAAGAGAAACCCGCCTATCGGATGTTGGACAAGCTGGTCAACCGGGAGTGGAAGACCGAGACCGCGGTCGTTACCGATGAATTCGGCGAAGCCGCCTGGAACGGGTTTTACGGGGAGTACGAGCTGGAAATTGCGGGAACCACCCACCCGGTTGCGCTGACGCCGCGCGGGGAGAATCGTTACCGGATCGTGGGATAATAAGGAAGCCGGGCTTTTTAGCCCGGCTTGAACCGCCGGCCGGTACATTGTTCCCGGCAACTCCTGTAGAGAATTTTTTATCGGACGGATTGGTTCATAACCAATTGCATTCCGAGCGGTTCCACCCTTCACTATATGCGGTTGCCGGAGAAAATCAAGGGTTCGATCCGCAACCCGCTCAAAAAAAGTTCAGAAAACTTCCCTTTGAGCTCAGTTGAGTTCGGAGAGGATGGTTTTCACCACCTTGCGGTCGTCGAACGGGTGGCGGACGCCTTTGATCTCCTGGTAGGATTCGTGGCCTTTCCCGGCGATGAGCACGATGTCGCCCGCTTCCGCCAGCTCGATGGCGCGGCGGATCGCGCGGTGGCGGTCCGGCTCCACTTCGTACGGCGTTCCCTCCGGAATTCCGGCGGCGATTTCGCGGAGGATCAGGTCAGGGTCCTCGGTGCGCGGGTTGTCGCTGGTCAGGATGATCCGGTCCGCCAGTTCCGCCGCCGCCGCGCCCATGCGCGGGCGCTTGGTGTGGTCGCGGTCGCCGCCCGCCCCGAATACCACGATCAGTTTCTTCTCGGCGATCTTTTTCAGGATCTCCAGCACCCGGCTCAGCGCATCGTCGGTGTGCGCGTAGTCGACGTAGATCGGGAAGCCCCGTTTGCTGTCGATTCGCTCCAGTCGGCCCGGCACCCGGATCGGCACCGCCAGCGCCCGGTCGATCTCCTCCGGCTTCATTCCGAATTCGCGTACCGCCAGGATCGCCCCCGCCAGGTTGTGGATGTTGTGCTCGCCGATCAGGTTCGCCGCCACGTCGAACGCCTCGTCGCGCCCTTCCAGCCGGAATTTGACGCCGTCCGCCGAAAGCTCGATTCCCGTAATCCGCCATTTCGCCCCGGAATCCGCGCTCCCGAAGGTGATGACCCGGGTCTTCTCGTCGATCAGTTCCTCGGCCAGCCGTTGCCCGTAGGCGTCGTCGATATTGACCACCGCCGCGCCTTCCGGTGCGAGCTGTTCGGTGAACAGCCGCTTCTTCGCCAGATAGTAATGCTCCATGTCGTGGTGATAGTCGAGGTGGTCGCCGGTGAGGTTGGTGAACACCGCTACCCGGAACAGCGCTCCGGCAATCCGCCCCTGATGGAGCGCGTGGCTGGAGAGTTCCATCGCGGCGGCGGCCATCCGGTTCCGGCGCATCTCGGCCAGCAGCGGGAAGAGCACCCCCGCTTCCGGCGTGGTGCAGTCCGCCGTGCGGGTGATCTTGCCGTCCCGCGTTTCCACCGTGGAAATCAGTCCGCATGACCTGCCGCCCTGCCGCAGCAGGTGTTCGATCAAATAAACGGTCGTTGTTTTTCCGTTGGTCCCGGTCACCCCGAAGAGCGGCAGCTCCAGGTCCGGGCAGTTGCTGAACTCCCGGCAGCAGCAGGCGTAGGCCAGCCGCGTGTTGGTCACCATGAGATAGGTGATGTTCGGCAGGTAA
>CAYSZM010000437.1:0-1725 GCA_964435365.1 uncultured Victivallis sp. | reverse complement strand
CCGGTCGGGTCGGTGATGACGTAGCAGGCCGCCTTGCCGCCGGAGATCATGCTGCTGAGATAGGTCAGCGCGCCGTCCGGGCCGACCGCGAAGGAGGCGACGCCCGCTTTGCCGTCGATCGTGCAGGTCGCATAGAGATACTTGCGATCGGGAGAAAACGCGAGGTAGTTCACGCTTGCCATCGGCGTGAAGCCGACCTGTTTCGGCGGGGCGCTTTCGCGCATTTCGTACCGGTAGATTCCGCCTGCCGGATTATCCGGCGACATCGCGGCGACATAGAACATGGGCGTCATGCTGGGATTCTCCTATCGTTGGACCCTTGAAAAATTACGGCCGGACCGGAAAACCGGACCGGCCGACATCATCGCCATTTATGCTTCGAGAACCACGCGCCGGAAATTTTTCTTTCCGGCCCGGAGGGTGAATCCGCCGTCCGCGAAATCGTCACGAGTGATTTTCGCGTTCACGTCGGTCACTTTTTCGTCGTTGACGGAGACTGCGCCGCCCTGGATCAGGCGGCGGCCGTCGCTGTTCGACTTGCAGAGCCCGGCCAGGACGAGAAGTTTCGGAACCGTCAGGCCGACCGGATCGTCGATGTCCGCCGCCGTCACGGTCGCGGTGGGGAGTTCCGCTTCGATCTTGTTCGCCTCGACTCCGGCGATCGCGCTGGTGGTCTGCACCTTGCGTTCGGGGTCGGCGAAACCGAACCGGGTTCCGGCGGTGACGAACGTCTCGCGGGCGGCTGCTTCGCCGTGGGCGAGACAGGTCGCCTCGTAGGCGAGAATTTCCTTGGCGCGGTTGATGTTTCCGGCGGGGTCGCAGATCCGCTTGATCTCTTCGACCGGGAGCGGGCTGAAGTAGAGCATCAGCTTCTCGACCTGCGCGTCGTCGGCGTTGCGCCAGAACTGGTAGTAGTCGAAGACGCTGGTGCGCGCGGTGTCGAGCCAGACGTTGTTGCCCCCGGCGGTCTTGCCGAACTTTTCGCCGCTGCTGTTCATCAGGAGCGGAATGGTCATGCAATGGACCTCCTGCCCGAGTTTGCGGCGGACCAGCTCGGTTCCGGCGACCATGTTGCCCCACTGGTCCTGCCCGCCCATTTCGAGCTTGCAGCCGTGGTCGCGGCTGAGTACCATGAAGTCGTAAGCCTGGAGGATCGAGTAATTGAATTCAAGGAACGAAAGCCCGTCCTCGAGACGCGATTTGACCGAATCCTGCGCCAGCATCCGGTTGATGCTGAAGATGGTGCCGACTTCGCGCAGCATGTCGATGTAGCCGATTTTGCACAGCCAGTCGGCGTTGTTGACGAAGATGGCTTCTCCGTCTTCGGTGCGGATGAAGCGGGCGAGCTGACTCTGGAGACACGCGACGTTTTCGGCGATGGTTTCGAGCGTCATCATCGGGCGCGCGCTCTTCTTGCCGGAGGGGTCTCCGATGCGGGCGGTGGCGCCGCCGACCAGCACGATCGGAATGTGCCCGGCCTTCTGCATCAGCCGCATCGCCATGACCGGGAGCAAATGCCCGACGTGGAGGCTGTTTCCGGTCGGATCGAATCCCACATAGAACTTGACTCGCTCGGTGCTCAGAAGTTTTTCGATCGCTTCCTCGTCGGTCTCCTGGTAGCAGAAGCCGCGTGCCTTGAGTTCTTGAAAAATGTTCATCTCTCTATCCGTATTGGGTTATGCGTCTCCCCGTCTCCGAACGGGGATAAAAACTTTACTATAATCC
>CAYSZM010000436.1:0-1735 GCA_964435365.1 uncultured Victivallis sp. | reverse complement strand
TCCAGCTCGTCGCGCTGCGTCATATCCCGGGTCGTCGCCCCGCCCGCCAGCACCGAAACCGGGTTGAAAGGCAGATTCCAGACCAGTTTGTTCCAGCGGATGAAACCGATGTCCTCGTAAAGCTCGCATTTGACCTTCGCCGCCCCGAACAGCGCGGCAAGCCGTTTCGCCTCGGCCGTGACGCCGGAGGGGTAATTCCCCATCTTGAGCTCTCCGCTCCCCTGGTGCAGCACCTGCCCCCGGGCGGGACGCGACACGCCGATATAGGCGATGGTGCTCAGCAGCTGATTCTCCGGGAACGCTTCGGCGATCCCTTTCTCGATATCGATCCCGTTCTGAATCAGAACGATCACGGTTTTCGGCGAACGCACCGCCGGGCGAAGCAGTTCCACCGCGTTCACATCCGGAAGCACTTTCGAAGCAAGAATGATATAGTCCGCCTCGCCCTCGTAGTCGGCGGCGCGTTTCAGCACCGCCGCGGGCATGAAGTGAAAATCCCCGGCGACGCTGTGAATGTCGTACCCGGCGTGCGATGCAATCTCATAATCGCCGCGCGCCACCACCGAAACCTCCGCCCCGGCCTGAGCCAGCCGCCCCGAAAAATAAATCCCGACGCCGCCGGCGCCGATCACCAGTATCCTGCACATAACCATTCTCCTGATCTTAAACGTCTTCGTTCTCAGCGAACGCCGAAAATGCGGGTGCCGACACGGACGATGGTGGAACCGTGGCGGGCGGCGATTTCGAAGTCGCCGCTCATCCCCATCGACAGCTCCGGGAGTTTCCGGCCGAGCTTGTGCTCCAGCTCGTTTCGAAGCAGCTGGAGCATTTCGAAGATCGCCGCAATCCGGACCGGGTCGGCATCGAACGGAGCCATGGTCATGAAGCCGCGAAAATCGAGGTGCCGACAGGCCGCCGCGCGCCGCGCAAACGACTCCAGCTCCGCCATAGAAACGCCGGCCTTGGTTCCTTCCCCGGAAACGTTCACCTCGAGCAGAATCTGCGGACGGACGCCCTCTTCTCCGGCAACCCGGTCGAGCCGGTCCAGCAGCTCCGGCGAATCGACCGAGTGAATCATCTTGGCCAGCCGGACCGCCTTGCGCGCCTTGTTCGACTGAAGACGGCCGATGAAGTGCCATTCGATGTCGTCCGGCAACGCGGCGGCCTTGGCCTCGAGTTCCGGAATCCGGCTTTCCCCGAAGATGCGGACGCCGGCGTCGTACAGCTCGCGGATCGCTTCGGCCGGGAACGTTTTGCTCACCGCGAGCAGCCGGATTTCGGCCGGATCACGGTGCGCGTCCCGCGCCGCCGCGTCGATCAGCTCCCGGACTTCCCGGTAATGTTCAACGGTCGGACCCATCCGCGGATTTCCTCTCATTCGCAAAACGCAGCTTGTTTTCAGGCGGGCGCGAGGTAATCTTGGTTCCAGAGGGCAGGCTTTCGGTCAGCCAGACGTTGCCGCCGATCACCGAATTGTCGCCGATGGTGATGTCGCCGAGCACCGAAGCGCCGGAATAGATGGTCACGTTGCTGCCGATGGTCGGGTGGCGCTTGTTGCCTTTGATCAGCATGCCGCAGGCGTCCTTCGGGAAATTCCCCGCCCCGAGCGTCACGCCCTGGTAGATGCGCACATTGTCGCCGATCACCGCGGTCTCGCCGACCACCACGCCGGTGCCGTGGTCGATGAAGACCCCGCTGCCGAGATGGGCGCCGGGGTGGATATCGATGCCGGTCT
>CAYSZM010000435.1:0-1740 GCA_964435365.1 uncultured Victivallis sp. | reverse complement strand
TGCAGACGATGCGGGCGATCCGTTACTCGGCGCTGGTGATCGTGTTCACCATGCTCGCGTTTTTCTTCACCGAGCGGCTGACCCGGTGCCGGATGCATCCGGTGCAGTACTTCATGGCGGGGCTGGCGGTGGTGCTTTTCTATGTTCTGCTGCTTTCGCTCGGGGAACATCTGCCTTTCGCGCGGGCCTACCTGATCGCGGCACTGGCGGTCGCGCTCGCCATCGGTTACTACGCGCGGCTGATCTTCCGTAAAAACGGCCCGGCCGTGGTGGAATTCCTGCTGATGCTGGCGGCCTACGGCGCGGTCTACGTCATGCTGCGCATGGAGGAGTTCGCGCTGCTGACCGGAACGGCCACGCTCTTCGTGCTGCTGATCGTCCTCATGACCCTCACCGGCAACCTCAATCGCGAAAACGAAAAGAACAAGGACTGACCGCGGCATCAGACAACGCCCCTACCCGGCACCAGCACCCTGCCGGTCTGGGGTCCGGGGGCGAAGCGCCCCGGCCGCCGGAGGCATGAGCTGTCGCTCACTAAACAGCTCAATTGCCGGACGAGTCCGGCAGTGAGCGGCAGCGGTGGAGTTGACCGCAAGGTCAACTCACCCGCTCGCGCCGAAGGCGGAGCCTCTCCTGTTCCGGAAATCGATTGAAACATGCGTACCGTGGGTTTTCGAAAGCAGGTGTCCGCTCTTCCGGGCAGACCGGCAAACGTGCCGGTGCCGAAAACAAAAACGGAGGAAGCGTAACACGCCTCCTCCGTTTTTCTCAGTACGGGCGATCAGAACCGGAGCAGCATGGCGCCCCAGGTGAGACCGCCGCCGAACGCCGTCAGCAGCACGTAGTCGCCCTTGGCGAGCCGGCCGCCCCGGACCGCCTCGTCGAGGCAAAGCCCGATCGACGCCGCCGAAGTGTTGCCGTAGCGGTTGATGTTCATGTAAACCCGCTCGTCGGGCACGCCGAGACGCGGCGCAACCGCAAGGATGATCCGGCTGTTGGCCTGATGCGGAATCACCAGTTTCACCTCATCGGGAGTAATCCCGGCCTCTTCCAGCACAGATTTCCCGGCTCCGACCATCGCGTTGACGGCGAGCTTGAACACCTCTTTGCCTTCCATATGGATGAAATGCAGATGAGCCTCGAGCGACTCCTTCGTCGCCGGCATCCGGCTGCCGCCGGCGGGCATCTTGAGGATGTCGCCATAGCCGCCGTCGGTGTGAAGATCGCTGGCGATCACGCAGTCGGGACCGTCTTCCTCGGTATTCTCCAGCAGAATCGCACCGGCGCCGTCGCCGAAAAGCACGCAGGTGTTGCGGTTCGTCCAATCGGTGATGCTGGAAAGCTTCTCCGCACCGCAGACCAGAACGTATTTGTACTTCTTCGGGTGCGTTTTCATCAGGGAGTACGCCACTTCGAGCGAGTAGAGCAATCCGGAGCAGGCGGCTTCAAGGTCGAAGCAGAACGCGCCTTCCGCACCGAGCCGGTGCTGCAGAATGCACCCGGTGCTCGGAAACACAAAGTCGGGAGTGATCGTTCCGACGATGATCGCATCGACTTCTTTTCCGGAGATGCCGGCCGTTTCGAGCGCCTTGCGGCACGCTTCGTAGGCCAAGTCGCTGGTCGCCTGCTCGGGAGAGGCAATCCGGCGCTCTTCGATTCCGGTACGGGTGCGAATCCACTCGTCATTGGTCTCGACCATCTTTTCGAGATCCGCATTGCTTAAAATCCGTTCCGGAACAT
>CAYSZM010000434.1:0-1745 GCA_964435365.1 uncultured Victivallis sp. | reverse complement strand
AGGCCGCCTTTGATGGTCATTGCCGCATGCGGACAGCCGCCGCAGGCGCCGCGCAAACGGAGCTGGACGGTTTTTCCTTCGATTCCGACAATTTCGAGGTCTCCGCCGTCAGCCTGGAGGTGGACGCGAAGCTCTTCGAGCCGGTCGGTGATTTTTTTGCTGAGATCATCCATGATCTTATCTCCCGTATTTTTGAATGTGAAAGCCTGCCTTCACGGTAACACAGTATATGCCGCGTCCGGTAAAAATTCAAGTTCCGGGGTGGAAAAACGTATCTTTTTTCCCGATTTCTCCCCGGCGCGGTTGCAAATCGCCCTTCGGGACGCTTCATTAATACGAATGTATTGCAACGATCATCAACCCCGGGAACGAAGTCATGGACCATCTGATCGAGCTGCTGGAAAACCCGAAGGTGTTCGGGATCGGGAAACTGCCGCCGCGGGCCGCCTCCTGGCCGTCGAACCGTCCGGAGCTCTCTCCCTGCGAATTTCTTCACGACGTCTCCGACTGGCGGCTCTCGCTGGACGGCCGCTGGAAGCTCCATTGGTCGCCGCGCCCGGAAGGGCGTACCGCCGGGTTCGAAGCTCCCGGCTTCGACGACTCCGGCTGGCGCGACATCGAGTTGCCGATCAACCTCGAGTGCGCCGGGTTCGGCACCCCGATCTACAGCAACATCACCTACCCGTTCCACTGCGACCCGCCGCACGTGATGGGCGAGGTGCCCGAGGACTGGACCACCTTTGTCGAGCGCAACCCGACCGGCCAGTTCCGCCGCGCCTTCACGCTGCCGGACAACTGGAGCGGCCGGCGCATCGTCATCCACTTTGCCGGAGTGCAGACCGCCTTCCGGCTCTGGATCAACGGGGAGTACGCCGGGTACAGCGAGGATTCAATGGGGCCCGCCGAATTCGACATCACCGCGCTGGTCCGGCCCGGTGAGAATTCTGTCGCCGTCGAGACGTACAAATACTCCAGCGCCAGCTATCTGGAAGACCAGGATTTCTGGCGGCTCTCCGGTATTTTCCGCAGCGTTTTCGTCTATTCGACCGCTCCGGTTTTCATCGCCGACGCGGTGATTTCCGCCGATTCCGCCGCCCGGACGGTCCGCGCCGAAGTCGCGGTGGACAATTGGAGCGATGCGCTGACCCTCGAGCTTGCCGTCCGCGACGCTTCGGGCAAGCCCGTCGCCCGGACCGAAGGAGGGTGCGACCTTGCCGCCCGGCTTGATTCCATCGAGCTCTGGAGCGCCGAGACTCCGACTCTCTACACCGTCACCGTCACGCTGCGGCGTGGTGCGGAACTCCTCGACATCCGCCACTACCGCACCGGATTCCGCTCCATCGAGATCAAAGACCGCCGCGTGCTCTTCAACGGCAAGCCGCTCCGCTTTCACGGCGTCAACCGCCACGAACTCAACGCGGAGCGCGGCCGCGCGGTCACCCGCGAGGGGATGCTTCGCGACATCAAAATGATCAAAGCGGCCAACCTCGACGCGGTCCGCTGCAGCCATTACCCGAATCATCCGCTCTGGTACGAGCTCTGCGACCGGTACGGAATCTACCTGATCGACGAGGCCAATGTCGAAAGCCACCACCTCTCCTATCACGCCTGCGTGCTGCCGGGGGACGATCCGGTCTGGGAACCGGCGGTGCTCGACCGCGTCGAACGGCTGGTCCGCAGCAACCGCAATTCGGTTTCGGTCACCGTCTGGTCGCTCGGCAACGAGGCCGGGTACGGGACCGCCT
>CAYSZM010000433.1:0-1772 GCA_964435365.1 uncultured Victivallis sp. | reverse complement strand
TATTTCAACTCGACCCACTGGGACCGCGAATGGTATCAGCCGTTCCAGGAATACCGCAAGTATCTGATCGATACCACGCGCGAATTGCTGCGGATTTTCGATGCGGAACCCGACTTCAAGCGCTTCACCTTCGACGGACAGACCATCGTGTTCGAGGACATCACGGCGATCCGTCCCGACTGGAAGCCGAAGCTGGAGAAGCTGGTCCGCGAAAAGCGGCTCAACGCCGGCCCCTGGTATGTGATGCCCGACGAATTCCTGGTCTCCGGCGAGTCGATGATCCGCAACCTCCAGGTCGGGCGGCGGATCGCCGCCGAATTCGGCGGCAAGGCGTGGCCGGTCGGCTACGTCTGCGATATCTTCGGCCACATCGCCCAGCTTCCGCAGCTCTTCGCCGGATTCGGCTTCGACGGCGCCATCGTCTGGCGCGGGACGAAGGGGGAGAACTTCCGTCATTTCGTGCAGTGGGAGAGTCCGGACGGGACGCGGCTGCCGACCGTCAACCTCTCCAAGAAGAGCGGCTACGCCGATTTCACGCTGAATGTCCGCGGCATCGTGCCGCTGCCGATCGACGAGGCGAAATTCAAGGAGAAATTCCGCAATTTCGTGGAAACCGACATCGACCGTTGGGGAGACGTCTTCATCCTCTCCGATGCGTTCGACCACGCGGTGCCGTTCGGAGGAACCGAGCAGATGTTCCGCTGCATCCGCGAGCTTTACCCGGATGCGGAGATCATTCACACCGACTACACCGAAATTTTTGCCCGTGAATTTTCCGGCGGTTCCCTCCCGGTCATCACCGGAGAACAGATTTTCCCTGCCGACGGCCCGGACAACGGCGGCTGGCAGATCAGCGCCACGCTGAGCTCCCGCTGCGATATCAAGCGTTCCAACGATCTCTGCCAGAACGAGCTGGAACTCTCCGTCGAGCCGGAACTCGCCATCCGCGCCGCCTCCGGCGACGTCGAGTCGCTGCCGCTGCTGTGTTATACCTGGAAGCATTTTCTCCAGAATCACGCCCACGATTCCATCTGCGGCTGCTCGATCGACCAGGTGCATCGCATGATGCTCTGCCGTTTTGAAGAAGTGCGGAATCTGTGCCGGACGCTGGACGAGGAATTCCGCAACCTCGACCTCTCCCGGATCACCGGCAAACAGCTCGAAGAGTTTTCGCGGCAGGATTTCACCTCGGCGACGGAAGACGCCGCCGCCGCTTCCGACGGCTGTTATACGTTGCGTGTCTTCAACCCGCTGCCGCGCACGGTCAGCCGGACGGTCGAGCTGGAACTTCCGTTCCCGGCCAACTCCCGCAATCCCTATCCGAAACGGCAGGCGGAACCGTTTGGCTACGAGTTTCTGAACGGATTCCGGCTCTATGACGAAGAGGGATTCGAGATTCCGTACCAGATCAAGTCGGTGCGACACAACCAGACCCGCAATTTCTACCGGCAGGACTACCGCAAGTACGACGTTTACACAGTGGTCTGTGCGCCGGAACTCCGCGCCTGCGGCTGGAACTCCATCGAAGTCCGGCCGTCGAAGGATTTCGTCCGCAGCTTCGACACGCTGACCGTCGGCCCGCTCTCCGCCTCAAACGGACTGGTCCGGCTGGATATCAACCCGGACGGAACGTTCGGGCTGACCGACCTGCGCAGCGGGCGCATCTATTCACGGCTCAATGAGTTCCGGTTCGACCGCGAGATCGGCGACGGCTGGAACCACGTCCGCCCGGCGGGGAACCGCCGCGTCTGCGGCACGGGCAACGCGCAGAT
>CAYSZM010000432.1:0-1811 GCA_964435365.1 uncultured Victivallis sp. | reverse complement strand
ATGCGCAGCATTTGATGCGGATCTAGTCGCGGCACCGGCACCCTGCCGGTCGGGGTGCAGGGGCGAAGCGCCCTGCCCGCCGGAGGCACCCACGACGTTAAAAGTCGAGAGGAAGGATTTGTTTGCGGGCGAAGATCAGGATGCCGTTGGGATAGTGGAACATGCGGAATTCCGGGTCCTGTGCGAGATCGATCAGGAGGGGCTGGATTCCGGAGTAGTCGCAGCTGCCGGTGTAGTTGACGCGATCGAAGAAAAAGTAGTCTGCCCGGTCGGGGCGGTTGCGGCCGAGGCCGAGTTCGGGGAGATCGAACACGGTTGCGCGGCGGAAAAATTGGCCGGCCAACTCGCTTTGACATACCATGGTGGTTTTCGGGTTGATCGGGAAACGCCCGGCGATGCGGCGGAACTCTTCGGCGTGTTCCTGACGCCGGGACATTTCCCGCCAGTATTCCGGACGCAGCGGAAAGGAAAGGAAGCCGCCGGCGTGGCGGAATTCCACGACTCCGGTGTAATTTCCGAAGCGGGCCAGCGGCAGGTCGCAGAGGAGCATGTGGTTGGCCAGCATGAGGATGACGGCGAAGGCGAAGACGGTTCGTTTCGCTGCCGCCGTGACTTCCGGCCGCTTGCGTGCCAGGATGCGCAGCGTGCGTGCTCCGCGCAGGGCGGCGAGCGGCGTCACCGCCAGCACCGCCGAGCCGTAGTGGTTGATCAGCAGTTGTTGATCGTTGTTGGCGGACACCAGCTGGATTCCCAGCGTGGGCAGCCAGAAGAGGAGGGCCGTCTTCCAGTTGAACAGCGGCAGGAACGCGAAAGGGACCAAGAGGCTGAGTGCGACGCCGAGCGAATTGCGGCTCAGCACCTGACCGATCATCCGGGTGATGTTGGCCCAGGTTTCCGCCACGGTCGGGGCGAGGATTTCATACCTGCCGTAGTGCCAGTACTCCATTCGCAGGAGGTAGGGGTAATAGAGTTTGAGCACGAAGAGCGTCCAGAGCCCGGCGGCGACGATCGCGGCGATTCCCCAGCGGCGCTTGCTTTTCTGGGTGACCATCCAGAGGCCTGCCGCGCCGAGCGGAATGACGAAATCCTCCTTGATGAGCGGGGTCAGCGCGAGGAGCAGGAAAAAGAGCTTCATCCGCCGCAACCGGTAACAGTAGAACGCCGCGAAGAGGAACAGCGGGAACAGGCATTCGGCGTGAAAATCGTAGAGCGCCAGCCGCGAATAATAGGGGTCGAAAAGATACATCGCCGTCAGCAGCAGCGGGAACGCCCCGTTCGGAAAGGAGCGCTTCGCCGCGAGATAGAGGAACGGCGCGGCGGCGGCCATCGCGGTCGACTGGATCAGCACCAGCCATACCGGGGTGTCCCGGAGCCAGTAGAGCGGGGCGAACAGCAGCATGATCGGGGAAAAGTGGTCGAATTTGCCCCGGTAATCGACCATCAGCCCCTGTCCGTGGGCGGCGTTGCGGATCAGCGTGTCGTAAATTCCGAAGTCCCACGCTCCCATCTGCATTGCGTCGAGCTTGTAGAGCCCGAGTCCGAAGTAAGCGAGAAAGAAGAGCCCGGCCAGCAGAAAGGCGGCGCGCTCTCCGCGGGAGACGGACAAGACCGGGCCGAAGCGGGCGAGACCCCTGCCCGCCAGCAGCGAAGCTCCGGTTAACAGTGAAACGACTGCAAGGTAATTCATGATCGGATAATTTAGCTCCGGATTTCGCTTTTTCCAGTTGCAAACGGTGCCGGACACCATTATTTTAGACGGGTATGAAACTGAATTGGAAAAAAATCGACTGGCTGCTGCTTCCCGCTTTGGC
>CAYSZM010000431.1:0-1819 GCA_964435365.1 uncultured Victivallis sp. | reverse complement strand
CCGTTCCACGGCTGCCAGGTCCAGTGCAAGGTCTGCATGACGCTGGTCAACGGGAAGCCGGTCTACGTGGAAGAATGAAAACGCTCAACGATATCCTGCCGGGAATCATCGAATTCCGTCACCGGCTCCATCAGATCCCCGAACTGGCGGGGGAGGAGCACGAGACCTCGAAACTGATCCGGGACCGCCTCGCGTCGCTCGGATTAGACGTTCTGCCGCCGTTTCTCGGCACCGACGTGGTCGCCCTTTTGCAGGGCGGGCGCGGACCGGGGAAGAACGTCACGCTGCGCGCCGATATCGACGCGCTTTTCGTGGAGGAGACCGGCAGCGTTCCCTATTGCTCCACGCACCCGGGAAAGATGCACGCCTGCGGCCATGACGGACACACCGCCATGGTGATGGGGGCCGCCGAATATCTGGCGGCGCACCGCGACGAGTTCGCCGGGAGCGTCCGCTTCGTCTTCCAGCCGGGCGAGGAAAACCAGGCGATGGGCCGCGAGCTCGTCGCCGCGGGAGCGCTCGAGAACCCGAAGGCGGATGTGGTGACTGCACTGCACGGAATGCCGGGGCTCCCGGTTGGAATTTTCGGGGCCCGCACCGGAGCGATCATGGGCTCCTGCGCCCATTTCAAGATCACGCTGCGGGGGCGCGGCGGCCACAGCAGCACGCCCTATCTCTCGCGGAACCCGGTCACCGCGGCCGCGGTGCTCGTCCATGAGCTGGAAGGGCTGGCCGGGCGGGTGGTGAAGCCGCAGGAACCCGGCGTGCTGACCGTCTGCCGCATCGCGGGCGGAACGCTGGCCAACGTGATTCCCGACGAAGCGGTTGTCGAAGGCACCGCCCGCTCGCTCTCCGACGAAGCCGACGCCGCGCTGGAAGCCGGAATCCGCCGTACCGTAGCCGCGGTCGCCGCGGCGCGGGAGGTCACCGCCGAAATCGCCTACCGGCTTTCGTACCCGGTGACCAACAACGCGCCGGAACCGACCGAACTGGCCCGAGAAGTCATCGGCTCGCTCGGAATCGAATGCCGCGAGTTGCCGGAATCTTCGATGGGCGCGGAGGATTTCGCCTACTATCTCAAACGCTACCCCGGTGTTTATATGAAGATCGGCACCGGCGAGGATTCCCCGGCGCTTCACAACTCGAAGTTCAACTTTCCGGATTCCGCGCTGGGACCCGGCATCGAATACTTCTCCGCCTTCGCTTTGGCGGCGTTACGCCAATAGCGTTTGTTTGAGCGCTTCCAGATTGACTTCGGCGATGCCGACTTTGGAGTCGGCGGCGCCGTAGCCCATCAGCAACGTGCCGTCGTCGAGCACGACTCCCGAACAGGTGAAGAGACAGGGCGTGGTGAAATCGCCTTCAAGTTCCCACGGTTCGCTTGCATAGAGCAGGCGTTCCGGCGGCCGGGCGACGATGTCCAGGCCGTCGCCGGTTTCACGCAGCAGCATAAAGGTCTGGGTGTAGCCGACTTTGTCGTCCTGCTTGCCGTGACAGGGGAGCAGCCAGAGGCCGGGTTCGAGTTCGAACGGAGCCCAGCTTGCGCCGATCCGGTCGGCCTCCCACTCGAACTGCGGAACGGCGAACAGCTTCTGCTCCGCCCTGCCCGCATAGAGGTCGGCCAGCGAATCCGCGACGGCGAGAAAGATCGAGGGAATTTTCACTTCGCGGGCGATTTCGTATTTCCACGGCCATTTCGGGCGATGGATGCAGACGATCCTCTTTTTCCCGCCGATGTCGACCCGGCGCGGCATAAGCACCACATCGCGGTTGTCGCTCACGTCCGGCTCATGGAGCGGGGTGACGAAGCGGAAGGCGT
>CAYSZM010000430.1:0-1830 GCA_964435365.1 uncultured Victivallis sp. | reverse complement strand
CCTCTTCGGTCAACTCCGCCTCGGCGCTACGCGGCAAAATTTTCAATTTTGCTATTGTAGCTGTTTCGCTTCGCGCCGGTAGCCTCCGGCGGCCGGGGCGCTTCGCCCCCGGACCCCAGACCGGCAGGGTGCCGGTGCCGGATAATGGGAAGGCGGAGGTGCAAAAATTTTTCGATCCATCCACAATAAGCGGAAAATTGCGGCGTTAAATGATCAGAGGTTCATCAAAGAACCCGGCTTCATAACAATCAGAACAGGAAAAGGATGGAACTATGAACAGAACATTTGCACTGTCGGCCGCCGCCTTGTTTCTTACCCTCGGCATCGTTCCGTGCGTCGCCCGTGCGGAAGACGAAGAGACCCCGGCTCCGCCGGCGGAACGCCCGGAAAGAATGCAACGGCGCGGACCCGGACGCGAAGGCGGACTCGGCATTCTGACCGAAGAAGAACGCGCCAAACTCACTGAACTGGTGAAGAACGTCGGAGACGCACTCGCCGCATACAAGGCGAACCCCACCGACGAAACCAAGGCCGCCCTGAAAACCCAGGTCTCCGCCGCCTTCGAATTCCGCCAGAAACTGATGATCGACCGGGCGGAAAAAGCCCTGGCCAAAGCCAAGGAACGCCTGCAGAACAAGGATGAGGAAGTGAACAAACAGGTGGAACGCCTGATCCAGCAGCGCAAAGAGCGTCCGGAACGTCCGGATCGCCCGGAACGCCCGAACCGGCCGGAGGAACCGCCGCGTGCCGAGATGCAGCGCCCGTTCGGCGGTGAAGGGTTCGGAGCCCCGATGCGCGCCGCCATGGCCGACGGAGAAAGAGGGCCGAGAGGTCCGCGCGGACCGATGGGACACAATCGTCCGGACGATCCGCTGCTCTTCCTGCTGATGCCGGAAGCCCCGGCGCCGACTCTGTAACCGTATCCGCAAAACATCCGCACCACTCGGGCGCGGATGTTTTTCTGTTTTCAGGCAAACACAGAGAAAGGATGGAGTCATGAACAGAAAACCGGCATTTTCAGCCCTCGCCCTGTCACTCGCTCTCGGAATCCTGCCATGCGTGACGCAGGCGGAAGACGACGGGCCGCCTCCGCCGCCAAACCGCTCTGATGAATCCCTGCCCCGCCGCGGCCCGGAGAGGAACGGGTTTCTCTCCACCCTGACTAAAGAAGAGCGCGCCAAACTGATGACACAGGCCAAGAAAGTCACCGAAGCGCTCACCGCCTACAAAGCGAAATCAAACTCCGAAACGAAGACGGCCCTTGAGACCCAGGTCGCCGCATTTATCGAGTGCCACCAGCAGCTGGTGATCGCCCAGGCGGAAAAAGCGACGGCGCAGGCCAAAACGCGCCTGGAGAACAAAGACAAGGAAGCGTCCCGGCAGACCGAACAGCTTATTTCACGCCGGGAAGATTCGGACGGCCCCCCGAAACGGGAGGATTCCGGAGAGTCGCGCCGGGACAAACGCCCGAATGACTCCTCGGACCGCTCGAATCGCGACAAAGGCAACCGGAAAGGCCAGGAACGGCAGAATTCAGCCGAACATATCCTGATGCGGCTGCTGATGCTCGACTCCGTGAACCAGAACAAGTAAAACGACCCGCTCTCTCCCCGGCCGCCCGCCATGCATGACCCGAACAGGGGAATTCAAGACAGACGGCCGGGAATCTCCGGCGTGGTTCCATCGGTCATTGCGAATGGCTTGAAAAGACCTCGCAAAGATCTCCACATGAGCAGACCTACCAATCTCCCCGGCAACGGTCTTGCGCCTCGCATACCAACTTCCTGCAAAAACAGGCGGAGGGAGTGCCGCCTTCCCGCAAAAAAGCGG
>CAYSZM010000429.1:0-1855 GCA_964435365.1 uncultured Victivallis sp. | reverse complement strand
CGCCGGTGATCTTGCCGCTGCGGACCTTCTCGGCGAACTCTTCGACCGAGGCGAAAAGGTCGCTGGCCGGATAGAGCTTGCGGTCGGAGAAGTGGGTGACCTGCCGCTTTTCGTCCGGATTCTTGATTTCTCCGAGTTCGATGCGGGTCATTTCGCGGGCGGCGCGCTCGAATTTGGGCTGAAGCGCGTCGAGTTCGGCCGCCGAAAATTTCATTCCGGCGAAGTCGATGGAGAACTGGCTCTCCGCGTCGACGAGGGTGTATTCGATGTTCCGTTCGATCCAATTGTTCATGTTTGCTGGCCTCTATTGGTTGGGGATTGGGATGTTTTTATCCGTTACTCAAATCGTCGAGCCGCTCCTTGAGCAGCTTCTTGATGTACTCCTCTCCGTAGAGAGAACGCATCAATTCGATATTGAACTCGTAAAAGAGCTGGGAATCGGGGCGGGTCACCATCGGGCCGGTCGCCAGTTCGACGATGGTCCGCCGCTTGGTCTGGTCGTTCTCGTAGGACGCCAGGTAGCGGATCAGGCTGCGCGGCGAGAGCTCGGTGAACTTCTTCTGGCCGAACTCCTCGGTGTAGCTCGCCGCGATCTGCGAAATCAGATTGCGGTTGTGATGGCGGATTCCGAAGGTCGCCAGATAGTCTTCGACCATTTCGCAACAGCGCAGCTCGTCGAACACCGGGAAGCTGATCCGCCTGCCGCGCGACAGGATGTTGGCCGGGAATTCGTAGTTGGCGGAGAGCACCGGCATGATGTTCGCCGGCAGCGAAAACGCCCCGCCGACGTTGGTGCGGAAGGAGAACCAGTCGGTCTCCGCCGGGTTGGTGTCGTCGAAGAAAAGCACGAACCGGTGGTCCGGCCGGGCCGCCAGCGGCGCGATCAGCTCGTGCCAGCCGCGTTCCAGCGTGACCGGATCGGGCAGGATGAGGACCAGCCCCGGCTCGGCGAAGGCGAACGAAAGCACCATGCTGGTCTTGCCGTGCCCGGGCAGGCTGTTGACCAGAAGCGGCAGGTTGCTCTCCCCTCTGGCGAACCGGCGGAAGTGGTCCTGAAACTGGGCGCGGATACCGGGGAATCCGAAGAATTTGCCGACCGGCTTGACCGAGTCGAACACCGCCGGGAGGAATTCGCCGTCGAAATAGCGGAACATCCGCGTCTGCCGGAAGCGGTCGGCGCCGAGAATCGTTTTCGCCAGCGCCGCGTCGCTCTCCGGAACCGGAAGCGCGGCGAGAAAATCGAACGAGGCGGGGAACACCCGGTCGCGTTCGGCATCGAGCGCTTCGACCGCCGCCGCGACGCCGCTCCAGACTTCAAGCGCCGCGTCGAGCAGGAACCGGCAGTTCGGGCTCCGCCCGTCACTCTCCAGTTCGGCGGGAAGAATGCGGTTGGCGATGAAGACATCGAACAAAAGCGCCGCGAGCTGCGGCTCGAGCGGCGTCTTCCCGAACCGGCGGGAGATCCAGTTGGCGTAATCGGCCATCCGGGCGGCGCCGCCGGAGGGGGGAACAAACAGCGCCGCGAGCAGTTCCGGCAGGGAACCGGCGGCAAATTCGAGGTCGCCGCCGCGGCCGGGCGCGGCGAACAGCAGTTCCAGCGCCCGGCGTCCCCGGCTCAATCGGTCTTGTTCTCCTGCGGCCACGGCGGCTCCCTAAGTTCGGTGAAATCCAATCGGAATAATATAACGCCCGTCCGGATTTTTTCAATCATTCCGCAGGGGAAGAACCTCCTTTTCTTTCCCGGCGGAACCCGGCCTGCCGAGCGCCTCGGCCAGCTTGCCCAGCGCGGAGTTGATATCCGCGGGGAAGAGGATCACCGTGTTGGAGGTCGAGGCCCCCAGCCCGTCGATGGTCT
>CAYSZM010000428.1:0-1864 GCA_964435365.1 uncultured Victivallis sp. | reverse complement strand
CGCTGACTCCGGCGAAGCCGAGCCGCTTGATCGCCGCGACGAGCGCGCCGGGTTCGTACTGCTTGAAATAGCTGACGAAGGAGGGGGCCAGCGACGCATAGACCTTTTTGCCGGTGCCCAGGAGATAGCGGGCGCGGGCGAGGTCGGGACGGATTTTCTTGGCATGGGCCGGACAGACCTTGACGCACATGCCGCAGCCGACGCAGAGTTCCTGAATCACGCCGGCCCGCCCGTCAACGATGCGGATCGCCTTGCACGGACAGTGACGGATGCATTTATAACAATCGTGGCAGATGTTTTCGGTGGTGTACACCGGGAAATGCAGATTCATATTGTCCTCCAGTCAGGATTTCGCCGAGCGGGTTTCAGCTGCGGGGCGGCAGGAACCGCTTCAGAAGATCGAGCATCACCCCGGGATCGACGTCGCTGTAGAATTCGTCGTTGATGATCACGTTCGGGCCTTCGGAGCAGCGCCCTTTGCAGAGCGTTCCGGAGAGTTCGACATCGACTTCGTCCTGGTAGGAATTGGCGGCGAGATAATTTTCCACCACCCTGACGTTTTCGCCGTTGCCGCGCGCGAAGCACGAGCTGCCCAGACAGATTACGATTTTCGGTTTTTGCATGGTCCGTCTCCTCCGTAACCAAATGTACCGGATTTCGGGCGATTTTCAAGGGCCCTTCTTCGGAAATCCGCGGAAAACGGATGCGGAAGGGAATTCCCTCCGCATCCGTTCCGGTTTTGCTGCGGTTTTAGACCGCCGCGGTCTTCGCCGCGTTCAAGCTGGCGCGGTTGGCGCCGTACTCTTCGCCGTAGTAGACCTTGAGCAGAATTTCCTTGAGCTCGGCCACCAGCGGATAGCGCGGGTTGGCGCCGGTGCACTGGTCGTCGAACGCCTTGAGGGCGAGCTCGTCGAGCTGGGCCAGGAAGGTCGCTTCGTCGATGCCGTACTCCTTGATGCTCTTCGGAATCTCAAGTTCGGCCTTGAGTTTGTCGATCGCCGCGATCAGCCGTTCGACCTTCTCTTCGTCGGTCTTGCCGCCGAAGCCGCAGTAGGTGGCGACGTTGGCGTAGGCCGCCTTGGCGTTCGGGTACTTGTACTGCGGGAACACGCCCTGCTTGACCGGAACGTCGGTCGCGTTGTAGCGGATCACTTCGCAGATCAGCATCGCGTTGGCCAGGCCGTGCGGAATGTGGTACATGCCGCCGAGCTTGTGCGCCATCGAGTGGCAGACGCCGAGGAACGAGTTGGCGAACGCCATGCCCGCCATCGTGGAGGCGTTGTGCATGTGCTCACGCGCCTCTTCATCCATCGTGCCGTTGGTGTAGCAGCGCGGCAGGAAGTCGAAGATCAGCCGGGCGGCTTCGTTCGAGAGCGAGTTGGTATAGTCGCTGGCCATCACCGAGACGCGCGCTTCGAGGGCGTGGGTCAGGGCGTCGATGCCGCTGTAGGCGGTGAGGCGCTTCGGCATCTTCATGACGAGCTGGGTGTCGATGATCGCCATCTTCGGGGTCAGCGCGTAGTCCGCGAGCGGATACTTGTTGCCGGTGTCGGCGTCGGTGATGACCGCGAAGGGCGTCACTTCCGAACCGGTGCCCGAAGTGGTCGGGATCGCCACCATGGTGGCCTTCTTGCCGAGCTCGGGGAGCTTGACGATGCGTTTGCGGATGTCCATGAAGCGCATCGCGACGTCCTCGAAGCTGATTTCCGGCAGCTCGTACATCAGCCACATGATCTTGGCCGCGTCGATCGGCGAACCGCCGCCGACCGCGATGATCGCGTCGGGCTGGAAGGAGTTGATCCGCTCCAGTCCCTTGCGGGCGAGCTGGATGGTCGGGTCGGGTTCGACGTCGGCGAACACCTCG
>CAYSZM010000427.1:0-1871 GCA_964435365.1 uncultured Victivallis sp. | reverse complement strand
CTGGCCGCAGACTTCGATTTCACGGCCGACCAGGCGGCGGCAGGCGTTCTTGACCGCCGCGAACGCCTCGCACATCAGGTCGTCGAGCGTCTCGCCTTTTTCGAGGCGGGCCTTGAACTCGTCGGTCTTGGCGCGCAGTTCCTCGTCGGAGAGCTTCTGATACTCCTCTTCGAGGGCATTGATCCGGCGGACCAGCGGGATCATCTTTTTGAGGTCCCGCTTCGATTTGGTGCCGAAGACGGCTTTTAAAATAGAAGTGAGCATTATTTCGACCCCGGCCGATCGATCGGCGTATGATCCTTGCACAGCGGACACTCCGCCGGGTCAAAGGTCGGCAGCGAAAGCTTGAGCGCGCTGCGGAACGGGACGTCGAACTTCGCGTCGCCGCCGGAACGGTCCACGATCACCGCGATGCCGGCCACGTCGCCGCCGAGGGCGCGGACCAGGTCGATCGTTTCCTGAACCCGTCCCCCTTTGGTCACCACGTCTTCGGCGACCAGCACTTTTTCGCCCGGACGGATGGAGAAGCCGCGCTTCAGCACGAGATGCCCGTCTTCCTTGTCGGCGAAGATGGCGCGGACGCCGAGGGCGCGGGCGACCTCCTGCCCGACGATAAGACCGCCGACCGCCGGGGAGATCACCGTTTCGATCCCCTGGCCCCTGAACTGTTCGGCGAGGAACCGGCAGACGGTTTCGGCCTTGTCCGGATACTGCAGGAGCAGCGCCGCCTGGAAGAAACGATTGCTGTGCAGCCCGCTGCGAAGCTGGAAGTGACCGGTCAGCAAGGCGCCGGAGTCTTCCAGAATTCCGATGATTTCCTGTTCTGTCATGATAGGGTCTTCTTTCCTGTTATCGTAAAATTTTTTCAGCCATATTCGTCAAAAAAACAAACGCCGGCTCTTCTCCGCCGGATTTGTCACCGGCCGGATCCTGCCGGCGCATGCGAACGTTTCGTCCGCCCGTTTGTCTGCACGTTCCGCTCAGCGGAACGTATCCGGCGAGGCCGGTTCCACCCAGAGGTGGAAGTCCACCTTGCGGTCGCCGACCTCAAGAGTAATCAGGGTATTCAACCGCGTCAGCAGAAGCGCGTAGGGAATCTTCACCTCCCCGCCGGCGACGTTGACCGAAACGTTGCTGTCTCCGAGAATATCTTCCGCCTTGCGGATCGCGGTGATGAGATCGAGCATTCGACTGAGTTTATCCTTCAACGCCGGATCAAGCGCGTAGCTTTTGTGGCATTTCGGACAGACCGCCTGGAAATCCCGCCCGGCGATGTCCGCCAGGTTGAACTTGACCACCCCGTCGCATTCCTCGGAAAAACATTGAAAATCAATCTGCGCCTTGGCGCCGAGCTGATTGGCCGGCTTGGTCATTCTCTCCATCCCCCCCCGGTGCGCTTTACTTCGCGGCTTCGCGCTGAACGATTTCGAGAATCTGCGCCGGAGTACCGGCGGCTTCGACCAGCTCCTGGATCAGCGACGAATTGCGCAGCTTGCGGGAAATGCTGCCGAGCAACTGAAGGTACGCTTCCTGGTTTTCATCGGGCGCGACGGTAAAGACGATGACCCGGACCGGCTGGTCATCCTGGCTCTGGTAATCCTCAATCGGATTTTCACAGACGCCGACGATCACATACGGGTGGTTGATGTCGTTGACCCGGATGTGCGGCAGCGCAAGCATTCCGCCCACACCGGTGGTCATCATCTGCTCCCGCTTCCAGGTCAGGCGAAAGATCACATCGCGGTTGAGTTTGGTCAGATCCGCGGCGCGGGTAATCAGCTGGTCCATCACTTCGAGCTTGTTGCGCCCGTCGAGAGACATCACCGAATCCTTTGTCACGTACTGGGTGAAATCATACTTCATTTTCCGTT
>CAYSZM010000426.1:0-1872 GCA_964435365.1 uncultured Victivallis sp. | reverse complement strand
GGCGGCCGGGGCGCTTCGCCCCCGGACCCCAGACCGGCAGGGTGCCGGTGCCGAGTACAGGCCTCGCCCTACTCCGCCGGAATGACCAGCTTCTGGCCGATATGAAGGTTCCCCGCTCCGGTCAGCCCGTTGGCCTCCATGATCTTCTTGTACTTCGAGGAAGAACCGTAAAAACGCAGTGCGATCTTTCCAGGCGTATCACCCGATTGCACGATGTAGGTGCGCTCGCCGGAAGGCGTCACCGTCGTCTCGGGAACCGGCACGGGAGCCGGCCTCTTTTGCAATTCCGCGATCTTCCGGTTCTGGTTGATGATATAAAGTTTCATCTGCTCGTTGAGCTGGCGGAGTTTTTCGTTTTCCTCGGCCAGTTTGGCGGCGGGAAGTTCCGGCAACGGCTCGCCGGAAAGTTGGCGCAGCAGTTTCGCCCGCACCAGCTCCCGGTACTGTTCCACGGTCGTCCGGTCCGGCGAATCCGCCGGAATCAGCCGCAGGTATTCGTCGTAATGATAGAGCGCCGCCGCCGGATTGGCCAACGATTCGTCGTAAAGCCCGGCCAGCGCCAGGTGACCCAGCGGCGCATTCGGAACCCGCTCCAGATAACGCCGGAAATAGCTCTCCGCCTCGACCGGATTCCCCTCCTGACGCAGTTGCTCCCCCTTCCGGTAAAGCGGATGCTGCGCGGAATCCTCCCGGCCGCAACCGAACGAAAACAGCAACCCCGCCGCCAATGCGAAAAGAATGATTCCAGCTCTCATCTTCATTGCTCCATCCATTGCCGCAGTACGGCCAGTCCGCAGACCGCGGCGGTTTCGAGTCGCAGCACATAAGGCCCCAGATTCAGGCCGCGCACCCCGGAAGAGCGCATCGCGGCCTCCTCTTCGTCGGTGAAGCCGCCCTCCGGGCCGACGATCCAGGCGAGCTTCGCGGCGGATTCCGCCCCGCGCTCCCCCGACCGGATCGCGCCAAAAAAGGCGCGGATATTCTCCGATCGGATCTCCTCCAAAGCCGAGGCCAGCGGAATTGGCGGAACGATTTCCGGCAGGAACGGATTTTTCGACTGCTTGCACCCCTCCTGCAGCAACACCTGCCAGCGATCGCTCCCCTCCGGCTTCGCCACCGAGCGGGCGCATTCGACCAGCCGGATTGACCAGACGCCGAGCTCCGCCGCCTGCTTGAGCAACACGTCGAACTTCGCCCGGCGCGGAACCGCACAGTAGAGGAAGAGCTTGCGCTCCGGCTCCGGAACCCGCTCCGCGGAGAGGATTTCGACGACACGGCCATCGCGGACGATGCCATCCATCCGCCCGCCGCGCCCGTCGAACAACTCGACGGCATCGCCCGGCCGCGCCCGAAGCGTCTTGAACAGATGATCCCGCTCCCGCGAATTCAACTCCGCCATCCCTCCCGGAACGGCCATCGCCTCAACAAAAAAAGTATGCATCTCATCCTCAAAAAAATGTTATCGGGACTCAGGGGCGGGGAAGGGAATCTTTTTTTCGCGTGAAAAAAAGCTTGCCCTTCCCCGCCCCCGAACCCCCACCCCATCCTTTTCAAAAAAAGCGGAGTAAGCGGGCTGATTCGGGCCACGCCGCGTTTCGGTCGCTCCCCGGCCGCAGAGCATACATTACTCCGGAAACGCCTTAATTGCAAGGACGATCAGCGCAGTACGCGAGCCCCCAGCCCGGCATCACCCACGAAAACGCCCTCGCCGCCAGACGGCCCAAAACGTTCCGAAAGCCTGCCAAGCCCGGTTAAAGATCTCCACATGAGCGTAATCGCCAACCAGTCTTGCAACGGTCTTGCGGTCAGTTCTCACTCTTCCTGCAAAAACAGGCGGAGGGAGTGCCGCCTTCCCGCAAAAAAGCGGGAAGG
>CAYSZM010000425.1:0-1874 GCA_964435365.1 uncultured Victivallis sp. | reverse complement strand
TTCGGCGCGGTCCTGGTCGGCAACTGGCGCGAACGCCACGGACTGCGGGGAATCCTCGCCCCCGCCGCGCTGCTGCTCTTTCTCTTCAGCCTGTTCCCGGGACCGCGCACCGCGCTGGCGGTCGGCGGAATCCTGCTCGGCGGCTACCTGACCGCGCTGCCGCATCACAGCGGGAAGTACCGCTTCCACTTCGGAGCGTCGTTCGCCATCGCCGCATTCATTCTCGCCGGAAACGCGCGCGCGTCGGAACTGATTCAGGTCATGATCTTTCCGCTTCTCTTCGCCGCGACGGTCCTCTGGGTCAAGGCGCATTGGCTGCCCCGGCTGGTCATGATCGCGCTGTTGCCGGCTTCGACGGTGCTGTTCGCCGACGGGATGCTCCTCAGCGAACCGGTTCCCCTGCCGCCGGAACCGCGGGCGGTGGCGACGGCGCTGCCCGCCGCACTGCTGGCCGATTCCGAAGCGGCCCATATCCTGTTCCTCTCCGAACGCCCGTCGCTCCTGCCCGAAGTCTGGGGCGGCATGCCGTTCGTGGCGACGGTGGAGACCATCCGCCCCCGGAACGAGCGCTTCGCCCCCGGCATGTGGAGCAAACTCCGCTCGCACATCGGCCCCCCGGGGAAGATCATCGCCTCGCTTTCGGGAAATTACCAGTTGATCTATGTGGACACCCTCCCCGCCGGCAGCGACGCCGCCCGGCGCGGGTTCGTCGGAAAACTGTGGAACCTCCTCGCTCCCCGGAACGGAGTCCTGGTGCTCCCGGCGGCCAACCGGCGGCTGCTGCCCGCCGCGGCGCAGTGGGCCGTCCTGCCCGGCTCCGGCGGAATGTTCGTGGCCGCCTCGCGTGAAGCGGTCGCCACCGACCTGGACCTTCTCGACCGGCGACTCCAGAAGCTGCTGGTTCCGTACGACGAAGAGAACAACATCCCGGCCGGAATCGTCCCGGCGCTCTATTTCACGCCGTCGCCGCCCCTGCTGCCGGAGCCGGAAGACGACCCCTCGCCCGCCTCCCCCGCCGCGCCGCCGAGTTTCTGGATCACGCTGGGCTGCCTGCTGGCCGCATACGGCGTCATCCGCATCTATTTCAGGCGGTTCGGGCGCAACGCCTTCGCCTTCGCCCTGATGGAGAACGGCGCGGCCTTCTCGCTCGTGCTGCTCGCCGCCTTCGACGCGATGTCGCACCGCGAACTTTTCACCGGGGTCCCCGCCTCGATGATCTGGGGATGCGCCGGAATTGCGCTCTTCTCTCCCCGGCTGCGCCCCCGGGCCGGATGGCTGCTGATCTTCGCGGCCACGCTGCTGCCCGCCGTCTGGCTCCTCCCGTGGCACTTCGTTTCGACGGAACCGGGGTGGATCGCGGTCACCGCCGTCGCCGCCCTCGCCGCCGGCGCCGCCCGCGGCAGGCTCGCGGAGGAGTCGGAGTATCCGCGCAGCTGGACCACCACCTTTTCCGCCGTCGGCTGGATCGCGGGGGGCGCCGTCTACGCGGTCCTCTCCCTCCTGCTGTGCGACCCTCTTCTGCCCGCCATCATCATCGCCGCGGCCCTCCGTCTCGCCTGGCCGCTGGAATTTTGACGCTCTCCGACGGTATTTTTTGTGATTTTATTGTTTTTTTACGATTTCAGGCTTGTATTTCCCAAAAAGGGCACTATCTTAACAACAATTAAGCTCTGGAACTTCCGGGTCAACGATTTGCCGGCGTCGGCATTTTAATGGAATGGCACCCCCTTCCGAGCATTGAAGAAAGTTTTTATTTTGTTTCTTACCGACCGAAAACGGTGCTGAGGCGCCGCTCCAATGGTCCTCCGGCCTTTCACGGCCGTTTCAGGATATTCCGCAGGCTCATTCCAGATGGTTGCACTTGTTCTCTCCCA
>CAYSZM010000424.1:0-1879 GCA_964435365.1 uncultured Victivallis sp. | reverse complement strand
ATATAACGAAACGGAGCGATAGCAAGAAATGAGAAAAGACATTCATCCGAAGTACGAAGATGCCGTCGTGACCTGCGCCTGCGGCGAAGTCTGGCACATCAAGTCCACCCGTCCCGAAGTGAAGGTCGGCATCTGCGCGAAATGCCACCCGTTCTTCACCGGCAAGCAGAAATTCGTCGACACGGCGGGCCGTATCGACAAGTTCAACCGCCGGTACAAGAAGGCGTAATTCCGCCTCGACAGCTTGTAGATTCCCGGGCTTGCCGGAACCGAGACGTTCCGCAAGCCTTTTTTGATGCAATTTCGATTTCGGGGCGGCACAGCACATGGAACCAGAGGATATTTCCGGATACATCGACAACCTGCACGGACGTTTCGCCGAACTTGAGGAACGCATGGCCGATCCGGCCATCTATTCCAAAGGCACGGAATTCCGCAGCGTTTCGCAGGAGCACCGCAAACTCGAGGTGCTGTTCGAGAAGTTCGCCGGCTGGAAGAAGACGCTCGCCGACCTCGCCTCAAACCATGAAATGCTGACCGTCGAAGAGGACGCCGAAATGCGCGACCTCCTCTCGGCCGACATCGCCGCCCTCGAAGCGAAAGCGGCGAAACTCGAAGAAGAGATCCAGCTTTCGCTGCTGCCCCCCGACCCCAACGACGCCAAGAACATCATCGTTGAAATCAAGCCGGCCGCCGGCGGCGACGAAGCGGCGCTCTTCGCAGGGGAACTGTTCCGCGCCTACCTCTATTTCGCGGAGAAACAGGGCTGGAAGGTGGAGATCCTCGACCAGTCGGACACCGATCTCGGCGGCGTCAAGGACGTCTCGTTTTCGCTCTCCGGCAGCGACGTTTATTCGCTGATGAAGTACGAATGCGGCGTCCACCGCGTCCAGCGCGTGCCGGCCACCGAGGCGGGCGGGCGAATCCACACTTCGACGATCACCGTGGCGGTGATGCCCGAGGCGGAGGAAGTCGAGCTCGACATCCGCCAGGAGGACCTCCGCTTCGACGTGTTCCGTTCCAGCGGCCCCGGCGGACAGTGCGTCAACACCACCGACTCGGCGGTGCGCGTCACCCATATCCCCACCGGGCTCTCGGTGGCCAGCCAGCAGGAGAAGTCCCAGCACCGCAATAAAGAGATCGCGCTGCGCATTCTCTACGCCCGGATGCTGGAGCAGAAGCAGGCCGAAGAGGCCGGCAAGCAGGCCGCCGACAAGCGCGCCCAGGTCGGCACCGGCGACCGCAGCGAGCGAATCCGCACCTACAACTACCCCCAGAACCGGGTGACCGACCACCGTTACAACGTGAGCACCTTCGACCTGCCCAAACTGATGGAAGGCCAGCTCGAGCTGATCCTCGACCCGATCCGGGTCATCGTCTGCGAACAGCGGCTCGAACAGCTCCGCCACGCCTGATTCGGCGATTTCGATAAAAAAATATTGAAATTCCCTTACGCGGGGGATGAAATCGGGCCGCTCCCGGTGTATATTACGTAATACCCGTTTCTTTTGTGAAAAGCAACCCCCCGCGAAGGAGAACAACATGAGTTGTCCGTATCAGTGCTCGCACGAAGTCGAGCAGATGTGCCG
This sequence comes from uncultured Victivallis sp., assembly GCA_964435365.1. Classification (GTDB taxonomy): domain Bacteria; phylum Verrucomicrobiota; class Lentisphaeria; order Victivallales; family Victivallaceae; genus Victivallis. The sequence continues at coordinate 290 of CAYSZM010000424.1, read as the reverse complement.
CGTCGCCAAGGGCGTCAAACACGGCCCGGCCCCGATCCCCGAAGAGGGCAAGTGGGTCAAATCCAAGCAGATCACCGATGTCTCCGGTCTCACGCACGGCGTGGGCTGGTGCGCGCCGCAGCAGGGCGCCTGCAAGCTGACGCTCAACGTCAAGGAAGGCGTGATCCAGGAAGCGCTGGTCGAGACCCTCGGCTGCTCCGGCATGACCCACTCCGCGGCGATGGCCGCCGAGATTCTTCCCGGCAAGACCATCCTCGAAGCACTGAACACCGACCTGGTCTGCGACGCGA
>CAYSZM010000423.1:0-1880 GCA_964435365.1 uncultured Victivallis sp. | reverse complement strand
GAACGTTTCGATCCTCTCGCCGAACCTGCGCGGAAACGCCTGGATGAAGGAGTCCGCCGTCACCGACCTCCGGCAAATCATTGAAGACGAACGGGAAAAGAACCCGTGGCGGAAGCTGTTACTCGTTTCAGGGTCGATGGGCGGAACCGGCGCGCTGATCTTCGCCATGCGCCATCCGGAGCTGGTGGACGGCGTCGGCGCACTCGGGGCGGCCACGGACCCGCAAACCTATCTCGACTGGCTGGAGCCTCAAACCGGGCCGCTCCTGCGGGAGATCCGCGCGGCCCTGCTTGAAGCCTACCCCACGCCGGAATCGCGGGAGAGAAACAGCGTGCTTCGCCACGCGGACCGCCTCGCCGTGCCGGTGTATTATCTTCACGGAGAAGCGGATGCCACGATTCCGGTGAGCGAGGCCCGGGCGCTCCGGGAGAAGCTCGCCGGAAAGACGGACTTCTTCTGCCGCGAAATCAAAAACGGCAATCACGATTCGCCGCTTCCGGCATTCCCCGAAGTTTTCCGGAAACTGGAGGAGCTGTCATGAGAAACTGGAAAACCATTTTTGCGCTGGAACGCCTGACCGCCACGCCGGGCGATCCGTTCGGGCAGGGGCAGAAATACGCGCTCGGGAACTACTGGCAGGGCAAATACCGGCTGGAGAACCCGATGCCCGGCGTTCCGGAGACGATCCGCCGCGCCCGTTCGATCCAATTCATGTTCGAGCATCTGCCGCTGACGCTGCACCCGGAGCAGGAGTTCTTCGGCGGAGCGGAGACATTCCGGTGCAACACGCTTCCGGCGGAGATTTCCGAAACGGAATACCGGGCGGCCGTTGAAGCGTTTTCCCGCTGCACGGGCCTTCGAACCTTTGCGACCGGAGTCAGCCACACCACAGTTGATTATGAAACACTTCTCAGCGAAGGAATCGGCGGATTTCTGCGCCGGGCCGAAGAAGCGGAGTCCCGCTTTCCATCGCCGGACAGCAAGGCGATGACGATCGTGCTTCGGGCGCTCTCCGACTTCTGTTTCCGCGCCGCCGGGCACTTCCGGAACAGCGGACGGGCGGACGCCGCCGCCCGGTTCGAGGCAATCGCCGTGCAGCCGCCGGAGACATTTGAAGAGGGCATCCAGCTCGTCTGGCTGGTGTTCGTGCTGCTGGAGGCGGACGGCTCGCGCGGTCACAATGCACTGGCCCGGATCGACCAGTATCTTTATCGGCTCTATCGAAAAAGCCGCCCGTCCGAGGAGGTCGCGTTGAACGAGCTCTGCCACTTGTGGACCAAGATCGAGGGCCTCCACGAAGTGACGAACCTCTGCATCGGCGGAGTCCGCCCCGACGGTTCGGATGCGGCGAACGAACTTTCATTCCTCATGTTGAAAGCGACCGGCATGGTGCACTCGGCCTCGACCAACCTTTCGGCGCGGTTGCACCCCAATTCCGGCGACGAGTTTCTGCTCGCCTGCATCGATCAGATCCGCACGGGAATCGGCTTCCCCGCCATCTTCAACGACACGAACAACATCCGAATGCTAACCAACCTCGGAATTCCGCTTGAAGCCGCGCGCGACTATGCGCTCTTCGGCTGCGTCGAACCGCTGATTCCCGGACGCCAGCCCGCCTGGAGCGACGGCCGTTTCAACCTGCCGGAATGTTTCCTCAAAACCTGTGCGCACCTGAAGGAATTCCATTCATTCGACGACCTGATGACCGCGTTCCGACAGGAAATGCGCCGCGACATGGCGAACTATGCGGAAGCCTGCAACCGGGGACTCCGGGAGCAGCCGCCGGACCGTTTCCCCGACCCGTTTCTCTCGGCGCTGACGCGCGACTGCATCGGCCGCGGCCGCGACCTCAACGACGGCGGCGCGGAGTTCCCGCGCCT
>CAYSZM010000422.1:0-1933 GCA_964435365.1 uncultured Victivallis sp. | reverse complement strand
GACATCGCCGACCAGCTCGCCGACATGGCGATGGAGGCGATCCACCCCAAGGCGGCCAAGGCGATGGAGCTGGCGGGGATTCCGATCCGCGTCGCCAACGCGTTCGACCCGGCCAGCCCGGGGACATTGATTTCGCGCGACTACGTCTCTCCGACGCCGCGGGTGGACATGATCTGCGGCCGCCGCGACGTGCTGGCGATCGAGGTGTTCGACCCCGAAATGGTCGGCGAGGCCGGGTACGACTACAACGTGCTCGCCGGGTTCGCCCGGAACAAGATCAGCTATATCGCCAAGAACACCAACGCGAACACCATCACGCATTTCGTCTCCGAAAAGGAGAAGAATCTGCCCAAGTGCCTGAAAGAGCTCCGCGAACGCTTTCCGGCGGCGGACATCTCGACGCGCGAAGTCGCCATCGTCAGCGTGATCGGGACGAATATGAAGCTGCCGGGCTTCCTCTATCGCGCGGCGAAATCGCTGGCCGAAGCGAAGATCAACGTGCTGGCGCTCGATCAGTGCCTGCGGCAGGTCAACATGCAGTTCATCATCGACCGCGGAGACTTTGAAACCGCCCAGAAGGCGCTTCACCGCGAACTCGTGGAAAAAGAATAAGTCCAACACCAGCAGGAGGGGAGCGTCATGGATCTTTTCGCCGGATCGGTATGGGGCGCGTTTCTCCTGACCACGCTGGCCGGATTGGCCACCGCGGCGGGAGCGGCGGCGGCCTTTTTCGCCCGGCGGACCAATACCCGGATGCTCTCCGTCTCGCTCGGCCTCTCCGGCGGGGTGATGGTCTACATTTCGTTCGTCGAGCTGCTGGCCGGCGCCAACCGGGTGCTGCGCGAGGACCTCGGCGGGCGGACCGGCGCTTTCGTGGCGATTTCGGCGTTCTTCGGCGGCATTCTGATTGCGGCGATCATCGACCGGATGGTGCCGGAACCGGTGAATCCGCACGAGACGAAGTCGGTCGAAGAGATGGATATCGAAGCTCCTCCCGACTGCAGCAAACTGCACCGGGCGGGAATCCGCTTCGCGGCGGCGATCGCCATCCACAAGTTTCCGGAAGGGCTGGCGGTGTTCGCCGCGAGCCTGAGCGGGCTTGAGCTCGGCATTCCGGTGGCGCTGGCCATGGCGCTGCACAATATTCCCGAAGGGATTGCGGTTTCGGTGCCGGTCTACTATGCGACGGGGAGCCGGGCCAAGGCGTTCTGGTACGCCAGTTTGACCGGGCTGGCCGATCCGGCGGGGGCGCTGCTCGGTTATCTGATCCTCGCCCCCTTCCTGACCCCGGTGATGCTGGAGATCATTTATGCGGCGGTGGCCGGTGTCATGGTCTTCGTCACCTTCGACGGCCTGTTGCCGATGGCGCACAAATACGGCGAAGAGCACTGGGCGCTGTACGGGCTGGTCTCGGGCATGTTCCTGATGGCATTCGGGCTGGCACTTGTTTAAACAACCCTTTTTCAAGGACAAAAAATAGCATGAAAATGAGTCAACTGGTGGGGCGCCGGATCAAGGAAGATCCCAAGGACGCCAAGACGGTCAGTCATAAATTCCTGATTCGCGGCGGTTACGTCCGTCCGGTGTCGGCAGGGATCTACTCGCTGCTGCCGACCGGCAAACGGATCGTCGCCAAGATCGAGGCGATCATCCGCGAAGAGATGAACCGCGTCGACGGCCAGGAGGTGCTGATGCCGGTGGTGCTGCCCGCCGAACTCTGGCAGGAATCCGGCCGCTACGACTCGGTCGGCTCCGAGCTGCTCCGGTTCAAAGACCGCAACGACAAGCCGATGCTGCTGGCGATGACCCACGAGGAAGGCATCACCCACCTGGTGCGCACCGAGGTCAACAGCTACAAGCAGCTCCCGGTGATGCTCTACCAGATCCAGACCAAATACCGCGACGAGGCGCGTCCGCGCGCCGGGCTGATCCG
>CAYSZM010000421.1:0-1940 GCA_964435365.1 uncultured Victivallis sp. | reverse complement strand
AGCTCAATTGCCGGACGAGTCCGGCAGTGAGCGGCAGCGGTGGAGTTGACCGCCAAGTCAACTCACCCGCTCGCGCCGAAGGCGGAGCTTCTCCTATTCCAAGAATCGATATAACAACATGCGCCCCGTGATTACTCTCTTGTGGGTGTCCGCCCTTCCGGACGGACCGGCCAGGGTGCCGGTGCCGTAGAACGCCTGCAAACCGTGTTCCATCGAAATTTCCGCATTTTTCCCCGATCCGCTCTTGACATTCGATCCGTTTTATCCTATAATTAATGGTAGTTCAAACCTTTGAACAAACTAAATACAGGAGAATGACGGATGCCGGTTGCTGCGGGAAAAAGAAGTTCGCTTTCCGATGTCGCTCAGGCGGCGGGAGTGGATGTGTCGACGGTTTCGCTGGTGCTCAACCGCAAGCCGCTCGCCCGGAGACTCCGCGCCGAAACCCGCGAGCGGATCGAAACTTGCGCCCGCGAACTTGATTATCGCCCTTCACGGGCGGCCCGCGCCCTCAAGACCGGCAAAACCGGCATGGTCGGAATCGTGGTCGGCGATATTTCGTCGATCTTCTATGCCGAAGTCACCGCCGTCGCGCTGCGGACCGCCAACCAGCACGGCAGCCAGCTGCTGGTCGCCGCAACCGACTGGTCGATCGACAAGGAACGCCTCGCCCTCAAAAGCCTGCTCGATGCGGGAGTCGACGGCATTATCTTTCTCCCCGGCAGCTTTCTTCGCCACACCGATCAGGTGGCGACCATCCGCCGCGAAAAGATTCCGGTGGTGACTTACGATTACAAAGTGCCGGGAGCATCAGCGGTGTTCTGCGACTATACGCCGGGCATGGAACGCGCGGTGGAACTTCTCGCCCCCCGGCACCGCTCGATCACCTGCCTGCTGAACCGCAACGATCACTCCGCCAAGGGGGAGCCGCTGCTCGCCGCCTGCCGGAAATTCGGCTGTCAGGGCAATTTGATCCTCCACGGCGGCAACGATTTCCCCGATTTCGAAAAAGAGATCGACATCGAAGCCCTGACCGCGCCCGGGATGCCGACGGCATGCATCATCGGCGGCGGCGAGGCGGCCGTCCATGTGCGGAACCGGCTGCTCGAACGCGGGATCGACGTTCCGCACGAGATGGAGATCATCGGGCTTTCCGGAAACCGGATGGTCAATTACACCTGCCCGTCGCTGGCGACCATCCAGCTGGATGTGCAGGGGTTGATGGAAGCCGCGTTCCAGCTGCTCGAAAGCGGCGAAGAAGAGATTCGCGTTCCGACCGGATTCATCCCCGGCCGAAGCATTCTCACGGACGGTCAGTAACAGGTACTTCGGCGCACCGGGCCGGAACTTATACGCTTTTTTGAATGAGAAATTGCAAATACGAAATTTTTGCAAAGGCTGAGTGATTTTGTTATCTTGCTCGCTACCAGAGGTAACGGGCAAGATGACAAGGTCGCTCAGACACAGTAAAAATGCAGTATTTGTGAGTTCTCATTCTGAAAAACGTATTAATATGTGGAATCAAGACAAACTCGGAAAGGGATTCACGATGAAAAAAACATTCACCTTAATTGAACTTCTGGTGGTAATCGCCATCATCGCCATTCTGGCCTCGATGCTGCTGCCCGCGCTGAACCAGGCGCGGGAACGGGCTCGCGACACCTCGTGCAAAAGCAACGTCAAGCAGCTGATGACCGCGATCATCATGTACGACCAGACTTACGACCGGATTCCGCGCAACAACCTCCCGAGTCCGCTCGACGGCACCAAAGTCGCCTGGTTCCGGATTCTGCAGGATTCCGGATTCCTGCCGGCGGCGCCCACCGGAACCGGTTCGTACACGGTCACCGGCACGGCGCGCTGCCCCTCGTCGGCAAGCGTCGCCCGCGGTTACGGGCTCAACGAGCGGCGCGCGCCGACCGACCCCAACACCAGCGGCG
>CAYSZM010000420.1:0-1948 GCA_964435365.1 uncultured Victivallis sp. | reverse complement strand
GGGCGAGCTCGACGGATTCGTCGCCGAGGCGGTAGCGGAAGCGGCCGTCGAGGATGTAGAGCAGCTCGTCGGCCTCGGTGGTGACGGTTTCGCCGCCGGGTCCGGGCGGAATCGTCACATGCATCATCTGAAGATTGACCGCCGCAAGCGGAACTTCCAGGATCATCCGGTACTGAAGATGACGCCCTTCCTCACGCTCGATCGAAGTCTGCTCTTCCGGACGGACCCGCAGCCAGCGGCTTTTTTTGACGGCGGTCATCCCCTTGAAGAGTTCGGCGAGGTCGATCTTGAGCGCGGACGCGATATTGACCAGCACCGGCAGCGACGGCACGGTACGGAAATTCTCCACTTTCGACAGGAGCCCGGCGGTCAATCCGGTCTCCGTTGCCAGCGCCTGCAGCGTCAGCTTGCGTTCCTTCCGGATCTCCTTGATCCGGCTGCCGAGGACGATCAGTTGTTCCCGCATTCCATTCCTCCCGGTATGATTGGTTGCTTCTTTTATTATATTGAATAAAATTCAAAAATCAAGCCATTAAATTGATAAATATGAAAATTAACATCAAAAATAAATGCCGGAGCGCACCCATTCGCGGGGGCGTCCGGCAATCGGTCGAAAAAACGGAGGAAGCGAAGCGCCCTCCGGCATCCGAATCAGAGCTTGCGGATGATCGCAGGCGGTTTTTTGGCGTCGTAAAGCCCGACGTCGGCGGATTTGTCGAAGTTGATCCGGGTCCGCCAGCCGGGGCCGTAGAGGCTCAGCTCGTCGGTGTAGTAAAGGTCGTTGGACTTTCGGAAACTGTTGACTTCGAGCGTCCGGTAGGGCGCGGTTTCGCCGGGCTTGAAAAATTCCGCCCGGAGCGGGAAGAAATAATTTTCCGCGATATAGACTTTGACCTGCTCGCTTTTGTCGGGGGCTTCGAGCATGACCACCCGACAGTCGATCCCCTTGACCGAGTCCGGCTTCAACTCCTCTTTGACCGGGTAGAAGAGAAAGCTCATGGTAAGGTCCGAGGGGCGGACGCCCATGTAGCCGAGCTGGTTGTGCTCTTCCGCCGAGCCGCGCATCGGAATGACGCTGGTCTCGGAGGAGCCGCTCTCGCGGGTCTGCCCGATCAGGTACCCTTCCGTCCCGTCGATGATGATCTGCCCGGTCATCCGCTCGGGCTGGAGGATCACCGCGAAATAGATCGGCTCGCTCTTCACCGGTTCGCCGCTGCGGCGGTGCTGGATGGTCCCGTCGAGCGCCGCGTAGGTCGCCATCGGGTTCGGATGGCGAGCCTGCTGCATGAAGGCGTCGAGCGAAAGCGGTTTCTCTTCCGCCGGGAGCAGGGCCGCGGCGATCAGCGTGAACAGGATGAGGAGCCGTTTCATTTCTTTGTTTCCTCCGAACTCGTTTTGACGCTCCGGCGATGCGGCGCGGAGAAGGCGATCTTCATCGCTTCGACGAAATCCGAAACGTAATGGAATTCGAGTTTCGACTTAATCTCCTCCGGCAGTTCGAGGGCGTCCTTGCGGTTTTCCTCCGGCAGCAACACGGTGTTGATTCCGGCGCGCAAGGCGGCGATCACCTTTTCGCGGATGCCGCCGACCGCCGTCACCCGGCCGCTCAGCGTGATCTCGCCGGTCATGGCCAGACGCGGACGCAGCGCCGTGTTCCGCAGCAGCGAAATCAACGCCATGGTGATGGTGACGCCCGCCGAGGGGCCGTCCTTCGGGGTCGCGCCGTCGGGAACATGAATGTGAAAGTCGCGGTCGGCGAAGAACGTCGGTTCGACGCCCCATTCGGAAGCGTGGGCGCGCACCAGGCTGAAGGCGGTTTCCGCCGACTCCTGCATAACCTTGCCGAGCGACCCGGTGAGCTTGAGCCCGCCCTTGCCGGGCAGCGAAATCGCCTCAATCGGCAGGATCACCCCGCCGCAGCTGGTCCACGCCATGCCGGTGGCGCAGC
>CAYSZM010000419.1:0-1950 GCA_964435365.1 uncultured Victivallis sp. | reverse complement strand
CGGTTGGGGCGCTTCGCCCCCAAACCCCCGACCGGCAGGGTGCCGGTGCCGGGTAGGGCGCTGTCCCGCGCCGGGCGTTTCCTTGCAAATTATGTCAGACGCAGTATTGTACGGTCATGGAGGTATTTTGTCATGTATGAAGAATTGAAGAATCTGTTGGCGCATTCAACCCACACCGTCGCCTTCACCGGCGCCGGAATCTCCACCCTGTCCGGAATCCGCGATTTTCGCGGCAAAAACGGCGTCTATCTGCAACCATGGCACGGCAAGCCGGTCGAGGAAATCCTGTCGCTCGACTGCTTCCTCTCCGAACCGGAACTCTTTTACGGCTGGGCCAAGGAGTTTATCTATCGGTTGGAGGAGTTCCACCCCGCCGCCGTCCACCGCGCCCTGGCCGGACTCGAAGCGCGCGGAATGCTGCGCGCCGTCTATACCCAGAATATCGACCTCCTCCATCAGAAGGCCGGAAGCAGGACCGTTTACGAAGTCCACGGCAGCCCCGCGCATCACCGCTGTCTGAAGTGCGGCAGGCGGTTCGACTATGCCGAAATCGCCCCGCGAGTCCTCGCCGACGAAATTCCGCACTGCCCCTGCGGCGGCCTCATCAAACCGGATATCGTCTTCTACGGCGAGAATCTCGACGAAGCGCTGCTGGAACAGGCGTTCGCCGAATTGGGCCGGGCCGAACTGCTGCTGGTATTGGGCAGCAGCCTCACCGTCCAGCCCGCCGCTTCGATGCCGCTGGCTACGTTGCGCGGCGGCGGCAGTGTCGTCATCGTCAACGCCCAGCCGACTCCGCTTGACCGTTACGCGAAGCTCCGCTTTGACGACCTGCTGCCGGTCTTTGAAGAACTTGAGGAATGGCTGCCGACGGTCAGTATTCCGCGAAAAGCTTCTCTTTGATCGCTTCGAGCTTCTGCTGGCGGTAGGCGTCGTAGTTTTTCTGCTGTTCCGGAGTCAGGATGGCCCGGAAGGCCTGATTGTTCTCCTTGATGATCATCAGCATCTCCGGCGCGTTCTTGATCCGGAACGCCGCCATCCGCTCCATGCTCCGGTCGAGGATTTCCCCCGCCTGAACCTGCTGCTCCGGATTCAGCTTGAGGTCTTTGACCATCAGCGCGAAGAGGTCGTCGCGGATCTGCCGCAGCGACTGCTGCCCGTCGTCTGTGTTCCGGCTCCCGGCCAGGTAGCCGAGAATGGCTCCGCAGCTCAGCGAGGAGAGGACGATCAGGGCGATTCCGCAAATCAGTTGGAGTCTCTTTTTCATGGCTTCGATCATAATCCGTTTTCGACGATAATATTTTTGTAAAGACGGGTGAGTGTCTCATCCACGGCGGACTGTCTCAGGCTGTTCAGATTGAGCAGGCAGAAAAGCAACAGCGCGGCCATGCTGGCGGCGAAGGAGATCCAGCCCGCCCGCCAGATCTGTTTCTCGTAGCGGATGAACGGCGACCCCCCGTCCTGCTCCGGCCGGAGTTCGGCCAGCCGGGCGTCCAGTTTGCTCCGCCACTCGGCGGAGGGCTCCGCCGGGTCGGATTCCCGGTTGAAGCCGAGCTTGAAGGCGGCCGTCACGGTTTCAATTTTTTTACTGTCGTGCATGTTCTATCGTCCGCTCCCGGTGAGGTCGGCAATGATTTTTCGCAACTTTCTCCTGGCCCGCATCAGACGCACTTTGGTTTTCACCAGGCCCCACTCCAGCACTTCGGCGGCCTCGGCCAGCGGGCGCTCCTCCAAATAGACCAGTTCGATCAACGTCCGGTCCTCGGCACTCAGCTGCGCCATCGTGGCGTTCAGCAGCTCTTTCGCCTCGCGGCGGAAACTCAGCGCCCGGAACGCCTCCTCCGACATCGCCGCCTGAATCCGCTCCAGCCAGTCGGCCTCCTCCGGGTCGGGGACGGTCCGTTCCCGGCGCCGTCCGGCGGCCCGCCAGTAGTCGCAGCAACACCTTAA
>CAYSZM010000418.1:0-1961 GCA_964435365.1 uncultured Victivallis sp. | reverse complement strand
GACCTGATGTTCCGTTTCGCGCGGCGCGGCCGCACGATTCTGCTGATTTCCTCGGACCTCAACGAGCTCTTCGGAGTGACCGACCGGATTCTGGTGATGCGCGGCGGTCGCGTAACCGGAGATTTGACGACCAAAACAAGTACGCCGGAAGAGGTGATGCGCCTCGCCGCCGTGGACGAATAGGGACGCTGTCGAAGGCCGCGTCGATAAAAGGAGAGAATAAAATGAGTCGATACAGCCGGCAACTGTTTCCGTTCTGTGGGCTGGTGTTTGTGTTCGCGCTCTGGAGCGCGCTGGTACCGGAGCACTTTCTCGCCTGGCGGAATCTGATGAACATTCTGCGCGGCGCTTCGGTCACCGGGATCGCCGCGGTGGGCATGACGTTTGTCGTCATCATCGGCGGAATCGACCTTTCGATCGGGGCGGTGCTGGCGTTGAGCGGGATGGTGTCGGCCATGTCGATGCTGTTCCTCTCCGGCGCCGGAGTGGTCGAAATCGGGAACGGCATCTATGTTCCGCTCGGCTTCATGCCGATGCTGGCGGGAACCTTTTTCGCCGTTTTCGCCGGAGCGCTTGCCGGGCTGTTGAACGGGGAGCTGGTCGCCCGGCTGAAGGTTGCGCCGTTTCTCGCCACGCTCGGGTCGATGCTGCTGTTTCGCGGACTTTCGCTCCTGTTCAACGACGGGCGCCCGGCGGTGGTGTCGGACTACACGTGGCTGGACGCCGGGACCGTTTTCGGGATTCCGGCGGCGGTGCTGCTGTTCGTGTTCGTTCTTATCTGCGGCGGCTTTTTGCTGCAATACACGACGTTCGGGCGTTATGCGCGCGCGCTGGGGTCCAGCCCGCGGACCGCGCTTTATGCCGGGATCGATGTCGTCCGGCTGAAGATCCTGATTTACGTGCTCTGCGGCGTGCTGGCGGGAGTCGCCGCGCTGGTGCGCATGAGCCGGATGGGTTCGGCGAATCCTTCTTCGGCCGGAATCGGGCTGGAGCTCGACGTGATCGCGGCGGTGCTGCTCGGCGGGGCGTCGCCTTCCGGCGGGCGCGGCACGATGGTCGGCGCGTTGATCGGCGTACTTTTGGTGGCGGTGCTTCGCAACGGCATGACGCTGCTCGACCTTTCGCTCTACTGGCAGATGGTGACGGTGGGGGCCCTGATGCTCGCCGCGATGGCGCAGGACCGCTTCGAAACCCTCCGCATCGACCCCGTCAAACAGTAATCCGGAGCCGCCGCTTTCGGTCACGCGTCGAGCGCGGCGATGTAGGGCAGATTGCGGTACTCTTCGTCGGCGTCGAGCCCGTAGCCGACCAGGTAGCGCGGCCCGGTGACGAACCCCGTCCAGTCGGCGTGGTCGAGGCCGTTTGCCGGACGCGGCACGGTCTTCTCCACCATCACCGCCGTGCGCACCCGCTTTGCACCGCGCGCCAGCAGGCTGTCGCGGACGCATTTCAGCGTCACGCCGGTGTCGAGCACCTCGTCAACGACCAGGATGTCCCGCCCCGCCGGGTCGAGCTTGGGCGGCGAACGGAAGTCGATCTCCCCGCTGCTCCGGCAGCAGCGGTAGCTCGCCACACCCAGCGAATCAAGCTCGATCGCCAGCGGAATGGCGCGGGTGAGGTCGGCGGCGAAATAAAGCCCGCCGGTCATCAGCACCAGCACGGTCAGCTTGCCGTCGCGGTAATATCCGCCGATTTCCGCGCCCAGCTCCGCGACGCGGGCGGCGATCTGGTCGGCCCGGTAAAGAATTTCCATACATGCTCCTGTTTGGGAAAATATAGTCCGCAAAACCGGGGCTTTCAAGTGGAAATCGTAAAAAGTCAGTTTTCGTTCCTGATCCGGTCGATCACTTCGCCGGCGCGGCAGAAGGCCAGCCCGGTCACCGAATCGGCGCAGCCGTAGTAGAGGGCGATCCGTCCGGTCGGGGCGTCGCACAGCGCGGCGCAGGGGAAGGTCACGTTCG
>CAYSZM010000417.1:0-1963 GCA_964435365.1 uncultured Victivallis sp. | reverse complement strand
CGGTGTCGATCGAGGTGAATCCCGGACGGTTCTTGTTGTTGTCGCTGTAGTTGCCGCCGCGGACGAAGCCGTAGGTGTGGGAGTAGGCGACCTTGGTCCCGGTGGCCGCCCATTTCCCGGCTTCGGGGGCGGAGGGGCAGACCCAGACGGAGGTTTTGCCGATCTCCCCGGTTGCGGTGCAGTTGGCGTCGATCAGGTGTTCGACGATGTATTTCGCCCAGTTGTTTTCCTTGACGCCGGGGAGCTGCCCCTTGAAGTCGTTCGCGTACATGGTGAGTGCCATTCCGGCCTGTTTCTGATGATTGACGCAGGAGGTGTTCTTCGCCGATTCCCGCGCCTGGTTCAAGGCGGGCAGCAGCATCGAGGCGAGGATGGCGATGATTGCAATAACTACCAGAAGTTCGATCAGAGTAAATGCGGCGATTCTCGGTTTCATCTTATGCGTTCCTTTCGGGATTGGTGCTTTTACGGATGATGAGGGTCGATTGAAATTCCATCTTGCGGGGCGGCGAATCGGGGTGCTCGAGCCGGGCGAGGGTCGCTTCGGTCAGCGCCCGGCAGATCTCTTCCACCGGCTGGGCCCAGACCGTCACCGGGATCGGCGAGTAACGGCAGACGGAGAGATCGCTGAAGGTCGCAGCTTTCACCGTCTCCGGAATCCGGAACCCGGCGTCGAGCAGCGCCTTGCAGACGCCGAACACCCGGTTGGTGCTCTGTACGATCATGCCGTCGAAGGGAGGGGCGGACTTGCCCTTGCAGAGGCGGGAGACCGCCTCGTAGGCTTCGTCCTGCCCGTCGCCGCTGACGATGCCGCACTCCGGCCCGACGGCGATTCCGCGGGCTTTGCAGGCGGCGCGGAAGTAGCCGAGCGGAATCGAGTTTCCGCCGCAGGCGAGCAGAGAAGCGACCGATCCGCCGACCACGGCGATTCGCTTGCAGCCCATGTCGGCCAGATGAGACGCGAGAACGCCGTACCCCTCGGTGAGGTTCATGCGGACGGTGTCGAACGGCAGTTCCTCAATCTCGTTGACGCAGCGGAAGATCAGCGGCTGACGGCAGCGGCTGATCCGTTCATAGCGGTCGCGGCAGTCGAACGAGTAGTACATGGCGATCATCGCATCGACTTCGTTGCGAAGCAGGGAATCCAGTGCGGCATTCTCCTTCTCGGGCCGGTTGTGGCAGATGAAGGGGCGCACTGCGTAACCGGCGGCGGTGAAGCCGCTCTCCAGACGTTCGAGATATTCGGCGTAGACGCCGTCGAAGACGTTGGGAATCAGCACGCCGACGGTCCGGGTATTGCCATTGGCGAGCGAACTTGCCGTGCGGTTGGGGAGGTATTCGAGCTGACGCGCCGTCTCGTGAATCCGGTCACGCATCTCCTCGCTCACCCGGCACGGCTTGCCGTTGAGCACCCGCGACGCGGTGGAGATGTCGCACCCGGCGATCCGGCCGATGTCCTTCAACGTGATCATTCTTCCTCTTTCCCATGGTAATCGATTACAAAATCAAATGAACAAGCGCTTGTTCAGTATTAATTATGACAGATCAAAGCCCATTTGTCAAGTACGACGCATGAAAAAAACGAAAGATCAAATCGAAATAAATCGGCGAGGGCAAGGCGAAAGCCAAGCACGAACTCCGGGCCGCATACCAAGCACGACCCAAACAAAAGAACCCGCGCCAGACGGCCGGGAACCTTCAGCGAGGGGCCATGAGCTATCCTAAATGGCCTGCCAAGCCCCTGCAAAGATCTCCACATGAGCAGACTTACCAAGCCGTTTCGCAACGGTCTTACGGTGGGTTCTCATTCTTCCTGCAAAACAGGCGGAAGGAGTGCCGTCTTGCCCTACAAAAAGGGCAAGACGCGCCGGAGGGAGCGGTATTTTGCGCCCTCCGGAACCTTGCATGACCCCCCGAATTTCTTAGTCGGAGCGTCAAATGCGCAGCATTTGATGCGGATCTG
>CAYSZM010000416.1:0-1964 GCA_964435365.1 uncultured Victivallis sp. | reverse complement strand
CCGCCGGCTGCCGTTCCGGGAAAACGGTGTTGAGTTCCAAAAAACGCCGCACAAAAGGGAAAGCAATTCCCGGCTTCAACACATCGTTTTCATGTTCTCTTTGATAGTTGCGATAAGCGCGAATCCCGTTTTTGCGAAAGGTGCACCATTCTCAATGAGTTTTATCAGATAACATTTCGCAAGAAAATCTATGGCTCCATTGAAATGTTGCAGAAGGACCTGGATGAGTGGATGCAAGACTACAATGAGAACAGGCCTCATAGTGGCAAATACTGTTACGGAAAAACGCCCATGAAAACTTTTGAAGACTCCTTGCCGCTTGCAAAAGCAAAGATGTTACAGTATATTGACAAGGTGTCAGAGCAATAAGAAATATGACGAATCGTCAGATGATATCTTGATTTCTACAATTCACTCGATTTCCTCGTCCTCTCACACCACCGGACGTACGGTTCCGTATCCGGCGGTTCCGAAGTTCCATCATCTTTGCCGTAAATGCCGTGTCGCTTGATGCACCATATCGATACCCCATACCTTCCGGGTATGCCTCTTTCGACGGCTTCAGGAGTCCTCACCTGAATTTCGGCTTCTCCGCGACTTCGAAAATACAGTCTTGATTTTCCTTCGGTTCGGTCCTTCGTGTGTTGCCACACTACTATGACCTCTGCTGACTTCTGCATTCTCATCATACGGCATCGCTGCCGTATTAGCTAAAGCAAGAATGCAGACCTCCCCGGGTAATGCGCACGACTTTCACATTTATGCCCGTCCGATCTACATGAAACGTTTCCGGACAGGATTCGGACTTTGATGATTTCGGCCATCTCATCCACGTTTCATGCCTCATATCGGCTTCCTGTTCGTCGGGCCAATGCTTTGCTATGGACTTCCTTCAGATTCCGCCTCGCGGCGGACACCCTTGCCCAGTCGCTACAGCCTTCCCCCTGTCGGGCGGCTTCGGGACTTTCACCCGTTAGTCGTGCGCCCTGCCGGGCGCACCGAAAAAACGCCGCGATCACAATGGATCGCGGCGGAACGAAGGAACTGAAAATGTCCGTAATCCGGACATTCGGCAGGGCCGGAATGGCAGGGAGCCGTCACCGTTTCCGGAGTCTCTGTTCCAGTTCAACCGACTTCGGGAAAAGCAGGTAGTTTTCCAGCGCGATATGGCGGTGGAGGTCCTGCTCCAGCCCGGCCAGCTCCCGGAATAGCAGACGGTAGGTATTGCAGGCGTCCGGCGGCGGTTCAAAGCCGCCGGTCGAATCGTGCATCCGGTCGAGCACCGCGCCCGCCTCTTCGTGTTCCCGCTCCATCATGGCAATCGGCTGGGAGACTTCGGCGAAGCAGGCCTGCGGCAACGGCGCTCCGTCGCGCTGCGCTTCGACCAGGGCCTCCAGGTAGGGGAAGAGCACTTCCTCCTCTTTGACCAGGTGCAGCTCAAGCTCATCCCGCAGCACGGCGAACGCTTCGTGCAGCCCGGTCAGCCCGGGGTGGCGGGCGCCGTGGACGCGGACCACCGTTTCAAAGTGCGCCGAAATCGTCCGCAGCGCCCCTTTGGTGAACACGTGGTGGGTCGCCACAATGTAGCGGGCCAGCTCATCGACGGCCATGGCGGCGGGGTCGGGGCGGTTCGCCTCCGCCGGACGCTCCAAGGCGTCGAGTTCGGCTTCGATCTGGTCCGCGGCGATGCCGTTTTCCCGGCAGGCCGCGGCCAGGGTCCGGTCGCCGTGGCAGCAGAAATCCAGCCCGTAACGCTCAAAGACCGGGGCGGCGGCCAGATTTTCCGCGACGATCAACCCGATCGGTTTGTCTTTCCGTGATTTCATGGCTTCCTCCTCCGGTTAATAGGGATTCCGGGCCGGAACGTCGCCGCTCCGGCCCGGTTCTGTCGGTCGGAACGCCCGTTTATTTTCCGGCCATGATCGCGGCGACGTCTTCGGCCACCTGTCCGGTCGGTTTGATGT
>CAYSZM010000415.1:0-1974 GCA_964435365.1 uncultured Victivallis sp. | reverse complement strand
CTGGTGGAGACGGTGATCCGGCGCGGCGACATGCCGAAATATTCCGGCGCGCTCAAGATATGCAGCGTTTTCGCCAGCTCGTCGAAATTGAGCAGCCCTTCGCCGATTCCCATGAAGACGATGTTGTCGGGGCGGCGCCCCGCCCGTTGCGAACCGAGCAGGAACTCCTCGATGATCTCCCCGGCGGCGAGGTTGCGGACCAGTCCGCCCCGCCCGCTGGCGCAGAAGAGACACTGCACCGGGCAGCCGACCTGGGTGGAGAGGCAGAACGTCAGCCGCTCCTCGCGCCCCGGAATCAGCACCATCTCGATGGTTTCGCCGTCATGGAGTTCGATCAGCAGCTTTTCGGTGTCGCCGGGTGTTCCGGCCGTTTCGGCGATGCGGCTCCCCGGCGCGTAAAATTGCGAAGCGAGCAGTTCGCGCAGCGGCAGCGGCAGGTTCTTCATCTCCCTGGGGTCGATGACGCCGTGATGATAGACCCAGTCCGCCACCTGGGTCGCGCGGAATTTCGCCATGCATTCCCGCGCACACCAGGCGGCCAACTCCTCGCGCAGCGATCCGGCGAGAAACGCTTTCGGAACCGGTGCGCTCAAGGCTGCTCCAGTTTCCGGCATTTTTCTTCGACGACGGCCGGGTCGAAATCGTCGTCCTCGGTGTAGTCGAGCGCTTCGCGGTAGGCCGCCAGCGCTTCGGACTTCTTACCCTGCGCCAGCAGGATGTCGCCGAGGTGTTCATAGATCACGCCGCGGGTCACTTCCTGTTCCGAGGCGCGCAGCGCGAGACGCATGTATTTCTCGGCCTCGTCAAGTTTGCCCTGCCGGAAGCAGACCCACGCCATGCTGTCGAGGTAGGCGTAGTTGTCCGGCTCCGCTTTGAGCGCTTCGGCGATCAGCTTTCGGGCCTCGTCGAGGCGGACGTTCAGCTCGGCGGCGACATAGCCGACCGAATTGGCCGCTTCCGGCGACTCGATCTGCTCGGTGTCCACCAGCAGTTTCCAGATCCGGTTGAGCAGCTTGACATCGTGGAGCTTCTCGGCCACGGCGACCTGACGGAGCGCGTTGGCCAGATCGACCTCGACGCCCGGAGAGAGGTGTTTCTCCATCTCTTCGAGCTGGTCGCGCATCCCTTTGTCGTCCTTCTTCGTGGCGTAGAGTTTCAGCATGAATTCGTCGCGGGCCATCGGCACCTTGAGTTCGGCGATCTCCTTTTTGGCCTGATCGTACTTGCCCTGCGCGAGCAGGCTGTTGATGCTGATCAGCTGCGAAACGCCCTTCCAGCCGTCGAGCTTGGAGAGTTCCTCGACGATCGGCGTAACCTTGTCGAATGCCTTCGCCTCGATGGCGACGTAGGCGAGCCGGGTCCGGTTCTGCGGGCTTTTGTTCTCGGCGGCGAGACGTTCCGCCGCGCGGAGCGCCGTCTGCGGCTTGCCGACCGCGATGCAGAAATCGATATAGCGGTCGAGGTCTTCGACCGGAGTGGTTTTCTCCTGTGCGTCGCACTCGGCGAACAGCTGCTCGAACCGCTTTCCGGCGGCTTCGCGGTCGCTGTCGGCCAACCCGAACCAGCGGCTCTCCTTGTCTCCGTAACGCGAGAAGAAGTGTTCGAAATCGATGGCGAAGCGGAGCATCATCTCCCGGAACGGCGATTCGTCGCGGTCAAGTTCCGATTCGAGGAACGCGCTGCCGGTGCGGTAGTCGCGGGCCTGCTTGAGCGCCGAGGAATAAACCCCGACGATGCTGTAATAGCTGCTCTTCTCTTCATCCGGCAGCCGGGCGGGGTCGGAGACTCCGTCGAGAATATCGCGCAGCGTCCCCAGGTACTCCGACGGAACCATGTTGGCCGCGTAGCACATCTGGCCGGTCAGCGCCGCCAGCCCGAGCTGTTTCGGATTCTTTTTGGAGATTTCGAGCAGTTTCGATGCGACCTTGCGGGCGTCGGCGCGGGTTTCGACCAGGCCGCGGATGAATTCGCGGG
>CAYSZM010000414.1:0-1978 GCA_964435365.1 uncultured Victivallis sp. | reverse complement strand
TTCATGAGCATGGCGCTCTTCATGGAGATCATCACCGGGCTCTGCCGCAGCGAAAATGCGCCGGAAGTCCCGGCGGGGTCGGAATTTCTGATCGACGACGCCATCCGTTACATGCACGAGCACCTCGATGAGGCGATCGCCATCGACGAACTGCCCGCCCTGGTCAACCTGTCGCGGCGCAGCTTCTTCCGGCTCTTCCGCAACGCCGCCGGATGCACGCCAGGCGAATACCTGAAGGAACTCCGCTTCGCCCGCGCCGTGGAACTGTTGCGCCGAACCGATCTCTCTGTGACCGAAGTGGCGCTGCGCTGCGGCTTCTGCGATGGCAACTACGTCTGCCGTCTCTTCCGCGAACGCCTCGGCGTCACCCCCCGCCAGTTCCGCGCCAAAAGATCCGAATGATTCCCTATTTTCTATAAATTCGATTTGAAATCAGCAGCGGAATGCAGTATGGTAAACATGTTATTCAAAAACAGCAACCAATCATGAGGACGTTACAGGAATGAACGAACAGATTTACCGGAAGAAGGTGCTGGGCTGCTGGCTCGGCAAAGCGGTCGGCGGAACTCTCGGCGCTCCCATCGAAGGATGGGACGGGCCGCACCACCTCGATTTCTACGATCCCGTGCCGACCACCATGGTCCCGAACGACGACCTCGACCTTCAGGTGGTCTGGGCGATGACCATCGCCGCCCAGCCGAAACCGGTGGTCAACAGCCGGGTTCTCGCCGAAGCCTGGCTCAAAAACGTCGGCTTCCCCTGGGACGAATACGCGGTGGCCATCCGCAACCTCAAAAACGGCATCATGCCCCCCTTCTCGGGCAGCTACGACAACTGGTTCGTCGACGGCATGGGCTGCGCGATCCGCTCCGAACTCTGGGCCTGTCTCGCCCCCGGCAACCCCGAACGCGCCGCCAAGCTCTCCTATGAAGACGCCTGCGTCGACCACGACGGCGACGGCATGTGGGCCGAAGTCTTCCTCGCCGCCATGGAATCCGCCGCCTTCATCGAAAATGACGTCCGCAAAATCATCGAAATCGGCAAGGAACAGATTCCGGCCGGACTCAAGCTGCGCGAAGGCATCGAAGACGCCATCCGCTGGTACGACGAGAAACCCGAATTCGGCTATCTCTTCGACAAGATCATGACCAAGTACAAGAGCGACAACTTCACCGACGTCAAAGTCAACTTCCCCATCATGGTCGCCGCACTTCTCCTCGGCAAAGGCGATTTCAGCAAGTCCATCTGCGACGCCGTCAACTTCGGCGAAGATACCGACTGCACCGGCGCAACCGTCGGCGCCCTCCTCGGCATCATGAACCCGGATTCCATCCCCGAAAAATGGCTCGCCCCCATCGGCCGCGATATGGTCCTCAGCCCCGGCATCGTCGGAATCACCCCGCCGCCAACCATCGACGCATTCTCCGATATGATCTGCGAAATGAGCAAGCACATCATCCTCGATCCGCAGCCGGCAACCAGTTTCGAGCCGCGCCCGATCCACGCCCGCGCCGTCGTCCGCCCCGCCCGCAGCAAAGCGGAACCGGAACAGGAAGTCACCTTCCCCGGCACCTTTTGCGAATGGCCGGAAGTCCTCCCCGACAAGCACGAACTCGTCCTCGATTTTAAATTCAAAATCGGCAAGGCGGGCAAATATGTCGTCATGTTCAACACCAAGTCGCAGGTCATCGTCGACATCGACGGCAAGCTCGCCTTCCGGCGCTCCCCCGGCGACATGGCCCCCTCTTTCCACCGCGCCCCGTGGAATCAGGAAGTCTTCATGGATTTCGAACCCGGTATTCACACCATCCGCGCCACCGTCCAGCGCGTCGCCCCCAACACCCGCCCCAACTGGGTCGTCGGCGTCGCTTATGCCGACTCCCTGCAATGGGTTCCCGACGCTATGCTCTGATTGCATACGTTGTCGTGGGAATCAGAGGGGGCGCTTCGCCCCCCTCCGAACCTCCCCCAGACCGGC
>CAYSZM010000413.1:0-1995 GCA_964435365.1 uncultured Victivallis sp. | reverse complement strand
AGATGGTCCAGTCGATGGGCATCCAGATGGCCGAGCTGGAACCGGCGGCGTTCGACATGCCGCTCGGGTTCTCGACCGGCGGCGCCGTGATCTTCGGAACCACCGGCGGCGTGATGGAAGCGGCGCTGCGGTTCGCGGTTGAGAAAATCTCCGGCGATCCGCTGAGCCCGATCGACTTCAAGGAGACCCGCGGCCTCGCTCCGCGCAAGGAAGCCGAACTCGAAGTGGCGGGCAAGAAGCTCCGCATCGCGGTCGTCCACGGCCTCGCCAACGCCCGGAAGCTGGTCGACGAGATCAAGTCGGGCAAGGCGTCCTACGACTTCGTGGAAGTGATGGCCTGCCCCGGCGGCTGCGTCGCCGGCGGCGGACAGCCGATCCCGACCGACAAGGAGTTCCGCTCCAAGCGCGCATCGGGACTCTACGACACCGACAAGAGCCGTCAGGTCCAGAAGCCGCAGGACAACTACTACGTCGACAAGTGCTATGCGGAGAGCTTCGGCGGCCGTCCCGGTTCGCATGAGGCGCACACCCGGCTGCACACCCACTACCAGAACCGCAGCCAGCTGTTCGACGCGAAGAGCCCGATCCTGCGCAGCAAGAAGGAAAACGCGCTGCCGATCTGCGTCACGCTGTGCACCAAGCAGAGCCAGTGCCAGGGGCAGGAGCTGCTCGGCCGCGTGGTCGAGTTCGTGAAGTCCAAGGGCTGGGCCGACAGCGTCAACGTCGACGCGGCGTTCAGCTCACGCCCGGAAGCGGACGGGACGATTTCGGTCACCGTCGGCGACGTGGTGATTCCGCGCAACGGCTCGGTCGATGAGACCTTCGCCGAAGTGAAGCGCGCCATCGAAAGCGCCTTCCTCAAGTAACCGCCATCCGGATTACACCCCGGGCGGACCGCCGATCAGGACGGTCCGCCCGTTTTTTTCGCTTTTTCTGCAAATCTTCCGTAACCTTTTCGGCCGAACCGACGATTTCTTAGAGTAGAACACTCTGAATTCACATCGAAAAGGAAATACGGGATGAAGAAACATTTCACGCTGATCGAACTCCTCGTCGTCATCGCCATCATCGCCATTCTGGCGGGAATGCTGCTGCCTGCGCTGAACAACGCCCGCGAGCGCTCCCGCCGGGTGAACTGCGCGTCGAACCTGAAACAGTTCGGCATGGCGTTCAAGCTGTACAGCAACGATTTCCGGGAGTATCTGCCGTACAACGCCGCCTACACGTTCTCCGGGAAGATGCCGGGATACGACGAGGGAGGCTTCGGACTGCTCACCGACAACGGCTACCTGACCGACGCCAAGCTGTACATCTGCCCGAGCACGACGGCGAAAACCGGGGAGGATTGCAGCTACATGTACATCGGCGAGCTCCGCAAGGCGATGGAACCGCTGGGCGAAGTCCCGATGACCGAGAAAAATACGACCGCCGCCATCGCGACCGCCGCCGACGGCGCCAGCAACGACGACGCCAAAACCAACCACGAAAAATTCGGAAATTTCGTTTACGGAGACGGGCATGTCACCGGTTACTCCGGCAGTGATTTCATCAAACAGAACAACAACCACGGGATGAGCGACCAGATAACGACTGCGGTGCTGAATTTAGTCACGATCTGACGGGAAAACGCCCTTTCCGCTTGCATAACCGGCGCGGCGGCAATATGGTAATGACAAACAATCCGGCATCGAATGAAATCGCTGAACATGTCTTCCGACGTCTATGAAAACGAGATTATAGCACACATCCTCGACGGCCGCCGGGAAGAGTTCGGAATTCTGGTGGACCGGTACCGCGGGCAGGTGTTCGCCCTGACCGCCAGGCGGATTCCGCGCGACGACATCGAGGATGTGGCGCAGGAGGCGTTCGTCCGGATTTTCAGGAGCCTGGCCGGATACGAGCCTGTGAAACCGTTTGAAAACTGGCTGACGACGATTACATTAAGGTGTTGCTGCGACTACTGGCGGGCCGCCGGACGGCGCCGGGAACGGACCG
>CAYSZM010000412.1:0-2014 GCA_964435365.1 uncultured Victivallis sp. | reverse complement strand
TCGAAGCGATCGAGCGGATGCTGACCGATTACCCGGAATACGCCGATTTCGTCGCGCTGGTCAACCGCGAATACGAGTTGGCGAAGATGTATGACGAAGGGGTGCGCGAGCCCTCCTTCTGGTATCTGCGCTGGATTCCGTGGCTGGTCGGCGGCGACAAGAGCGCGGAGATCTACCGCAAGGCGCTCGAACGGGCGCCGTTTTCGGATGAGGCGCCGCGGGCGCGTCTTCGCCTCGCTTTCCTGCTCGACCAGGAGGGGAAGGTGAAGGAGTCGCTCGAGGAATTGCGCCGGATCATTCAGGACTATCCCCATTCGCCGGAGTGTAAATACGCCTATCTGGCGCTCGGCAACGGGCTGTTCGAACTTTCCCGGCGCGGCGATGGCGACGCGCACTATGCGCGCGAGGCGCACGATGTGTTTCTGGAGTTCCAGAACAAATATCCCGATGCGCCGGAGAATGATTTCATCCGCACGATCCTGGCGCAGAGCCGCGACATTCAGGCCGAGCGGCTGGTGAAAATCGCCGATTACTACGAGAATTCCGGGCGGAAAGAGGCGGCGGAACGCTATCTGGCGCAGGTGCTCAAGGAATTTCCGGATACGGAGTCGGCGGGGGATTCCGAGCGCCGTCTCGCCAAGCTGGACAAAACGTTCGTGCCGGACGATTTCCCGGCCCGGAGCGAACCGCGCTATCAGCGCTATTCCGCGTACAAACTGCCGGAGGAGTCCGGCAAGCTGCTGATCGTGCCTGGCCGCGGCAACCGCAAGTTCCTGCTGCCGGTCTACGATCTCGGAATCGGGAAAGAAGACGATCCGCCCGCCGTGGCGACCGGGAAAGTGGAGGAGACGACGAAATGAAGAAGCACGTTTTTCCGGTGTTCACCATCGTCGCGGCGCTGGCGCTGCTGGTCTGCGGCGGCTGCGGCTACCAGATCGGGAGTCTGGCGCATCCGCAGCTCAAGTCCGTGGCGGTGGCGCCCGTCCAGAATGAGACGCTCGAGCCCAACCTGACGGCGCAGGTCCGCAATCTGCTCTGTGAACGTTTCATGACCGACGGTTCGCTGAAACTGGTCGGTGAAAAAGAGGCGGACTGCATCGTATATGCGCGGATCACCAATGCCAGGTTCTCGGAAGTCTCCTGGGCGAAACAGGACAAGGCGCAGGACGATCTTTATGTGCCGAACCAATGGCGGGTTGTCCTTACGATCGAATTTTCGGTGATTATCCCGGGGCGGGCGGAGCCGCTGGTCAAACCGAGGACGGTGACCGGCTCGGCGGACTTCGAGACCGGGCCGGACCAGATGACCGGGCGGATGAACGGCGTTCGGCAGGCGGCCTACGCCGCCGCGAAAAATGTCGTCGCATCGTTCACCGAGGGCTGGTGACCCCGTTGCCTGAGGGGTAACAGGAGGCGCGGAATCGAACATGGAGATGGGATTTGTCAAACGGGGACAGTTGCTGTTCCTCGCTTCGTTCGCCGGGCTGATCGCCGCGGGGACGCTTCTTTTGAAACTGCCGTGGGCGCACGATGCGTTCCTGCCGTGGCCGGACGCCTGTTTCATGGCGACCAGCGCGGTCTGCGTGACCGGGCTGGCGACGGTTCCGGTGGGGGAATTCAACGCGTTCGGGCAGGTGGTTCTGCTGCTGCTGATTCAGCTCGGCGGCATCGGGATCATGACGCTGTCGGCGTCGATCCTGCTGCTGATGGGGCGCGGGCTGTCATTCAGCGACACGCTCCTGATTTCGAATCTCTCGGATAACTTCTCGCTGCCCAGAACCGAGGGGTTGCTCCGGACGGTGATCCAGTATGTCCTGGTGACCGAAGCGATCGGATTCCTGCTGCTGCTGCCCGGTTTTCTCGGCAAATATCCGTTTCTCGAATCGGCCTGGTATGCGCTGTTCCACTCGGTTTCGGCGTTCTGCAACGCGGGACTTTCGCCTTTGCCGGACAGCCTGATCGGGCAGGGCCGCTGGACGCAGGGGGTGATCGCCGGGCTGGTCATCTTCGGCGG
>CAYSZM010000411.1:0-2036 GCA_964435365.1 uncultured Victivallis sp. | reverse complement strand
GAAGGATCTGGTGCTGATGGATAAGATCGTCAGCCTGTGCAAACGCCGCGGATTTGTGTTTCCAAGTTCGGAAATCTACGGCGGCATCAACGGATTCTGGGACTACGGCCCCTACGGCGCACGGATGAAGCGCGCCGTCGAAAACCTCTGGTGGCACGAAATGGTCGAAACCCGCGACAACGTCGAAGGACTCGACTCCACCATCATCTGCCACCCGCGGGTGTGGAAGGCCTCCGGCCACCTCGACCAGTTCAGCGACCTCATGACCGACTGCCGCAAGTGCAAGTCGCGCTACCGCGTCGACCAGATGGAAGACCCCACCACCTGCCCGAACTGCGGATCGCAGGACCTCACTGAACCGCGCGAATTCAACCTGATGATGAAGACCTTCGTCGGACCGGTGTTCGACGAGGAACACGCCGCCTATCTGCGCGCCGAAACCTGCCAGCCGATTTTCGTCGATTTCCACAGCGTCCGGGTCGCCACCCGCCAGAAGCTGCCGTTCGGCATCGCCCAGATCGGCAAGGCGTTCCGCAACGAGATCAATCCGCGCAACTTCACCTTCCGCAGCCGCGAATTCACCCAGATGGAGATGGAATTCTTCTGCGACGGCGAACAGGGCATGGAGTTCTTCGAATACTGGAAGGCGCAGCGGATCAACTACTATAAGAACAAGCTGAAGTTCAAGGACGACTTCTTCCGCATCTACGAGCACGAGAAACTCGCCCACTACGCCAAGGCGGCGATCGACATCGAGGTCAAGTTCCCGTTCGGCTGGGGCGAGCTCGAAGGCGTCCACCACCGCGGCACCTGGGACCTCTCGCGCCACAGCGAGTTCTCCGGCGAAGACCTCTCCTACATGGACCACGACAACGGCCGCAAGTTCATGCCGACCGTCATCGAAACCTCGGTCGGTCTCGACCGCACCATGCTGGCGCTGCTCTCCTCCGCCTACGACGAAGAGAAGGCCGCCACCGCCAAGGAGGGGATGGAGGAAGACACCCGCATCGTGCTCCACCTGCCGCCGCTGGTCGCCCCGATCCAGGTCGCCGTGCTGCCGCAGTCCAAGAAGCTCAAGGAACAGGCGTACAATCTCTACAAGGATATCGACCGCCATTTCCGCTCCGAATACGACGAAACCGGCAGCATCGGCAAGCGCTATCGCCGCCAGGACGAAATCGGCACGCCGTTCTGCATCACCTTCGACTTCGACTCGGTCAACGACAACTGCGTCACCGTGCGCAACCGCGACACGATGCTGCAGGACCGGGTCAACGTGACCCAGCTGCGCGACTATCTCGAGACGCGCATCGAAGCATAAGATCCGTATTTCAATCGGGAGACCCGGATCATTTCCGGGTCTCCTCGCTTTTCCGGAAGGGAGGCTTTCTGATGAAGAACCGCGCCGAAATCGAAACGTTGGTGACCAATCTCTATCACAGGACCGGTACGGACCGCTTTTTCGAGGAGCCGACCGTCCACATCGCCTCCGCCGCCGACCCCTTCTTCGTCAAATTCAAGGAGATCATCGGGCCGTTCCACTGGACGCCCGACGAAGCGCTCAAGCGGAAATTCCCCGACGCCGAAGCGAAATCGGTGATCATCTGGGTCATCCCGGTCAACCGCACCGCACGCGAAACCAACGGGGCGGAGACGCTGCGCCCGTCGGTCGAATGGGCCTCGGTCCGCAGTTTCGGCGAAATCCTGAACAACGAGATGCGCGCCCAGCTGGCCAAACTGCTGACGGCGGAAGGCTACCCTTCCATCGCCCCCGACCTGGAACCGCGCGAGCTCAACAACATTCCGAACCAGGCCGAGAAGCCCTATACCTCGAACTGGTCGGAACGGCACGCCGCCTTCGTCGCCGGAGCCGGAACGTTCGGCTTGTCCGCCAGCCTGATCACCGAACACGGCGTCGCCATGCGGCTGGGCTCGGTGGTCACCGCGCTCGAGCTCCCCGCCGACAGCCGCCCCTACGGCGACGACCCGTTCGCCTGGTGCACCCGCTGCGGCGCGTGCATCCGCCGCTGCCCGGC
>CAYSZM010000410.1:0-2040 GCA_964435365.1 uncultured Victivallis sp. | reverse complement strand
TGCTCCGGGTCGGCATGAATTTGAATCCGAGATTGTCCCAATCGATGTTCATGACAAGATGCCCTCCTGCACTGCATTTTCTTGTATCATAAGGGAAATATAGCAGGGATGGGCCGTAATATCAAGATTATTTCGGCTGAAATCCTTCGGAATGAAGCCCCCGGAAATCGGGAAATGCAAAAAAAAGCTGGTTTTGTCTGAAAATCATTGGAATTTTTTTATTTAAAGTCTATGTTAAATGACAATAGCAAAACATCCGGTTTACTACAGGAGGGACACGATAATGATGAAGCATTTCTTGGGTTCGGCCGTCATCGCAGCATTGCTCGGTTTCGGCGGCGCGGGTTGTGGTCTGTTCAGCAACGATACCCCGGCGGAAGACACCAGCGCGGTCGAAGAGGCATTCCCCGATCCGGTCATGGGCAACAACACCGGACTCAACGGCGGCCCCGGCAACGGATTCGGCTCCAATGTGACTGGCGCTGACGGGCAGTTCCTTCCCGGCGCGGGCGACGGCATCGGTTCTGCCGACAAGGACGGCTGGGTCGAAGCCGATCCTGAAAACCGGCTCAACATGCCGATTATCTATTTCGCTTACGACTCCGACGTGCTGGTTCCTTCCGAACAGGCCAACCTCGACCGGATCGCGGAATATCTGAAGAACAATGCGACGCTCGGCCTCTTGATCGAAGGTCACTGCGACCAGCGCGGTACCGAAGAGTATAACCGGGCCCTCGGCGAACGCCGCGCGAATGCCATCCGCGCCTATCTCGCCGGACGCGGTCTCGCCGACAACCGTATGAAAACCATCAGCTACGGCAAGGACAAGCCGGCCGTCGACGGCACCGGCGAATCCATCTGGGGCCAGAACCGCCGCGGCGTTCCGGTTCCGATGCGGATGCCGCAGCGTTGATCCGCTTCACAGACAGATGATTCTTTTCGGCTATCCTTGAACATTACATCGATCTGCTCGACCGGCTAATTTGCCGGTCGGGCTTTTTGCGTCAAGTGATAATAATTGCAACCATTTCAATATCAGGAGTTTATAGATGAGCAAGATCCATGTTGACCATGTTTTTACCTCCGAATCGGTTTCGGAGGGACATCCGGATAAGGTCTGCGACCAGATTTCCGACGCGATCCTCGACGCCTGCCTGGCGCAGGACCCGGAGAGCCGCGTCGCCTGCGAGACGCTGGCGACCACCAATCTTGTGGTGATTTCCGGTGAGATCACCACCAGGGCGAAGATCAACTGGCAGGAGGTCGCTCTCGACCAGGTCCGCAAGATCGGATACAACGTTCACGGCGTCGGCTTCTGCGCCGACGACGCCAAGGTGATGATCTGCATCCACAAGCAGTCCGCCGACATTTCCCAGGGCGTGACCGCCGAGCAGAGCCTCTCCGGCGAGCAGGGCGCGGGCGACCAGGGCATGATGTTCGGCTACGCCTCGAACGAGACCCCGGCCCTGATGCCGGCGACCATCTACTATGCGCACAAGATCGTCGAAGAGCTGGCGCGGCTGCGCCACACCGAGCCGGAGAAGTACCGCTTCCTGCGGCCGGACTCCAAGAGCCAGGTTTCCATCCGCTACAAGAACGGCAAGCCGGTCGCGGTGACCGCGATCGTGGTGTCGCACCAGCACACCCCGGACATGGACCGGGAATGGCTCGAAGTCCTGGTCAAAGACGTGGTCAAGAAGGTGATTCCGGCCGAATTTCTCAGCGATGACATCGTCTATTATGTGAATCCGACCGGCCGCTTCGAAATCGGCGGGCCGCACGGCGACACCGGCCTCACCGGCCGCAAGATCATCGTCGATACCTATGGCGGCGTCGGCAGCCACGGCGGCGGCGCGTTCTCCGGCAAAGACCCCTCCAAGGTGGACCGTTCGGCGGCCTACATGTGCCGTTACATCGCCAAGAACATCGTCGCGTCGGGTCTGGCGGAGAAGTGCGAAGTCCAGGTCGCCTACGCGATCGGCATCGCCGAGCCGCTTTCGATCAACGTCGATACCTACGGCACCGGCAAGCTGGAGAGCG
>CAYSZM010000409.1:0-2049 GCA_964435365.1 uncultured Victivallis sp. | reverse complement strand
TTCATCAGCGGGTTCATCATCGACAATTCTTTCATCTGTTTCTCTTTCGTTTCCCTGGTAACTTGGACCATTCCCATTTTCATCTGCCGCGATCTGGTGCGGCATCCCCAGCCGATTAATATAGCACGGCATGAGTTGCTTTTCAATCGTCGAGCCACTCCCGTTCGACCCGATCGAAGAATTCGCGTTCCCGATCGGTCAGGACGGGGGAGGGGCGGTTCGCTTCGCGGATCGCTCCGGCGTAAAATGCGGCGGGGATGCGATTCTCCTGTTCGGCGGAATCGAGCAGCCGCTCGATTTTCGCGCGGCGTTCCAGATCGGCGTGAATCCGGTCGATCGCCTGGCGGAAGCGCTCGTCGGGCGCGGGCGTCTCGTCCGAGGCGGCGTCTTTCCGGAGCGGCAGCCGCATCACGGCGTCCCCCAGGTTGTCGAGCAGCTGGCGGAACCAGATGTCGTTGCCTTCGCGCAGCAGGAGAATCCGGCGGCGGAGGGCGCGCTGGAGGTCGGCGGCGTCGGGCCGGCCGGGCAGCAGCTTCGGAAATTCGGCGAGCGGCGTCTGGAGGGTTTTTCCGGTCGGCGCGCCTTTGCCGTCGAGCTCCGGCACGGGGACCGGGTTCAGCGTTTCGAACGCGGCCGCGGCCAGCGGAACCGGCTGCGGCATGAAATCGTTGAAGGCGAGCCGCCGGGCGTGATCCTGCAGAATCCGTTCGATTTTTCCGTCGTCGTCGAGTTTCGACCAGGTCTCCGTGCCGATGCGTTCGGGCAGGCCATCGCGGAGCGCTCCGGCGAGGAATGTGCGCCCCAGCGTCGATTGAAAATTCTGAATCTCCACGCCGGTCGGGTGTGACGACAGAATGCAGTAGTCGAGCAGTGCATTGTCCGCGGCGTCCGACTGAACGGTGCCGAGTTCGAGCATGACCCGGCCGAGTTCGCCGTACCAGTCGAGGGCGGCGGGCGGCAGCAGCCGGGGATCGAGGAGGCGCATTTTGCGGAATTCCGGGAACGTTCCGGCCTCCAGCAGCGCGCGCAGCACCGGCATCCGGCGGTTGCGCCGCATCAGGGACTCCGCTGTGCGCGCTCCGGCGAGCCGGGAGTCGATTCCGGCCGAAATCCAGCCGGGGAGGTAGTCGGGGTTGGCGGGCGGCACGGCGCGCGGAATCTTCGACAGCAGCAGCAGCCCGGTCAGCCGCCGCCGCAGGGCGAAATCCTCAAGCCAGTCGCTGTCGCGGTCGTTGAAGGAGAGAATCCACTCTTCCGGCTTGTACTCCACCTGGAGTTCGCCCTTCGGCAGCCCGCCGGAGACGACGATGCGGCATTGGAGCGGCAGTTTCCGGCCGCCGACCCGGAACAGCGTGGTGATCTGGCGGTCCAGCGCCCGGAGTTCGTCGAGCGTCCGCAGCGATTCCGAGCTGCTGCGGTCCATGTCGACGGAAACGCCGTCGCCGATTGAAGTGGCCGCTTTGGCGGCAGGCATGGCGAAGGCGAACAGCGCAATCAGAAAAATCGGGGCTAATTCACGAAAAAACATCGGTTCTGCAATTTGTTTTTACCGGGTTGACGATGTATTGTTATTCTGAGTCAATTGCAATATAACCGTTCAACCTGCCGAAAACAAACCATGACCAAAAATAATCCGAAAAACGAGCTGTACCCCTCCGCGCTGACGATTGCCGGGAGCGACTCCGGCGGAGGTGCCGGCATTCAGGCCGATCTGCGCACCTTCAACGCGTTCGGGGTGTACGGCTGCACGGCGATCACCGCTTTGACCAGCCAGAATCCGAAGCGCGTGGCGCGGATCGACGCGGTTCCCGCCGACGGCGTGGCCTGCCAGATCGAAACCGTGCTCGACGCGATCCCCATCCGCTTCGCCAAGACCGGAATGCTGTTTTCGGCGGAGATCGTCAACGCGGTGGCGCGCTGCGTGAAGGCGCACAATCTGCCGCTGGTGGTCGACCCGGTCATGGTTTCGACCTCGGGGAGCGTGCTTCTGGAAGAGAGCGCGATCGAAGCGCTGAAGCGGGAGCTGTTCCCGCTGGCGGCGTGGATCAC
>CAYSZM010000408.1:0-2055 GCA_964435365.1 uncultured Victivallis sp. | reverse complement strand
ACCCGCCTGCGCGAACTCTGCAACCAGACCGGCGCGACGCGAATCTGGAAGGACTTCGACCACTCGGTGCCGGACTGGGACGCGGTCTATGCGCTCGGCTTCCCCGGACTCCGGGAACGGGCGCGGGATTTCCGGAAGTTCCATCAGAACAACGGCACGCTGACTCCCGAAGCCGCCGCCTACTTCGACGGCATTGAGATCACCTACACCGCCATTCTCGAAATGCTCGAACGGTTCTACAGCTACGCGCTCGACCATGCCGAACCGGACAGCCGGGTGCTCGCGGTGGCCGAGTGTCTCGACTCCCTGCTCCACGGCGCGCCGCGCAACACCTACGAGGTGTTGCAGCTCATCTACCTCTTCTTCATGTTCGGCGAACACATCGACCGGTTGCAGGTCCGTTCGCTCGGCAACCTCGACCGGATGCTGCTGCCGTACTACCGCAAAGACCTCGCCGAGGGGCGGTTCACCGAGGAGCAGATCCGCGAATTCCTCGACTATTTCATGATGCAGTGGGCGTCGATCGACAACTACTGGGGGCACCCGTTCTACCTCGGCGGCACCAAGGCGGACGGCTCGACCGAAATCAACGAGCTCTCTTACCTGATCCTCGGCGAATACGACAGGCTCGGGCTCCACACCCCGAAGATCCAGCTCAAGGCCGCGCCCAATACGCCGGTTGCATTCCTGGACAAAGCGTTCGACATGATCCGGCGCGGGCACAGCAGCCTCGTCTTCGTCTGCGAACCCGGCATCGCCCGCGCCATGATCGCCAGCGGCTTCAGCGCCGAGGAGGCGCGGACCTGCGACATCCGCGGCTGTTACGAATTCACGCCGCGGGCGACCAGCAACGGAACCGGAGTCGGGCACCTCAATTTCCTGAAACCGATCGAGTTCGTGCTGAACGACGGCGTCGACCCGCTGACCGGAATCGAATTCGGCGAGAAAACCGGCCCGCTGGAGGCGCTCCGCACGTTCGACGACTTCCTCGCCGCCTACTTCCGCCAGCTCGACCGCATCATCGAAACCAACATCCGCTGCACCAACGATTTCGAAAAATCGCTGCACAAGATCAATCCGGCGCAGGTGTTTTCGGTCACCATCGAGCACAGCCTCGAAACCGCCCGCGACGCCTTCTCGGACGGTTCGACCTACAACATCTCGACCATCCTCGAAGCGGGGCTCGCCACCGCCGCCGACGCGCTCTCAATGATCCGCATTTACGTCTACGAGCGCGGCGAACTCACGCTTGCCGAACTGCGCGACATCCTCAAGGCGAACTGGGAGGGCCACGAAAAACTGCGGCGGAAACTCCTCCACGACCCGAACAAGTTCGGCAACGGCATTGAGGAAGTGGACCTGCTCGCGGAGACGCTGGCGCGTCACATGGGCGAAAAGATCAACCTCCGCCCGAACGCGCGGCGCGGCTTCTACCAGGCGTCAGGACACTCGGCGCGGCAGTTCATCGATCTCGGCGAACTGACCGGCGCCACGCCGGACGGACGCAAGGCCGGCGAGGAGATGTCCAAAAACCTCTCCCCGACGCAGGGAATGGATACCAGGGGCGTCACCGCGCTGGTGAAATCAATATCGCACATCGATTCTGCCTGGCTCCCCGGCGACTATCCGCTCGACATGATGATGCACCCGGCCACGGTGCGCGGCGCCGACGGCCTCGCCGCGATGCGGAGTGTGCTTTTCGCCTACATGCGGAACAACGGAGTCGCCATGCACTTCAACATCTTCGACGCTGAAACGCTGGTCGATGCGCAGAAACATCCGGAACACCACCGGGGGCTCCAGGTGCGCGTCTGCGGCTGGAACGTGCTCTTCAACGACCTCGCCGGCAAAGAGCAGGACGCCTACATCGAGCGCGCCCGCAACATCAGCGAGTAGGAGCCTGTCATGACCGCCACCGGAATTCTCTGCGACATCAAACGCTTCGCGGTCCACGACGGGCCGGGGGTGCGAACCACGCTGTTCCTCAAGGGGTGCCCGCTGCACTGTCTCTGGTGCCACAACCCGGAGAGCATCCGGCCGGAGCCGGAACTCGGG
>CAYSZM010000407.1:0-2059 GCA_964435365.1 uncultured Victivallis sp. | reverse complement strand
TCGATGTTCTTCTGCGAAATCGGCGTGCAGAAGAAGAGCAGCGCGTTCATGCCGTTGTCGGCCTTGACCGTATCGACGCCATCCAATTCCATGTCGTCGTCGGCGTGCATGATGCCCACCTCGCGGATCAGGTTCGCCAGCGTGGTCGCATCGAAGTACTTCGCGTAGTAGACGAAGAACCGGCGTCCGGCCTGGGCCGAGAGATTCGGACGGTCCAGCATCTCCACCACCTGATCGATGGTCATGCCGTTTTCGAGCTTTTCAAAACGGTACTGTTCCGCGGAGACGATCACCATGCCGGTGCCGTCGGCGTACTTGATCGCCTCAACCTTGGTCTCGTTCGTGTCGATCCGGCGCGAGCGGATCGCCGACATGATGTACGGCCGGATCTCATACGGATCGGCGTTTTTAAGCTTGTAAACCTTGGTGTAGACGAACGGGTCGTTGTTGGTATTGACGAAAGTGATCTCGTTGGTCGCTTTGTCAATCGCAACGTTCAGCTGCGGCTGAACCTGGGTGGGGAACGGGGTCGGGGTCGGGGTGTTGATGGTTCCGCCGTTGACCGCGGCGGCCAGGGCAGCTGCGGAAGCTCCCGAAAGAAGTGTGCGCTTGAAGTTCATAATTCAGATTCCTTCCCGTAAATTCATTACTTCGCGCTGTTCACAGCCGCGAACGTGTCGATCATTTTACCGGCGGCGGGAGACGGCAGGTTCTCGGTCACGACCGGCTTGGCGGTCATCGTCACGAACACCTTGATTTTGCTGTCAACCTTGCTCTCCGAACCGAAGAAATACTTGAGCACCGGAATGTCTCCCAGGAACGGCATGCCGATGTACTGGTTGACCATCACGTGCTTGTCGAACGTACCGATCAGCCGTTCCACGCCGGAATCAAGCGTCAGGGCGCCGGAGAAGCTGTTGCTCTCCATCGAGGGATTGCCGAGGTTGTCGGTTTCCGCCAGGGATTCCGTCGTCATGGCCCAGCCGCTCATCAGCGTCAGCTTGTTCTCCGAAGGATCGGCGATGAAGTTGATCGAGGGAGCGAAGAGTTCAAACTTGAAGGTCGAACCGGTCAGGGCGCCGATGGTGATCGTCTGGTCTTCGTCCTTGACCAGATTCTGGAACTCGGGGGTGAATTCGAGGGCGAACACATCATTGCTGGTGTCGTTGGCCGCGGGATCGAAGCTGTTGATCAGCGTCAGCGAGCTCGAGGTGGCGGTCCACGCCTTGCCCTTCTGGGCGAGCATACGCAGGAACGTCGCATCGATGTTCGGGGCGACCATGATGCCGCCGACGCCGTTGATGCTGGTCGGCATGAAGCCGAGGATCTTGTTGATCGCGTCGGGGCTCAGCGAGTCGAGATCGGCGCTCACGTCGGCGAAGTTGAAGCCGGTGGAGAGAAGCTGCGCTCCCGGGCCGTTCTTCCAGGACAGGTAATCCAGTCCGAGTTCGCGGAAGTTGTTGTCGCTGATCACGTAAACTTTGAACTGAACTTCAAGCTGCGGAACCGGGCGGTCCAGCGTCTTCAGCAGCGAGAGGTAAGCCTCGCCCTGCGACTTCGAGCTTTTGAAGTAGAACATATTGCTTCCGGCATGATAGAACGACGCACCTTCGCCGCCCGCGGAAGTGAAGACCTGACGGAGCACGTCAAGCATGTTGTTGCTGCCGCGGTAGACCGGGCAGTAGACCCAGCGGGAAATCCCGTCGCCGTCGATCCGCGAACCCGACGCGTCGATCTTGGTGGACGGATAATCCAGCTTCGCAACCATGTCGTCAACCCACGGCATGAACGCGTTGCCGGTCGAAACGACCAGGAACTGCTTTCCGCCGGTGGAATAATCGACGCTCTGCACCGTCGACTGACTGTCGAAGCGTTTGACCGCGCCGCGAACGAACGGCATCAGGTCGTGAGCCTGCACGTTTTTCAGCTCGTAAATCTTCGTGGTCATGTAATGCTGACTGCGGTCCTCGTTGAATACGATGGTACGC
The DNA here is from genome assembly GCA_964435365.1 of uncultured Victivallis sp. Taxonomy (GTDB): domain Bacteria; phylum Verrucomicrobiota; class Lentisphaeria; order Victivallales; family Victivallaceae; genus Victivallis. The sequence goes on along the minus strand of CAYSZM010000407.1, from coordinate 71 downwards.
TGTCCCTCCGCCGCCGTCACGGCAGCGCCGACGCAGGCAAACATCAGTGTGCCCAGCAGAATTCGGATCCC
>CAYSZM010000406.1:0-2064 GCA_964435365.1 uncultured Victivallis sp. | reverse complement strand
TTTCCATGCACCCTCTTTCCGTTGGTCCATTCAACGTTCCAATCCATACCCTTCGACTGTAATATAGTCGTGAATTTCTCTTTTTTCTACCGCCGGGCACGAAATAATGTGGAATCTTGACGCTTTTCATGTTATATTCTCCAAAAACGGAAACGGCTTTTCGCTACTATGGCTTTATTGACCGTAAACAACCTCTCGATCTCATTCGGCCGCTCGACGCCGCCGGTGGTGGACGGCATCGGGTTCGAAGTGGAACGGGGAGAAATCCTGGCGCTGGTCGGGGAATCCGGCTGCGGAAAGAGCATCAGCTGCCTCGCCTTGACCTCGCTGCTGCCGACGCCGCCCGCCCGCGTTTCAGCGGATGAAATCCGCTTCCGCTCCAAAGCGGAAGAGCTCGACCTCGCCCACGTGCCGCTCCGGCGGCTGCGCAAGGTGCGCGGCGGCGGAATCGCCTATATTTTTCAGGAGCCATCGGTCTCGCTCAACCCGGTCTTCCGCATCGGCAGCCAGATCGCCGAGGTGCTCGAGCTGCACCGTCCCGAGGTGACCGACCGCCGGGAAGAGGTGATTTCGCTGTTGAAACAGGTCGGCATCCCCGCTCCCGAAACCCGGATCGACGCCTATCCGCACGAACTCTCCGGCGGAATGCAGCAGCGCATCATGATCGCCATGGCGCTGGCCGGGAACCCGGAACTCCTGATCGCCGACGAGCCGACCACCGCCCTCGACGTGACCATCCAGGCCCAGATCCTCGAACTGATCGACGAACTGCGGCACAAACGCGACATGGCGGTGATTCTGGTGACCCACAACCTCGGCATCGTCGCCGAACTGGCCGACCGCGTGGCGGTGATGTACGCCGGACAGATCGCCGAATCCGGGCCGACCGCACAACTGCTGGCCAACCCGGCCCATCCCTATACCCAGGCGCTGCTCCGGGCGGTGCCGCGTCTCGGCAGGGAAGAGAAACGGCTCTCGACCATTCCCGGGCACGTGCCGTCGGCCGCCGACTTCGCGCCCGGCTGCCGCTTCTGCGACCGCTGCGCAAGGCGCGCCGTCCTTTCCGACGCGCAGAAAGAGGAGTGCCGGGCGAAGAAACCGGGAGAAACCGAGCTCGGGAACGGGCACATCGTCCGCTGCTTCCACCCCGGTCCGGAAGTTCCCGGAGAGGGGCGCGCATGAGCCGGGAAATCTGGAGACTCCTGGTGATGGGCGGCGCGCTGCTCGGCGTGGTGCTGCTGACTGCGCTGGTCATCCATACCTACGACCGGCCGGGAATCACCGGCCGGCGGCAGACGAAAACCGCGCCGGCCTCGCCGCAGATTATCCAACAGCTCCTCAAACAGTCGGAGCGGCTGTTCGAAAAGAAGCGCTATCCGGAAGCGGAACGCTCGCTGAAGCGGATTCTCAATTTCGACCGCGACAACATCGCCGCGATGAAGATGCTCGGCAACGTCTACTACATGTCGGGACGTTACTACGACGCCGGGAACATGTTCCGCGCCATCCTCGCCAGACGCCCCAAGGACGCGGTCGCCCGCAACAACCTCGGGCTCTCGATGATCAACATGCAGTGGTTCGAGGCAGGAATCCGCGAACTGCTGGCGGCCCGGCAGCTCGACCCCGACCAGCCGGGAATCGACCTCAATTTGAGTCGCGCCTACGAAGAACTCGGCGACACCGACAAGGCCGCCTACTACCGGTCGCTGGCCGAAGAAAACGCGAAGAAACATCAATCCGCGGGGAAGCCGGAGACGGCGCCGCCCGCATCTCTTCCGGAGCCGCAGCATGAGTAAGATCCATGTAATGTCCGAACACCTGAGCAACCGGATCGCCGCGGGCGAGGTCATCGAACGGCCCGCCTCGGTGGTCAAGGAACTGGTGGAAAACGCCATCGACGCCGGAGCACGGCGAATCCGCATCGAAATCGAACGCGCCGGAACCCGCCTCATCGCCGTCAGCGACGACGGCTGCGGCATGGACGCCGACGACGCGCTGCTCTGTCTCCAGCCGCACGGCACCAGCAAACTGCTCGACGAGGAGGGGATCGACAACATCGTCACC
>CAYSZM010000405.1:0-2082 GCA_964435365.1 uncultured Victivallis sp. | reverse complement strand
AAAGCGGGAAGGCGCGCCGGAAGGAGCGGTATTTTGCGCCCTCCGGAACCTCGAACTACCTCCCGAACCTCCCCAATCGGAGCACCAAATGCGCAGCATTTGATGCGGATCTAAAGTATCCGGCACCGGCACCCTGCCGGTCGGGAGGGTTAAGGGAGGGCGAAGCGCCTCCCTTATTCCCACGATTTAGCGGCCGAGGGCGCGACGGACGGCATCGACGGTGGCGTCGATGACCTGCGGCTTGTTGGCATAGGTGCCGCGGATGCCGTAGTGGTCGAAGAGTTCGTCCTTGTGATAACCGATGACGGCGTCGGGATCTTTGAGGACGTTGCCGGTGAGGATGCCGACGACGCTGGCTTCGGGGTCGATCACGCCGGCTTCGCGGAGCTTCTTTGCACCGGCGACGGAGCAGCAGCTGGCGGGTTCCGCGCCGATACCGGCGGCGTCCACCATGGCTTTGGCGTCCATGATTTCCTGTTCGGTGACGGATTCGACGACGCCGTTGCACCATTCGAGGCCGCGGAGCGACTTTTCCCAGGAGACCGGGTTGCCGATTTTGATGGCGGTGGCGATGGTTTCGGGATTCTTGACCGCTTCATAGGGGGTGTGGTTTTTCCACATCTGATAGAGCGGGGCGGAACCGGCCGCCTGGACCACTGCGATGCGCGGAATCTTGTTGATGATGCCGAGGTCGTAGAGTTCCTTCATGCCTTTGGAGAGCGCGGTGTTGTTGCCGAGGTTTCCGCCCGGAATGACGAACCAGTCCGGAACCTGCCAGTCGAGCTGCTGGAGGACTTCGAAGCCGATCGCCTTCTGACCTTCGATGCGGAACGGGTTGATCGAGTTCAGAAGATAGATATTGAGTTCGCGGCAGACGTCCTGGACCAGGGCCATGGCGTCGTCGAAGTTGCCGCGGATCTGCAGGGTCTTGCCGCCGTAGGCGAGGGCCTGGGCGAGCTTGCCGTAGGCGATTTTGCCTTCCGGGATGAAGATGACCGACTCCATGCCGGAGACGGCGGCGTAGCTGGCCATCGAGGCGCTGGTGTTGCCGGTGCTGGCGCAGGCGACGGTTTTGGCGTTGTAATACTTGGCCGCGGTGGCGCCGCAGGTCATGCCGCGGTCTTTGAAGCTGCCGGTCGGGTTTTCGCCTTCGTGCTTGAGCAGGAAGTTCTTGAGCCCGGCGTAGACGCCGGCTTTGCCCGCTTCGTAGAGGCGGGTGTTGCCTTCCTGCCGGGTGACGATTTGGTCGTCGGGCAGGTCGAAGATCAATTCCTTATAACGCCAGACGCCGGAGGAGGTGGCGCCGCGCTTCAGGCCCCAGCGGCTGTCCCACAACGCTTTGAGTTCTCCGCCGTCGACCTGCGAGAGGTCGCGGACGAGGTCGAGGATGCCGCCGCATTCGCAGTTGTAGCGCACTTGCGAGAGGTCATAATGTTTGTGGCAGCGGACGCATTCCAGACAAGCTTCGATTTTTTTCATTTCATTTGATATTTTGTTGGATTTACCGGTTGAAAAATACACGCATGATGCTTAATTTACATGTGAAACGGAAATTTTAAAGCCGTTCCGTGCGGGGAAATGCGAAATTCCCGGAAATAATCGGCCGTGCCCGTGATTATTTGCGGAAACGTGGTATATTAATAGCCGGATGCCTGTAATTGTTCTGGAATTGAGGATTCGGTTGACGTTATGCAGAAAATCATGTTGAGCGGCAAAATTCATTTCGCTCGGCTGACGGCCTGCGAGCTCGATTACGAGGGGAGCCTCGAAATCGATCCCGAGCTGCTTGCCGAGGCGGGGATACTGCCTTACGAGAAGATTCTGGTGGTGAACCGCACGAATGGGTCGCGGCTCGAAACCTATGCGATACCCGGGGAACCCGGGGCGCGGGTGTTTTGTCTGAACGGTCCCGCCGCCCACCTCGGGAAGGTGGGGGATGTGGTGACGGTCATGGCTTTCTCGCTGATGTCGGTGGAGGAGGCGCGGCAGGTTTCCCCGGCGGTGATCGTGCTGAACGAAAAAAATGAAGTCATCCTGCGCAAAGGTTCCGCGCGGAAGTGACGGTCCGGGAGGTGCCGGATG
>CAYSZM010000404.1:0-2088 GCA_964435365.1 uncultured Victivallis sp. | reverse complement strand
ATCCGCGCCCGGCCACCATCGACCTCGGCCCCCGGATGCTGGCCGAACTCGCGCTCAAGGAGCTGCTGCGGCGCATTTCGGGCGAAGCGCCCCGCGCCGACCATATCGCGGTGATCGTCACTCCCCAGCTCGTGCCCGGCGACCCGCTCTGACTTCCCGCGGCGCGGAGATGCTTTCGCGGTTGAGAAACGTCGAAGGGACGAAGATTTCGCGCGGCGGCGCTTTGCGCCGGATCATGTCGTAGAGCAGCGAAACCGCCTCCTCCGCCACCTTGCCATGATTGTGGCAGATGGTGCTTCGCGGCGGGGTAAGAATCTGGGAAACAAGCGGATACTCCCACTGGACGATCGAGAGGTCTTCCGGAATCCTCACCCCGAACTTGCGCAGGCAGGGCTCCAGGTAGAGATTGGCGATTTCGTAGGGAAAGACGGCGGCGGTGAAGCCGGAGTCGAGCAGCTTTCGAAATCCCGGTTCCATGTCGTCATAGGTGGCGAAAATCGTGTATGCTTCCGGATTTTCCACGCCGTGCGCGTGCATGGCCTCCACGTACCCGTGCCAGCGCCGGGAAGGTTTTTCGACCTCGTTCCGCATTGATTCGCAGGAGAAATAGGCGATTTTGCGGTGTCCCTTCTTCCACAGGAAATGAACCGCCTCGCGCACCGGGTCGTCGTCTTTCATCAGAACCGCGCCGACGCCGGAGGCGGGGCGCGCGTGAAGATTGACATTGACCAGCGGGAGCCCGTATTCGCCACACCAGAAATCGGTGACGCCGTCGTTCGACGAAAGATTGACCGCCCCCCATACTGCGCGCTCGTTCAGGATGGAAACATCTTCGGGGGAAACCAGTTCCACATGTCCGCCGCGGCGGGAGATTGCCGCGCAGACGGCACCGAGGATCAACCCGAAATAGCCGCCGAGATGTTCGTTCGGAAACTGCCCGATGACGCCGACGGTCAGATCCTCCCCGCGGCGGCAGACGGGGAAACCGGAACGCCGCGCCGCGTCCAGAATCAACTGCCGGGTCTGCGCATCGACGTTCGCGGAATTGTTCAGTACCCGCGAAACGGTCGAAGGCGAAACCCCGGCGCTCCGCGCGATGTCCCTGGCGGTGATTTTCTTCATGGCGACCCCCATTATGTTGCACAGGATTTCATAAGATAGCGGCAAACGTTCTTGTTTTCAACCCGATTCCGGTTATACTTAATCGAAGAACCTGAAATTTTCCAAACAGAGGTGAAACCATGGAATTTTACAAGGGCGTGACATTCGGCTATTACGGACGAAACGGATACTTCTCCTCGGAGAAGGCGAAACAGGAGGCGGACAAAATCGCGGCGCTCGGCATCCCCTGGGTCTGCCTCATTTCGACCGTGATGCAGGAGGCGTATTACAGCACCCGGATGTTCCGGGATTGTTACATGACGCCCGGCGACGACGAGCTGGCGGAAATCATCGGCTATCTCCATTCGAAGGGAATCAAAGTGATGCTCCGCCCGATGATCGAATGCTGGGACGGCACCCAGCGCAGTCACCTCCACATGCCGGAAGGACAGATCTTCCCCGACCGTCCGTTCCACTACCGGACCGACTGGTTCCGCAACTACACCGAGCTGACCAAACACTATCTTCGCATCGCCCGGAACACCGGCTGCGAAGCCTACGGCCTCGACAGCGAACTCAACCCGCTGGTCGATTGCTCCGACCACTGGCTCGCTGTCATCGACTGCGCCAGAAAACTCTATTCCGGCCATCTGACCAGCTCGCTCATCGACGTTCCGCAATACCTCAACCGTCTGGAAAATAAGAATTTCTGGTTCAACGCGCTCGATTCCCTCGGCAGCAGCATGTACGCCCCCGCCTCCAAAGACGGCGGCGGCAGCGTCGAAGAAATGGCAACCTATCTGCAGGGAGCCGTCGAACGGAACCGCGCCTTCGCCGAAGCCTATGAAAAGGAATTCTATTTCGGCGAATGCGGCTGCTGCGCCACCGAAAACGCCGCGAAACTCCCCTATTTCTGGAAGAACGGCAAGCGTTACGACGGCGACGAACAGGCGAAATACATGGAAGCGGTCATCCGCGCCTTCTCCG
>CAYSZM010000403.1:0-2092 GCA_964435365.1 uncultured Victivallis sp. | reverse complement strand
TCTCCACCAGCCAGCCGTGGCGGTCCGGGCGTTCGCCGACCTGGATTCCGGTCATCTCGTCGTAAAGGCTCTTCAGGTGCGGACCGATTTCGGTGACGTGGTAGTCGATTACCTCGCCGCCGTCGAAGATGCGCCCGATCGGGGTCAGCACCACGGCGGTGCCGCAGGCGGCGACTTCGGCGAAGTCCGGCAGCTCGGCGGCGCGGATTTTGCGCCGTTCGGTCGGCATTCCGAGGTCGGCCGCCACGGTCATCAGCGAGTTGTTGGTGATCGACGCGAGAATCGACGCCGACTCGGTGGTGACGTATTTGCCGTCCTTCGTGATGGCGAGGAAGTTGCTGGTGCCGAACTCGTCCACGAACGTGTGCGTCGCCGGGTCGAGGAACAGCGCCACCGCGCAGCCGCGCTCCTTCGCCTGCTTGCCGGAGATCAGGCTGGCCGCGTAGTTGCCGGCCATCTTGATGTGCCCGGTCCCGTGCGGCGCGGCGCGGTCGTAATCTTTGGAAATCATCGCGTCAACCGGCTTGATGCCGCCCTTGTAGTAGGCCCCCACCGGCACGACCAGGATGATGAGTTCGTATTCGAGGCTGGCCCCCACGCCGATCTGCGGCGAGGTGCCGAACATCACCGGGCGGATGTAGAGCGCGCCGCCGGTGCCGTAGGGCGGGACGAAGTCGATGTTGTCGCGGACCACGGTTCTGGTCGCTTCCACGAATTTGTCGACCGGGAATTCCGGCATCAGCAGATGGGCGGCGGAGCGGTTGAGGCGCTTGGCGTTCTCTTCCGGACGGAAGATGCGGACCTTGCCGTCCTTGCAGCGGAACGCCTTGCCGCCTTCGAAGATCGCCTGGCCGTAGTGAAGCGCGTTGGCCGCGATGTTCATCGTGATTTCATAGGAGCCGGTGAGACGGCCGTCGTCCCACTTCCCGTCGGCGTAATGAAACCGGATGTTGCTCCGGGTCGGCATGAATTTGAATCCGAGATTGTCCCAATCGATGTTCATGACCAGATGCCTCCTGCACTGCATTTTTATGTATCATAAGGAAAATATAGCAGGGATCGACCGCAATATCAAGATTATATTATTTGAAATCCTTCGGAATGAAGCCGCCGGAAACCGGGAAATGCAAAAAAACGCGGGTTTTGTTGGAAAATCATTGGATTTTTTTTATTTCAAGTCTATGTTAAATGGCAATAGCGAATCGTCCGGTTTATCACAGGAGGGACACGATAATGATGAAGCATTTCTTGGGTTCGGCCGTTGTTGCCGCACTGCTCGGTTTCGGCGGCGCGGGTTGCGGTCTGTTCAGCAACGACACCCCGACGGAAAACACCAGCGCGGTTGAAGAAGCCTTTCCCGATCCGGGCACCGGCAATACCACCGGGCTCGGCGGCCCGGGCAGCGGATTTGGCTCCGACGCTCTGAATGGCGGCGTGGGCGGATTCGCCGACGGCGCTTCCGGCAATATCGGCACTTCCGACGGCTGGGTCGAGGCCGACCCGACCGGCAACCGGCTCAATATGCCGATCATCTACTTCGCCTACGATTCCGACGTGCTGGTCCCCTCCGAGCAGGCCAACCTCGACCGGATCGCGGACTATCTCAAGAACAACGCGACGCTCGGCCTCCTGATCGAAGGCCACTGCGACCAGCGCGGCACCGAAGAGTATAACCGCGCCCTCGGCGAACGCCGTGCGAACGCCATCCGCGCCTATCTCGCCGGACGCGGCCTCGCCGACAACCGCATGAAGACCATCAGCTACGGCAAGGACAAGCCGGCCGTCGAAGGCAACGGCGAATCCGCCTGGGGCCAGAACCGCCGCGGTGTTCCGGTCCCGATGCGGATGCCGCAGCGTTGACCCGCTTCACGGCAAGATGATTTTTTTCGGCTATCCCTGAACATTACATCGATCAGCTCGTCCGGCCCGTCCGCCGGCCGGGCTTTTTGCGTCAGTGGAATATAATTGCAACCAATTCAATATCAGGAGTTTATAGATGAGTAAGATTCACGTTGACCACGTTTTTACTTCCGAATCGGTTTCGGAGGGGCATCCGGACAAGGTCTGCGACCAGATTTCCGACGCGATCCTC
>CAYSZM010000402.1:0-2097 GCA_964435365.1 uncultured Victivallis sp. | reverse complement strand
CGCCCGTCCGCGAGGAACAGGAACTGGGCCGGCTGCGGAATCTTCTTGAAATTGAGCATGCTGTAGTTGGAGCCGAGACTGACGCGGAACGGGCCGGAGCTTTTGTAGACGTCGTCGATCACGCAAATCCCGCTGTAATTGGCTGCGTAAGAATACTTTGCAATCAGATCAAGGTCCGCGGTTCCGGCCGGGGGAACCTTGGCGTCGGGGCAGTTGATCGCCTTCCAGCTGCCGACGTCGAGCATTCCGCCCATCATCAGCGAGCCGGACCAGGTGTAGGTCGAACCGCCTTCGCAGACGATCACCCCCTGGTAGGCGTCGAGATAAAGCTGCACGTAGGTCATCGACTGTTTCAGGTTCCCGAGACACGAAGTGCCCCGTGCGCGCTGCCGTGCCTGGTTCAGAGCCGGGAGCAGCATCCCGGCGAGAATCGCGATGATGGCGATCACGACCAGGAGCTCGATCAAGGTGAAACGCATTCTCTTTTTCATAATATCGCCCTTCCGGTTATGGTTTTGCTGTCGTTGCCTGAAGGAAATCGCGCCCGATTGCAGCCTCGCCTTCCGCGCGGGGCCGCCGGATGCGCGTGGTTCCGCCGATCACCAGCTCGTCGATGCGCAGGACGGTGACCGACTTGCGGTGCTCCGGGTCCTGAATCTGGGCGAGCAGTTTCTCCACCGCCAGTGCGGCGGAGCGTTCGGGGTAACTCGGCGTCGAGGTCAGTTCCGGGGTCATCACTTTGCCGACCACCTGACTGCCGCCGCCGATAATCGAGAGGTCTTCCGGAATCCGGAAGCCGAGTTGGCCGGCCGCCTTGGCGACGCCGACCGCCAGCCGGTCGTCGCAGGCGAAAACCGCGCTCGGCCGGTTGAGCCGGGTCAGGATGCGCAGCCCCGCCTCGCGCCCCTCGTCGATCGAGTGGCGCGACACGACGGTGAAATCGAAATTCCGTTCCGGTACGCCGCAGTCGCTGAGCGCGGCGCGGCAGCCGGCTTCGATGTCGCGGCAGAGGCGGCTTCCGCCCGGCCCGGCCACGCAGCAGATGTCGCGGTGGCCGAGGTCGATCAGGTGCCGGGTCGAGAGATAGGCGCGGTGCACGTCGTCGTGCACCACCGCGTCGATGCCGAAGGGAACGGTGGTGTCGCTGCGGAATCCGCCGATCATCGCAAACGGAACGTTGCGCCGGTTCAGCGCCTCCGCGAACCGCAGCGAGGAGTAGCCGCAGAGAATCAGCCCGGAGCACCCCGAGACCAGCTCGTCGATGCGCGTTTCACTCAATTCGCCCGATTGGAGCGAGGTGAACAGCTTGTCGGCGCTGCCGAGCAACGGGGAACGTTCGAGCGCATTCAGTACGACATACCAGTAGATGTCGTTCAAATCCACCTCGCCGAAAATGATGCGGACGGCCAGCTTGCCTTCCGCCGCCGGGAGTTTCCCGGGTTCCGGGTTGACGAACGTCCCGCGCCGGGGGCGGCGGACCAGATAGCTCTCTTCGACCAGCTTGCGGATTCCGGCCTCGACGGTGATCGCGCTCACCCCGAACGATTCGCAAAGTTCGCGGGTCGGCGGAATTTTCTCGCCGGCACACAGCGCCCGGGTGTCGATCAGAGACCGCAGCGTATCGGCAATCTGCTGATAGAGCGGAGTTTCCGAATTCGCATCCGGAATCAGGACCTGTCTTAATTTATCTTTCATCGACTTTCCGCCTCCTGTTCCCGCCGCTTGTTCCCGCCGGGTGCGCCCCGGCCAGAGGAACGCATTTTACATATTTACACTATTTCTTTCGCTTATATTATGAAACAGTTTCGAACAAATGTCAATACCCGCCCCGGGAAAATTATGATAATTATGGTAAATGCCGGTTTTCAAAGATAAAATAGCTAATATATACAATATAGTAAATATAGATAAATACGATTTCTTCCGAAACGGCCGTCAACGCCGCCCGATTCGCCGCATCCGCCCTGCCCGCTGCGGCGGTCAATTTCATTCTGCGCATTGAGCCCGCATCCAGCGAAATTCGGCTTGCAATTTACCGAATGCGTGCTATAGTAGCAATTTTCACCCGCAACGGTTTCGGGTGGAAGTTAACATCAA
>CAYSZM010000401.1:0-2101 GCA_964435365.1 uncultured Victivallis sp. | reverse complement strand
AGGTCTGGTTCAACGGCGCGCCGAAGCGGATGCTGGCGAAACTCCACCGGCAATATCAATTCGATGTGATCCACGCCCACCAGATCTACCCGACCGGCTATCTCGGCTGGAAGATGGGAAGGAAACTCGGGATTCCGACCGTGATGACCTCCCACGTCGGCGATGTGCGCGAGGGCTCCCGGCTGCGCAACAAGCCGGTGACCAACCGCCGGATGATCGAGGCGATGACCTGCGGCGGCGGCGTGACCGGCGTCGGCCGCGGCGTCTGCGACACCATCGACGCGATGGTCGGCTTCCGCCGGACGTTCTACATCGGCAACGGCGCGGACGTTCCGCTTGCCGTCGCCGAACCGGAGACGCTCGCGGCAAAGCTCCCCTTCCGGCTCGAAAACCGCGGCTTCGACCTCACGCTCTGCCGTCTTCATGCGAACAAGGGGCTGACGAACCTGATCGATGCGCTCGGAATTCTGAAACAGAACAACCGCAAATTTCCGCCGCTCCTGATGGCCGGGTCCGGGCGCGAGGAGGAGGCGATCCGCGAGAAAATCGCGAAGTACGGCCTCAATGACAACGTATTCCTGATCGGTCAGGTTGACGCCGCCGAACGCGATTTTTTGATGAGCCGCACCCGGCTGTTCCTCCAGCCGTCGGTGGTGGAGGGCATGCCGATGACGGTGCTCGAAGCGATGGCGAGTTCCTGCGCCATCGTCGGGACCGATATTCCTGGAATCCGCGAGCTTCTGACCGACGGCAAGAACGGCCGGCTGGTTCCGCCGGGCGACCCGGAAGCGCTTGCTGACGCGATCGACGAATGCGGGGAAGACCCGGAAGCGCTCGACCGCTTCCGCGCCGCCGCCCTCGAAACGGCGCGCGCGAACTCCTGGCGCTCGATCGCCGAGCGTTATCTCGCGCTGTTCGAACAGGCGATCGCCGCCGAGGGTCGGCCGGTCCTGCCGGGGGCCGCGTCATGAATTACGGGCTGCTCTCCTACGAATTCAAAAAACATTTCAACGTGGGGGATTATGTCCAGAGTCTCGCCGCCCGCCAGTACCTGCCTCGCGTGGACCGGTTTCTGAACCGGGAGAACCTGAACGCCTATCATGGCGAGCCGGTCCGGCTGATTATGAACGGCTGGTTCATGTTCCACCCCGAAAACTGGCCGCCGGCACCGGCGATCCAGCCGCTTTTCGTCGCTTTCCATATCAACCCGGGGTATGCCAACGCCATGCTGACGCCGGAGAAAGCCGCTTATCTGCGCAAATATGCTCCCATCGGCTGCCGCGACGAACAGACCCGGGCAACTCTCGAAGCGCATGGAATTCCGGCCCGGTGCACCGGCTGCCTCACCCTGACGCTCGGCCGGACCTTCCGCTGGACTCCGTCTCCGGATGCTCCCGTGCTGCTGGCCGACGTCCTGTTCAATGCGCCTACGCTGCGCTCCTGTTTCAAATCCATGAACGCTTTTTCGAAATCGTTGCGGAAAGGTAAAATTTTCCGGATCGGACGGCGTAGGGCTTTCCTCAAGAAGCTGTTGGCCGGAGTCGGGGCTCCGGTCGAAACGGCGAGCTGCGATTATCCATCCGCCGACTATCCGACATCGGAATCGCGTTTCGTTTTGGCGGAAAAGCTGTTGGAACGATTTTCCCGCGCCCGGCTGGTCATCACCTCGCGCATCCATGTCGCGCTGCCCTGCCTGGCGATGGGAACGCCGGTTCTGTTCGTCGACGGAGAACTCGGCAAGAAGGCCGAACGCGCCCGGATCGAGGAGTTTCTGCCCCTCTTCAACCGGATCTCAATAGCGAAACGCGGCGACTGGACGGCGAACTTCGATCGTACGGTTCCGCTTGTCGAACTGCGCAATCCGGCTGAGCAAACGTGGCGTGAGCGCGCGGAACTCCTCGCCAGGGAGTGCGAGAAGTTTGTTTCCGCTTCCGAATAAAACAGCTATGCTTCCAGTTCGCGGCGGAACGGAATCGAATCGGCCGCTCCCGCCCGGCTGACCGTGATCGCCGAAGCGCGGCTGGCCAACGTCATCGCCTCGCGCAACGTCATCCCTTCCAGCAGCCCCGCGAAAAGGTAGCCGATGAAGGTGTCGCCCGCG
>CAYSZM010000400.1:0-2105 GCA_964435365.1 uncultured Victivallis sp. | reverse complement strand
TGCCAGAACGGCTGCGGCAGGGTGCTGGCCTTCTGGCTGCCGGTCTGGATGGCCAGAATTTCCGGGCCTTTCCAGAATTCGACATGTCCGTCGGCGAATCCCATATTGGCTCCTCCGGCATGGCGGCGGGCGATGGCGGTGTTGAGCCAGATGCCGATCGACCGGCTGGCGCTGGCCTGGCTGCTGCCGTCGAATCCGGCGAGACTGGCTTCCGTCACCAGCATCTGCTTCGTCGGTTTGGCGGAGAGTTCCAGCTTGCAGAACCGCTTGTTGGGGAGCTGTCCCTGGGCGGTGAGCGTGGGGTTCAGGTAGGTGCTGAGCGAATAGCTCGAGTTCGGCATATTGCCGTCATGCGGTGCGGTGAACTCCTGGCCGTCGCGCCGCCCCGCGGGGCAGAGCGCCACCGGCAGGATGTCGGTCATCGGCGTGCTGAACACCGCCGACAGGTTGCCGCCGAGATAGGGAATAATCGTGTGCTGCTCGCGGCCGGCATAGATCGGCCCGAAGAAGAACCGGGTCGCATAGTAGACGTCCTCGCCCGGAGCGATCGCCCGCCCCCAGCCGTTGAAGGTGGAGGAGTAAAACTGCATGGCGGTGTTGATCTGCTTGAGGTTGCCGGTGCATTTGGTGGTCCTCGCCCGTTCCCGCGCCTGATTGAGCGCGGGAAGCAGCATGGAGGCCAGGATCGCTATGATGGCGATCACGACAAGAAGTTCGATCAGCGTGAAATGTTTTCGGTTCATTGCTCGCTCCCTGGTTGGGTGGTTATGGTTTTTCATATCATTGGCGCCTTGTAGTATAGTGTTCCGCTACCGATTCGCCGTGAAGAATCACCTCTTCCGGCGTAACGTCGTTCAGTTCGATCTGGTAATGCAGCCGTTCCGGGTCCGGTTGGATTCCCAGATAATGTTCGTAGACCCGGTTCATCAGGGGATTCAGGTTCGGCGTGTTGACGATGGTGATCGAAGGGGTGTTGAGCTGGGCGTCTTCCGGGCTGCCGAAAGAAGCCACCGCCATATCCTCCGGCACCCTTATGCCGTGATCGGCGAGGGCGCGGATCGCTCCGCGCGCCACCGGCATCGAGTTGCAGAACAGCGCATCGGTTCCGTCCAGCCGTCCTTCCCGGATCAGCCCGCCGAGAATTTCCCGGGTATGCTCGCTGCACGGCTTCGGCGGAAACACCGGGTAACGGTAGGCGTTTCCGCGGCACTTCAGTTTCCGCAATGCCTTCTCCCATACGGCCTGCCGCGGGTGCGGAGCCGAGCCGGTGTCGAAATAGTCGATGGTCCGGCAGCCCCGCCCGTGCAGGTGGGCGATCAGGGGCCCGACCGCATCGCAGGTCAACCCGTCGAACCGGCGAATGCCGTATTCGGTCAAATCGGTGAAGAGCGACACGACGCGGTCGCGGTGGCGGATCAGCTTGCCGAGCAGAATCGGCGAGATCGCCGGAATCTGGAAGAAGATCAAATCGAAATCGCCGTCCAGCGCGTCGAAAATCATCTGGTCGTCGCTGAACAGGAACGAGATATCCCGGTAGCTGCATCCGTAACGCTTTGCGCCTCCGGAAATCGCCCGGTACCATTTGTTTTCGCAGTTGTCGCCGGGGTGGATGAACGCGACCTTGAGCCTGGGCGCTTCCGCCGGATCGCCCGGAATGACCAGCCGCCCGTTCGTCGCCCGCGCCATGGCGCCCGATTCCACCAGATACTGCATCGCCTGGCGGATCGTCATATAGCTCAGACCGAGCTCCTGCGCCAGCTTCGGCGCTCCCGGCAGGGAACTGCTGCAGTAATCGCCGCGTTCGATCCGGCGCTGCAGCAGTTCCGCGGTCTGTTGATATTTTGCCGTTCCCATCGAGATGCTTTCCGAGAGTAAGAGTGCTTGACCTATACAGTTTTCTGTATATATTATGACCAAGTCAGGTGCGAATGTCAAGAGGGGGAGCGATTTTTTTGGAAAAAATCCGCCGCCGGTGGCGGGTGGATGCCTGTTGCCGGATTGGTGTTTCGTTTTTTCGCGGAAAACCGCAATTCCCGGCTTGACCGCCAACGGGATGCGTGATATATTAAGAATTCTGTACCGGTCGGATTCCGGGCCCCAATATA
>CAYSZM010000399.1:0-2115 GCA_964435365.1 uncultured Victivallis sp. | reverse complement strand
GCAAGGGCCAGAAGCTCGGCCTGGTCAAGGTCCGCCTCTACCGTCCGTTCTCGGCCGAAGCGCTGGTCAAGGCGCTGCCGAAGTCGGTCAAGAAGATCGCCGTCCTCGACCGTTGCAAGGAGCCGGGCAGCCTCGGCGAACCGCTCTATCTCGATGTCAAGGCCGCCCTCGAAGGCAGCGGCATCTCCGTCATCGGCGGCCGTTACGGTCTCGCCAGCAAGGAATTCACCCCGTCGATGGTCAATGCGATCTACAAGCATCTCGACGGCAAGAATACGCACAACTTCACCGTCGGCATCGACGACGACGTCACCCACCTGTCGCTGCCGATCGACGAAGTGATCGTCACCGAGCCGACCGGCACCACCGCGTGCATGTTCTGGGGTCTCGGCGGCGACGGCACCGTCGGTTCGAACAAGAACTCGGTCAAGATCATCGGCGACCATACCAACAAGTACGTGCAGGCCTACTTCGTCTACGACTCGAAGAAGTCCGGCGGCATCACCATTTCGCACCTGCGTTTCGGCAACAAGCCGATCACCAGCGAATACACGATCACCGCGCCGAATTTCGTCGCCTGCCACAATCCGGCCTACATCGGCCGTTACGACATGCTCGCCGGCATCGTTGACGGCGGCACGTTCCTGATCAACAGCGAGCTTCCGGCCGACAAGGTCTTCGAAAGCTTCACCCGCGACATGCAGGAAACGATCGTCAAGAAGCACCTGAAGGTCTACACCATCGACGCCCTCAAGCTGGCGCTCGAAGTCGGCAGCTCGAAGTACGTTTCGACCATCATGCAGACCTGCTTCTTCAAGCTGGCCAACATCATTCCGGCCGACGAAGCCATCGGCTACATCAAGTCCGGAATCGAGAAGAAGTTCAAGAAGAAGGGCGACGACGTCGTCAAGGAAAACCAGGCCTGCGTCGATCAGGCGCTGGCCATGCTCAAGGCGGTTGCGGTTCCCGCGACGCTCGATGGAGTCAAGGCTTACGATCCGAAGATGCTCATCACCAAGGAAATGGGTGAGTTCGCCAACAAGCTGATGAAGCCGATTCTCCACCAGAAGGGCGATGATATTCCGGTTTCCGCGATGTCCTACGACGGCTCGATGCCGACCGCGACGTCGAAGTTCGAGAAGCGCGGCATTGCGCCGTCGGTTCCGAAGTGGGATTCGGCCGCCTGTATCCAGTGCAACCAGTGCGTGATGGCTTGCCCGCACGCCGCGATCCGTTCGAAGCTGATCGAGCCGGCCGACCTCGCCGGAGCTCCGGCCGCCTTCAACACCGTCGACGCGAAGCCGCCGGTCAAGAAGGAACTCGGCCTCAAGTACCGTCTCCAGGTCTTCATCGAAGACTGCACCGGCTGCGGCGTCTGCGTCGAAACCTGCCCGGTCAAGGAGAAGGCGATCCACCTGACCCATACGCCGGACGAACGCAAGGCCGGGCAGGACGAGAACGTCCAGTTCTTCCTCTCGCTGCCGGACAACGTCATGGGCGGAACCGATGCGAAGACCGTCAAGGGTTCGCAGTTCCTGATGCCGTACTTCGAGTTCAGCGGCGCCTGCGCGGGCTGCGGCGAAACTCCGTACGTCAAACTGGTCAGCCAGCTCTTCGGCAACCGTATGGTCGTGGCGAACGCCACCGGCTGTTCGTCGATCTACGGCGGCTCGTTCCCGTCGCTGCCGTACTGCACCGACAAGCAGGGCCGCGGTCCGGCGTGGGCGAACTCGCTCTTCGAGGACAACGCGGAATACGGCTTCGGCATGCGCCTCGCCGTCGACACCAACCGCAAGCAGCTGATGGACTGCATCAAGCGCGTCCAGGCTCTCGGCGTCTGCTGCGACGACATGAAGGCCGCGCTCGACTACGCGGTTGAAAACTGGACCAGCACCTCCGACGAGGCGATGGCCAACCAGGCGAAACTCGGCAACCTGCTCAAGGTTGCGGCCGAGAAGTCCGAAGGCGAGAAGAAGGAAATCTACGCCAAGATGCTCGAGCTCAAGGACTACTTCGTCGATAAGTCGGTCTGGATTCTCGGCGGCGACGGCTGGGCCTACGACATCGGTTTCGGCGGCCTCGACCACGTCGTGGCGCAGAACCGCAACGTCAACA
>CAYSZM010000398.1:0-2126 GCA_964435365.1 uncultured Victivallis sp. | reverse complement strand
CCTGGATCGTCTGGAGAATGGACTCGGTTAAATTCCCGATCAACTCCTTTGAAATCTTCTTCATCTCCATGATTCTCGCCATCGGCACTTATATCATCGGTTCTTATCTGACCTATAAACCGTACGATCTGGATAAACTCCTGCACCGCGGGAAATATCGCGATGAGCAGACCTTTGTTCCGACGAAATGGACGCTGAAATCGCTCTTTTTCGGCAAACTCATCGGTATCACCTCGGAATATTCCCGCGGCGACAAAGCGATCGCCTGGTCGGTCTTCATCTATTCGATCGGTTATCAGTTCATCGGCTGCTTCCTCACCGTGGTTATCTGGAACGCGATCTCTCCGTGGCCGAAAGAATGGTGGAACTGGTATTTCTTCATCTGCTTCATCGTCGTTCCGGGTGTTATCGGTATCATTTCGACCGTGTGGTTTGTCACCGGCGGCATTATCGATACGAGACGGCTCTTCCGTGACTTGAAAGCACGCGTTGCCGACGATTCTGACAATGGACAGATTCAGCACGTTGCAAATGAGAAAGAATAAAGCATCAGGGAACGGGTTGATGAATCGTCGCTGATAACAACCCATTCTTTGACTCTGCCCCTTCGCTGTATGAACTGGCGAAGGGGCATTTTGTTTCTTCCTCCGGTCCCGCCGGCGAATCCCGGAATATCGCCCGCGGCAAACCGCTGCGGCTCTTGACATTTCCCCCGGTCATGCTAAATTAGCTCTCATAGAGTAAATCGAAGAGTACGTTTCGAACGGAGATTTTCGCCAACAGGGGAGGTGCATGATGTGGGAAAACGGAGTTGACATCTACAATGTCCGGGTGATCCGGGCCAAGACCAATCTATATTTCGGCGTGGGAGCGATCGCCTATTTCCGCGAAATCGCCGACCAGCTTGCGGCGCGCGGCGTCACCAGCGTACTCGTCGTCACCGGCCACGGCTCCTACAAGAAGTCTGGCGCCTGGGCGGTGGTCGGTAAGATTCTCGACGACTGTAAATTCCAATACGCGCTTTATGACGGCGTCTCGCCGAATCCGACCACGACGCAGACCGACGAGGCGGTCGCGGCCGGCCGCGCGGTAAACGCCCAGGCGGTGATCGCCATCGGCGGCGGCAGCCCGATCGATACCGGCAAAAGCGCGGCGATTCTGCTCAAGCACCCCGGCCGGACGGCGCGGGAACTCTATTCACAAGGCTTCACACCCGAAGGCGCGCTGCCGATCGTGGCGATCAACCTCACGCACGGAACCGGCACCGAAGTGAACCGGTTCGCCGTACTGTCGATCCCCGAGACCGAACAGAAGCCGGTGATCGCCTACGACTGCATCTATCCGACCTGGTCGATCGACGATCCGGCCTTGATGACCGGGCTTTCCCCGGAGCAGACCCGCTTCGTCAGCATCGACGCCGTCAACCATGTGATCGAAGCGGCGACGAGCAAAGCGGCCAACCCGTTTGCAATCATGCTGGGGCGCGACACCATCCAGCTGGTGGTTCGCTATCTGCCGTTTGTGGAGAAAGACCCCTCCGACCTCAACGCGCGCTACTTCCTGCTTTATGCTTCAATGCTGGCCGGAATGGCGTTCGACAACGGCCTCCTGCACTACACCCATGCGCTCGAACATCCGCTTAGCGCCCTGAAGCCGGAGCTGGCCCATGGTCTCGGTCTGGCAGTCCTGCTGCCCGCCGTTGTGCAGGCGATCTATCCGCAGAAGGCGCAGATCCTGGCCGAGCTCCTGCAACCGCTGGCTCCGGGCCTTCAGGGCAAGGCGGACGAAGCCCACGAGGCGGGCAAGGCCGTGCAGGCATGGCTCAACCGCTGCGGCGTCTCCCAGAAGCTGCGCGATGTCGGCTTCTCCAAAGAAGATGTCGAAAAATTGGTCGATATGACCCTCAAAGAGCCCTCTCTTGCCAGTCTGCTCGAACAGGCTCCGGGATATGCCAACGCCACTTCAGTCGCGGCAATCTACATGAATTCATTCCTTCCGCTGGTCTGACCCGGGAATCAGAGGGGGCGCTTCGCCCCCCTCCGAACCTCCTCCCGACCGGCAAGGTGCCTCCCCCCAAAAAGTTGCCACCCTTCGGCCACGGGCCTCGGGTCCCGCCTGCGGCGGGC
>CAYSZM010000397.1:0-2130 GCA_964435365.1 uncultured Victivallis sp. | reverse complement strand
GACGAATACCGCCGCCCGAAACTCGCTTACAACGTGGTGAAGAAGCACTTCCGGGGGCTTGAAAAGTGAAGCGGCCCGGAACGCTCCTCGCATTGCTTTTCGCCGTTTTTCTCGCGGCGGACGACGGGTTGCGCATCGTCGACGCGACCGCGGCGGGAGATATCCCGGTGCGCCAGCTCGCGCTCAAGCAGGCGCTTTCCGGGGACTCGTCTCCGGTCGGTTACGCGCGGCGGAGCGTCAAAGAGGCGCTCGCCGACTTTTCCGCCGGGAAGGCCGATCTGGTGATAATCGATGTGCCGGACATTCCGAAGGAGTTCAAGGGCGCGCGCAAGATTTACGGCGTTCGCGCCCTGGTTTTTTACGTGAACGTGGTCAACACGCTTGAATCGGTGAAGAGCGACCAGCTCCGCGAAATCTTCACCCTGCCCGAGCCGAAATGGGACGCCTACAGCTTTCTGGCCGGTGATATCAAGCGGTTCGGCGTTAAAACCGGCCGTCCCGGCGCGGAGCAGATGGCCGATTTCCTGTTGCGCGGTTCGAAGCTGGCGGACAAAGTGAGGCTTTTTCAGGCCACGAACGAAGTGGTGCTGATGGTCGGCGCGGAAGGTTCCGGGATCGGTTTCGGCACCTTCATGCCGGGCGCCCCGGTCCAGGTCCGGATGCTCGCCGTGGACGGCGTCGAACCGACCCTGAAGAGCGTCGGAGAAGCGACCTATCCGCTCGCGGTCAAGCGCGCGGTTTTGACCGCCTCCGTTCCGGACGAAGCGGCGGCGAAGTTTCTCGCGGAGATGGACAAGGCCGATTTCCGCGATCTGGTGATCGACGCCGGAATGCTGCCGGCGGATCAATAAGCAAGCAGGGAAGGGGTGTCGTCATGCCCGAGTCGATCAATTATTATCGCGGCAATTTCTGCATCGAAGTCAAACCCGCTCCGGGTTCGCTGGTCATCTTCGGCGCGTCCGGCGACCTCGCTCGGCGCAAGCTCTACCCCGCCCTCTACCACCTTTTCCGGCGCGGGCTGCTGCATGAGGAGTCGCGCATCGTCGGCTGTTCCAGGACGGATTACAGCGACGACGCCTTCCGCGATCACCTGCGCACCTTTCTCTCCGGCGGCAGCGAAGACGAGAAGACCGCGTTTCTTGCAAAGGTTCATTATCTGCCGGGCGATTACGGCGATTCGGAATTTTACGGCCGTCTCGACCGTTTTCTCGACGGACTCGAAGCGAAGTGCGACCTGCCCGCCAACCGGACGTTCTATCTCGCCATGCCCGCCTCGCTCTACCCGTCGATCATCGACCGGCTCTACGACGCCGGCATGCTCGCCGAAGGGCGCGGCGAAGATTCCCCGTGGCGGCATGTGGTGCTTGAGAAACCGTTCGGCCGCGATTTCGAATCCGCCCAGGCCCTCGACCGCGACCTGCACTCCCACATGCGCGAAGAGCAGATCTACCGCATCGACCACTACCTCGGCAAAGACACCGTCCAGAATATCCTGATGCTCCGGTTCGCCAACGTGATTTTTGAACCGGTATGGAGCAGCCAGTATATCGACTCGGTCCAGATCACCGCCTCGGAGACGCTCGGCGTCGAGGGCCGCGCCGGTTATTACGAAGAGGCCGGCCTCTTGCGCGACATGTTCCAGAACCACATGCTCGAAATGCTTTCGCTGGCCGCCATGGAAATGCCCGCGAGCTTTTCCCCCAACGACGTGCGCAGCGAGAAAGTCAAGCTCATCAAGTCGATCCGCCCCTTCGACCTCAAGGCGCTGGAGAAATCCGTAGTGCGCGGCCAGTATGACGGTTATCGCTCCGAACCCGGCGTTTCGCCGCAGTCGGAGATCGAAACCTATGTCGCCGCCAAACTCGAAATCGCCAACTGGCGCTGGGCGGGCGTTCCCTTCTATCTGCGTTCCGGCAAGAAGCTCTCGAAGCGCAAAAGCGAAATCGCCATCGTCTTCAAGTCGATTCCCCACTCGATTTTTGCCCCGATCCGCGCCCGCGACATGCAGCCCGATACGCTGGTCCTCAACGTCCAGCCCGACGAAGGGATGGAGCTCACCATCCAGGCCAAGCAGCCCGGCCCGAAGCTCTGCATGGGCGGGCTCACGCTGAGTTTCCGTTACAGCGACCT
>CAYSZM010000396.1:0-2154 GCA_964435365.1 uncultured Victivallis sp. | reverse complement strand
GCGGCGGAACCACCGCGAACATCATTTCGCGCGAACTCAAGCGCCCGGTGGAAGTGGATATGAAACTCGTGCTCAAATCCGGCTCGCTGCCGCCTCCGGCCAAACTCGAGGGGATCGACCTGGTGACCGAGGGAATCCTGACGCTGACCGATGTGGCGCAGCGGCTGGAGTCCGGCAACTCGCTCTCCGGAGACGTTCCGATGGCGGCGCGCCAGATGATCGAACTCTTCCGCCAGAGCGACGAAATCGAGTTCGTGGTCGGTACCAAAGTCAATGAGGCGCACCAGGACCCGAGCCTTCCGGTCGGCCTGGAAATTCGCCGCAATATCGTAAAACGGATCGCAACTGCGCTGGAGACCCGATATCGAAAGCGCGTACTGCTGCGGTTTTTTTGAAAGGGAAAAATGCATCATGGCTGACAAAATCAAAGTTGAAATCTGCATGGGAACCACCTGTTACGTGCTGGGCTCGTTCCGACTCTCGGCTCTGGAAGAGCGGCTCCCGGACGACCTGAAACCCTGCGTCGAAGTGGTGGGCTGCTCCTGCCTCAACGCCTGCCAGGACCGCAACTACGGGAACGCCCCGTTCGTGCGCATCGGCGGAACCCGCATCGTGGACAACGCGACCATCGAAAAGGTGATCGATGTGATCTACGCCGAATTCTTCAACGCGGGCGGTGAGGCATGAACAATGCGGAGAGAACACGCCGCCAGTTGATGATCCGTTTCATTCAGGAGTTCTACGACGGCACACTCGAAAACAGCATCGACCGCATCCCGGTCGACCTGCGGCCCCGGAACTACGAACCCAACCGCTGCTGCATCTACAAGGATCGCGCCATGCTGAAATACCGGCTGATGGCGCTGATGGGCTTCGGCATGGAAGAGGAAACCGACGAAATCCGGCCGCTCCGGGAGTATCTGGTCGATGCCAAAGCCGGCAAAAACCATACCGACCCCGTCCTCTCGGTCTGCACCGTCGGCTGCCACGGCTGCGTGGACAGTCACGTCCAGGTGACCGACAGCTGCGTCGGCTGCTTCGCCCGCCCCTGCGTCGGCGTCTGCCCGAAACAGGCGATTTCCGTCATCAAAGGACGTTCGACCATCGACCGCAGCAAATGCATCAACTGCGGCAAATGCATCGACGTCTGCCCCTATCACGCAATCGTCCGCAACCCGCTCCCCTGTGAAGACGCCTGCCCCGTCGGCGCCATCGGCAAAGACGAGGAAGGCCGGGTCCGCATCGATTTCGACCGCTGCATCTACTGCGGCAAATGCTTCCGCGCCTGCCCGTTCAGCGCCATCATGGAGCGTTCCCATCTGGTCGGCATCCTTCAGGCCATGAAAGAAGGCAAAAAAGTCGTCGCCATGGTCGCCCCGTCGATCACCGACCAGTTCCCCGGCTCCATCGAACAGCTCTTCAAAGCACTCAAAATCGCCGGGTTCTCGGAAATCATGGAAGTCGCCCTCGGCGCCGAAATGACCACCGTCCACGAAGCCGAAGAGTTCTTCGAACGCATGGAACGCGGCGACAAACTCATGACCAGCAGCTGCTGCCCCGCCTGGGTCGAAGCCGCCAAACGGCACATCCCCGACATCGTTCCCTCCGTCTCGTCCACCCCCAGCCCGATGGCCTTCGCCGGACAAATCACCGCCAAGGAACATCCCGACGCAGTCAAAGTCTTCATCGGCCCCTGCATCGCCAAGCGCCGCGAAGCCCAGAACGATCCCAACGTCGATTTCGTGATGACCTTCGAGGAACTCGGCGCCCTCCTCGCCGCCCTCGAAATCGATATCATCTCCCTCGAAGCCCCGCCGCTCGAATGTCCCGCCGCCAGCTACGCGCGGAACTTCGCCAAAAGCTGCGGCGTCTCCCAGGCGATCCTTCAGGAAATCGGCGCCACAAAACCCGACGATTCCCGGCCGAAAATCGATGAGAAATTCATCAACGGTCTCGACCGCAAATCCGTCAACCTCCTCAAGCTCTATGCCAAAGGAAAACTCCCCGGCAACTTCGTCGAAGTCATGGCCTGTTCCGGCGGCTGTGTCGGCGGCCCCTGTTCCCTCGCCCGCTAACCATTCACGGTCGTGGGAATCGGAGGGGGCACTTCGTCCCCCTCCGAACCTCCCCCAGACCGGCAGGGTGCCGGTGCCG
>CAYSZM010000395.1:0-2166 GCA_964435365.1 uncultured Victivallis sp. | reverse complement strand
TGCGAACGTATCGCTCTAGCCAACTGAGCTACAGCCCCACATTGCGGCAACTCCGAGGTCATCGGAGCTGACGAGTTATAATATAGTCAGTTCCCGGTAAATTGCAAGGCGAAAGTTGGAAAAAAATGCAGAAACATCATTTCCCTTTCCCGAAACCTTGCTTCGAATTTCCCGCCCGCGCTTGGAATATCCGGCAATCCATAGTATATTATATCTTACATTCCATAACGAAAGGAACCGGATTCAATGGGTTTGTTCGATAGAAATTATATGCGCAATTCCGGCTTCGGATACCGGCGGGACGACAGCGGGCGAAATATGCTCTTCACCCTGATCGTGATCAATGCCGCGGTCTTTCTCTTCTCCATCGCCTTCCCGGCAATCGCCGAGAACCTGGCGCTGAGTCCGGAAGGCATCCGCCAGATGCACGTCTACCAGCTGGTCACCGCCGGATTTCTCCATTTCGGATTCTGGCATTTCGCCATCAATATGTGGGGTCTCTATCTCTTCGGGGGGCTTGTCGCCCCCCACGTCGACGGCAAACGCTTCCTGTGGCTCTATCTCATCGGCGCCGTCTCCGGCAACCTCCTCTTCCTGCTGCTCAACTGGAATTCCGACGTACAGCTGCTCGGCGCCTCCGGCGCGGTCTTCGCCGTCCTCGCCGGCGCCGCGCTGTTCGAGCCCAACCGCCAGTTCATCATGTTCCCGCTCCCGCTCCCCGTCCGCACCCGCACGCTTGCCATCTGCTACATCATCCTCGAAGTGATGATGCTCGGGCGGCAGGACGGCGTCGCCCATCTCGCCCATCTCGGCGGCGTCCTCGGCGGCTATCTCTATCTTAAGATTCTTTACGGAAAGGCCCTTGCCTGGGACCCCTTCCGCAGCAAAGCGCGTTCGGCAGGCGAAGCTCCCCGCAGGTTCCGGGTGACCCCGGGGCCGACGCCCGATTTCAGCAAGGGCGGTCCGGTCGGCTCGAAGGAGCTCGACGCCCTGCTCGACAAGGTCTCCCGTCACGGAATCAACAGCCTCTCGGAACAGGAGCTCGCCCGGCTGCGTCAGGCGCGCGAAGAGATGCGCGGCGGCAAAAATCAGTGAGTCTTTCACCATGCTCAAAACGTCTCTTTTCGATTATCAGCTCCCCCCGGAGCTGATCGCCCAGCACCCCGCAGAACGCCGCGACGGCTCCCGCATGATGGTGCTCGACCGGGTTTCGGGAGAATGCGAAATCCGCCCGTTCGGCACGATCGTCGAATACCTCTCCCCGGGCGACGCCATGATCTACAACGACACCCGGGTTCTGCGCGGACGCATGTACGCCCGCAAGAACGGCGACCCCGCCGGAGCCCGGTTCGAACTGCTGCTGGTCCAGGCCCTCGACCCCGAGCGCAAACGCTGGAACGCCCTGCTCAAGCCCGGCAAGCGGGCGCTCCCCGGAGTAACCGCGCAACTGCTCGAACACGACGGCTCGCTCAACCTGGCGGGCGACGGGTTCACCGTCATCGGGCGCGGCGAGGAAGGGACGTTCACCATCGAATTCAACACCGCCGACTCCGACCGGCTCCAGGGCCGTTACGGCCACATTCCGCTGCCGCCCTACATCACCCGCGGCGACGAAACCGCCGACGCCGAGCGTTATCAGACCGTCTACGCGGAGAAGGCCGGAGCGGTCGCCGCCCCCACCGCCGGACTCCATTTCACCCCGGAGATCCTCGCCGAAATCGCCGCCAAAGGCGTCCGGGAGAGCGCCGTCACGCTGCATGTCGGCCCCGGCACCTTCAAACCGGTCTCGGTGGAGAATGCCGAGGAACACGAGATGCACAGCGAGGAGTATTTCCTCACCTCCGCCACGGCGGAAATCATCAACTCCACCCACGCGGCAGGGAAGCGGGTGCTGGCCGTCGGCACCACGACCGTGCGGACGCTCGAAAGCTCCGCCGAACCGGACGGAACCGTCCGGCCCGGTCACGGCAATACCCGGATCTTTCTTTACCCGCCTTATCAGATCCGTTCGGCGGACATGCTGCTGACCAACTTCCACCTGCCGAAAAGCACGCTGCTCATGCTGGTTTCCTGCTTCTGCGACCGCGAGAAGGTGCTGGCGGCGTATGAGATCGCCATCCGCGAGCGGATGCGTTTCTTCAGCTACGGCGACTGCATGCTGCTCAA
>CAYSZM010000394.1:0-2169 GCA_964435365.1 uncultured Victivallis sp. | reverse complement strand
GAACCAGCCGCCCAGCGAACCGTGGTGGCAGTTGACGTGCCGCACCCGGGTGATCTTGCCGAACACGCCGTCGGTCACCATCTGCTTGAGCGCCCGGTGCGCCGGCTGGCCGCGCATGAAGTATCCGGTCTGGAAAAGGACTCCGGCCTGCTCGATCGCGGCGGCCATCACCAGCGCGTCGGCGGCGGAGAAACCGAGCGGTTTCTCGACGAAAAGATGTTTGCCCTTCGCGGCGGCGGGCAGGACCAGCTCCCGGTGATGCACGGTTTCGGAGCAGACCGCCACGGCGTCGACGGCGGGATCATTCCAGAGTTCGGCGGGCGCGGCAACGACTTTGCAGCCGGTCTCCGCCGCGACTTTTTCCGCGCGGGCGCGGTCGGGGTCCCAGGCGGCGGCGATTTCGAAGTCCGGCCGCGCCTTGAGGAGTTTCAGGAAATGGGGCGTGTGAATGTGCGAGACTCCGGCAAAAGCGATCCGTTTCATACTGATGATTCCCGTTGATTCTGAATGCTGCTATTCGATGGGGAGTTTCCAGAACGTGTGGCCCGGTTCGGTGCGGAACCCGAGCCCCCGGTAGAAATGCTCCGTTCCCGGAGCACCCACCAGGGCGATCCAGTCGACGCCGCGCCGCCGGAGTTCGTCGATCAGCAACCGGACGATTCCGCCGCCGACGCCGTGATGGCGGAAAGCGACGGACACCGCGACGTCTTGAATGTAGGCGTCTGAAACATTGTCCGACAGCGCCCGGCCCATGCCGACGAGTTCGCCGTCGGCATAGGCGGCGACCGCCACGGCGGAATTGGCCATGCCCGCCGCGATGAATTCGGCGGAATCCTCCGGACCGATCCAGCCGCTTTCCCGGTAAAGCCGCTCCATCGCGGCCTGGTCTTCCATGGAAATGTCCTTCAAAATCCGGTATTCGATCGCCATGCAATCTCCTTCGGGAGTTTACTCTTCGCGTTCAAGACGTTCGGCGGCTTCTTCGAGAATCTGCTCGGGTGCGGGGGTGCCGAAACGGACGGCGCCGCACGCACGCGCGGAGAGAAGATCGTCGAGCGTCAGAATGCCGCCCGCCGCCTTGACCCCGATTTCCGCCGCGGCGAGATTGCGCATCATCGACAGATGCCGGTTGCCGGTCTCCCGGTCGCCGCCGTCCACGCCGGGATATTCGAACCCGGTCGAGGAGACGATGCCGGCGGGCAGAATCTCGTTGCAGATGCGGCAGAGCTGGCCGATCATCGCATCGGAGAGGCAGCCGGTTTCGAAAATGACCCGCAGCTTTACCCCGTGCGAGCCGACACAGCCGCTCACTCCGCCGATCTCATCGCGCACATACCCCCACTCGCAGGAGCGGGCCTTGCCGATGTTGACCACCATTTCGATCTCTTCGGCGCCGTCGCCGACGGCGCGCCTGGCCTCTTCGATCTTGACTTGCGTCGTGCTGCCGCCATGCGGAAAGCCGACGACGGTTCCGGTCCGGATGCCGACGCCGTCGAGCAGTCGGGCCGTCATTCCGACGAAATACGGCTTGACGCAGACTCCGGCGCAGTTGCAATCCACGGCGACGGCCAGCCCTTTCACCATCTGCCGGTCATCCAGCATCGGATTCAGCAGATGATGATCGATCGAACGGGCGAGGCTGTCGACGGTCCAATCCGTCATGATATTCCCCCGTTCAGTCTCTGACCGTGTCCAGAATCACGATGTTTTCGGCCGGAACGTCGCGGTGCATGCCGCGCGCGCCGGTTTTGACGCCGGCGATGGCGTCAACCACATCCATCCCCTCGACGACTTCGCCGAACACGCAGTAGCCGTAGTGCTGGGCGGTGGGCGCCTTGAAATCAAGGAAGTCGTTGTCGACGAGGTTGATGAAGAACTGCGCCGTGGCGGAATCGACCACATTGGTGCGGGCCATGGCCAAGGTGCCGCGACGGTTCGAAAGCTGGTTGGACGCCTCGTTCTTGATCGGCTCCTTCGTCGGCTTCTGGACGAAGTCGGCCGAAAATCCGCCGCCCTGGACCATGAACCCCGGAATCACGCGATGGAAGATGGTCCCCTTGTAGAAACCGGAGTCGATATAATCGAGAAAATTCTTCGCGGTGATCGGAGAATCCTCTTCGAACAACCGGATTTTGATGTCGCCCTTGTTGGTTTTCAGCGTAATCATAA
>CAYSZM010000393.1:0-2177 GCA_964435365.1 uncultured Victivallis sp. | reverse complement strand
GGCCTGTAATCCCGCGTTATTACCAAGCGCGCGCATAATGCGCGTACATGCGCACACGCGTATAGAAGAAAGCGACCTTGCGAGCCGTCCGGCAAAGCCGCATGCGCATAAAGCGCTGTTGCGGCAAATTGCCGTGGACGGCTCGGGGAGGCCTCCGGCCGCACTTAGAAGGCGTTCAGCGGCCCCGGAACGCCCTCCAGAGCCATTCTGACAGCCCGGACGGGCCGCGACACCGTCGGCGCGCTCTGCGACTTCAGGGGGCCCGCCCCCTACAGCTCACCCCCCACGCACACAATGTGTAACGTTTCGTTCCGGCGCGGTTCGGACAACCGCGCCTGCACCGCATAATACAATTTACGCAAAGCCCCCCGGCGCGGTGGATTACCTTGGCGCCGAGGGGCTTTTTCGTAAATGCCGGTCCATTATGCGACGTTATATATCGGGAAGCGAATCCCCCCTTTCGATTTCGAATCGGCTGGAGTCTCTTGATCGTTATCGGTCGCTGTTGCTGATCGTTGTCATCGGTTCCCGATGGTTCGAGTCAGTTTCTCTCGCCATTCATTGAGAAGTGATTCCGGCGGACTGGACATGGCTGACCAGTCCGGTTCCGGGAGTCCGGACATGGCGGCTTTGCCGCGGCCGAGATCATGCCACGGCAGAAGGTCGGCCGCGATGACGCCGGGCAGGGCTGCGCATTCCAGCAGAAAGTCGAGCAGTCCGGCATCGACGTTGCAGTCGGCGACCATGGGGACGCGAAGCCGGATTTGCGCCCTCGAATCGGACAAGGTCTTGAGATTCCGGAAAACAAGCTCGGAATCCGCTCCGGTCAGCGCTTTGTACCGCTTACGCGAGGCTTTGAGGTCCACCAGCCACAGATCCGCTTGACCTGGAAAGCGGTCGAAGACGGCTTCGGAGACGGCGGCGGATGTCTCGATCGCCGTGGAGATCCCCTCCCCCCGGGCGAGATTCAGCAGATTCAACGCGCCTTCCGCCTGTGCCAAAGGTTCTCCTCCGGAAAGAGTTATGCCTCCTCCTGTCTGGCGGTAATAGAAGGTGTCCCGCCGCGCGACGGCAAGAATCTCCTCGGCGGAAACGGGGCGGCCGAGAAGCGTCAGCGCTCCCACCGGGCATTCCGCGACGCATTTTCCGCAGGCGGAACAGGATTGCGCCGGATTCCGCACACAGCTTCGCCCTCCCCTCGGGCGCACGCATCGCCCGCACCGGACGCATTTCTCGGCATGGAAGAGAATTCCCGGCTGAAACGGGCGCGATTCGGGGTTGTGGCACCAGGGACAATGCAAAGGACAACCCTGGAAGAACACTGTGGTGCGGATTCCCGGCCCGTCGGAGATGCAGAACCGCTGGATGTCGAAGATCCGAATGGACCGTTCATGCACCATGATGTGCGGTCCTCCGAATGATATCCCGCTGAACGGAAGGATCGAGCTTGGTGAAAAACGCGGAAAACCCGCTGACGCGGACGATCAGGTCGGCATATCGTTCCGGATTCTTCATGGCGTCTTCCAGCTGGCGATTGTCGGTCACATTGAACTGCATCTCCTGACCGCCGCCCTCCAGGAACCGGCGGATAATCGCCAGCAGGTTCCCCCTGCCCTCCTCGTCCCGGAACATTTCCGGCTGGAACCGCATGTTGACGACCGTGCACGCCTGTTCGGAATAATCGGGCCGGACAATCGAGTTGACAAATGCGGTGGGGCCGTGAACATCGCGCCCGGCGCACGGCGAGGCGGCGTCGGAAAGCGGTTCCCCGGCGAGCCTGCCGTCCGGTGTGGCTCCGAGCGTCGCTCCGGCGGGAATGTTTTGAATGTTGGAGGCCATGCAGCTCAGGAAATAGCCGTCGTCCTGCGTGCGGAACTCCCGGCAGACCCTGCCGCAGAGACTCACGATCTCACCGGCGATTTCATCGCAGTAATCATAGTCGTTTCCGTATTTCGGCGCCCGGTTGAGGAGAATGAGGCGAAGTTCGGGATCATTTGAAAAGTTGCTCCCCAGGGCGGCGAGAAGCCGTTCCGGGGTTACGCTTCTTTCGTCGTAGACGAGTTTCCGGATCGCGGAAAGGCTGTCCGTCAGCGTGCCGAGCCCCATCATGCCGACTCCGTGAAGGCGCGGGAACTCCGCGCCGCCGTCGTTGAGGTCGCGGCCGCGGCCGATGCAGT
>CAYSZM010000392.1:0-2202 GCA_964435365.1 uncultured Victivallis sp. | reverse complement strand
CGCGCACGATCTCCTTCACCTCTTCGACCGCGTCGAGCAGGATGCCGAACTTGGTCAGGTCGCCGCCGGTCATGGTCTTGACGTTGTCGCCGTCGCAGACGTCGGGGTTGAAGCGCAGGCAAAGCGTAATTCCCGGATGCTTCGCCGCGACTTTGCGCAGGCGCGACAGCGAACCGATGTTCATCACGACTCCGGTGGCCAGAACCTGCTCGAACTCCTCGTCGGTCATGTTGTTGGCGGTGTAGATGATCCGCTCCTTGGGGAAGCCGAGCTTCAGCGCGTAGAGCACTTCGCCGGGGCTGACCGTATCGAGGCTGGCGCCGGCGTCGCGCAGCATGGCAAGCATTCCGGCGTTGTAGTTGGCCTTCATCGCGCAGCAGACCCGGAGGCCGGCATACGGAATGAAGCGGAAGAGGTCGCGGTAGCGTTCGACGGCCATGTCGCCGTCATAGACATAGAGCGGAGTATCGTATTCCTTCGCCAGCTTGAGCAGAAGTTCGGAGTTCAGCACTTTGGAGTTCCTCGCCGTAAAATCTTCAGTAGGTCGAAATGACCGCGATCAGTTCGAGCGGTACGTCGCTGATGCAGCGGATCGCGTGGCCGTCGCCGTTCCCGGTCAGGATGGTGTCGCCGGGGTTGAGTTCCACCACGGTTCCGTTGTCGTCCGCTTCGGCGCGGCCTTTGACCACCACGAAAATCTCGTCTTCCGCGTCGTGCGGATGAAATCCGATCGAGCAGCCCGGGTTCAGCGTCAGGCGCGAGAACATGCGGTTCTTCGACCGCATCTCGGTCTTGGGCGCCCAGAACTCTTCGATCTTCACGGTTCCCTTGCCGCCGCGCATCTCCTCGCGGAGTTCGCTTTTGTATTCTCCATTTCGACGGATCATGATCTGTTTCTCCTGCTGTTATTTCTTCAGCGCGCCGAATATGTTTCCGTATTTCTGTTCATTCAGCGCTTCGATGTAAGCGGTGATTTTGGTTTCGGTGCTGCACGGGTCGATGGTCGGGTCGACGCAGTCGCCGTCGAGCACCAGCAGCGGAATCTCCGCCTTGTTGAGCTCTTCGCGCAGATGTTTGATGAACGAGCTGTCGGCCATCGAGCAGCGCCCGAAGCCGTGGTTGTAGAGGATGCAGCCGTTGTAGCGGACGTCCGGCGCGTGCTCGACAATGGTCTGCACCCGCTGCGCCGGGTCCATGAAGCCGACCGTCAGCACCTTGCGGGCCAGCGAGCGGTAGGGGTCCTTCGGGTCGAGCGGCTCCCAGCCGACGAAGTTGACCTCTTCGAAGATGATCGGCGCGCGCCGGGTCACTTCGATGTAGTCGAGCAGCGAGGTGTCGTAGAACGGCGGCAGGTGCAGCCAGAGCAGCCGGTGGGTGTCTTCGACTTTCACCGAGTCGCCGATTTCCTCGCGGATCTGGGTCAGCTCCTCGAACAGTTTCTTCTGGATTTCGGTCAGCTCCGGCCGTCCCCACATCTGGCTGAAGATCGACGCGAAGTAGATCGCCTGTCCGCCGCGAATCAGCGGCGGGCTCGAGAAACGCAGGTCGTTCACCAGCTGCGAATAGTGCCGCGCTTCGTTGGAGTGCTCGCACGCTTCGGTCAGTTTCTTCGGGTCGAGCTTGAGGCCGAGCGCCTTTTCCATCAGGAAGATCGAACGCTCGATCTCTTCGGCCAGGTGTTCGACGGCGAGCGTGTCGTGCACGCCCACCGCCGGGGTTTGAAGAGAGAAGAAGCGGTCCGACAGGCCGTAGTTGCGGCCGAGGTCGCGGAAAATCCGCTCCCCCTGCTGGCACGGCTGCGAGGTCGATACGCCGAACGCCGGGCGCGGCAGGTCGGAACCCTCCAGCACCCGCAGGAACGAACAGGTCTCGCCGGAAAATCCCTTGCACGCTGCCTTGTCGAAGGTCTTCTTGACCTTGTGCGGATTGCGGGCGAAGAGCGCCGCGTAGGTTTCCAGCGTCAGCGAGCGCGTCCCGAGCGCGTTCAGGATTTCAGTCGGGAAGAAGAGGTTGCGCCAGACCAGCGGCCGGTCGTCGCGGCCGAGGAAATCCTTGCGGGTGGCGCGGGCGCGCAGGTTGATCGATTCGAGTTTGCGCTCCGGCGGCGGCAGCCCGGCTCCGGGGTCGAGTTTGCCCTGGAGATTGTTGAACTGGCGGGCGAGGCAGGCCGCCCCGAGCGCGCCCATCACGCCGTGGAACTCC
>CAYSZM010000391.1:0-2232 GCA_964435365.1 uncultured Victivallis sp. | reverse complement strand
AGCTGGGGCAACGCGCCGGAGTATGCGACCGTCGGCAAGCCGGTCGGAAAGCTGGCGGATTCCGGCTCCGGCCCGGTGTTCGACTATCTCGGAGGCGACGCCCGGCGCTGTTACCAGGAGAAGCCGGAAACCGCGTTGCGGATCGTGCTCTATCACCGCGCAAAGAAATATTTCGTCGTGATCGACCGCTTGAAAGATGCGAAAGCGCCGCATATCTACACCGCGCGCTGGCAGCTCAACAACCGCGACGGCAAACTCGGCCTGACCGGGGTCGAAGGGGAGACGCTGCTCGCCGCGCGGCCGAAAGCGGACCTCGCCGTTTCGACCTTCAGTTCCGTGCCGCTCACGCGCGCCGTTGTCGACGGCTACATGCATGGCTCCAGCCGCGATTACTCGCCGGGCGGAGTGAACGAAGGGAAACCGGGCAGCGCCAGGGTGCTGACCGTTTCGAACGCTTCTCCGACGAAGGAATTCACCCTGTTCACGGTGCTCCAGCCCCTGAAGAAAGGGGAAAAGCCGCTGTCCTGTCAATTCACCGGCGGAACGCTCTCGGTCGACGGCGAGCCGATTCCGCCCGATCTCCCATAAGCAACCCAAGGAGTTTTTTCGATGAAGACCTATCCGATCCCCGTTTCCGAGATGCGCGAGCGGTATCTCAAGCTCTATTCGGGCGCGGTCAACGATATTCTGCGCTTCGAGTACAAGATGCATGCGGCGCTGCCCTCTGAATTCGCCCCGCTCGACCGCCATATGAAGCTGGCCGGGCAGGCGTTCACCATCAAGGGCGCGCCCGACATCACCACCGACGGCGAATTCGAAATGCGTGCGCAGATGCTGGAGGATCTGCATGAAAATTCCATCGTCGTCTGGGACTGCACCGGCGACCGCGTCACCGCCCAGTGGGGCGAGGTGATGACTATGGCCGCGATCCGCTCCGGCTGCTGCGGCGCGCTGGTCAACGGAATCCGCGACACCGACGCCATTCTCGCCCAGGATTTCCCGATCTTCAACATCTACCGCAGCAATGTCGGGATGCTCGGGCGCTTCCGCATGTACTACTACCAGAAGCCGGTCCGCATCGGTGAAATCGTCATCGAACCCGGCGACTGGATCTTCGGCGACATCGACGGCGCCATCCGCATCCCGGCAGAAATCGCCTACGACGTTCTGGTCAAGGCGGAAAAACTGCTCCACAAGGAGGATACCATCCGCGATATGGTCAACTCCGGGATGAAGCCGACCCAGGTGGTCGCCAACGGAGGATATTTCTAACCATGCCGCTCTTTCTCTCCGAGGCGGAGCGCGCCGCCATCCGCTCCTACAACAACGACCCGTGTTTCTCCAACCTCTACTGGGGGCTGCTGAACCGGGTCCGGGCGGGCGGCGAACTGCCGGGGCTCGAACACGCCGGGACCGACACCGAATACCGGCACCACGTTCAGGAATTCCTCGCCGACACCGCGCTGGTATGCGCCGTGACCGGCGACAAGCGGACCGCCGGAATCGTCCGTCACGCCGCGCTCACCGTCGCGGAGCTGCCGCTGGAAGACTGGATCGGTCCCTTCTTCCGCGACCACACCGCCAATCCGCCGCGTGGGCACCTTGAAACCGCCCATCTCGCCGTCGGGCTGGCGGTCGTCTTCGATCTCCTCGGCGATACGTTTTCGCCGGAGGAGAAGGCAACCGTCGAAACCGCGCTGCGCGAACGGGCGATTCCGCTCTGCCGCGAGTGGCTGCGCGCCAATACCTATCTGGCCAACTGGCGCTGCATCCTGCTCTCCGGGCTCGCCGTTTCCGCCGCCGTGCTGGGCGACGAAGCGGTGCTCGACGAGGCTGAAGCCGAATACCGTTTCTGCCTCAACGCCGTCCAGCCGGACGGAAGCTACGGCGAATCGCTGCAATACGCCAATTACTGTTACCGCGGGCTGATGCAGACCCATGAGGCGCTGCTCCGCGCCGGGCGGACGCCGGACGGAATGCCCTATGCGAAATGCGTCAACTGGTTCCGGCAGAGTCTGCTCTACAACAAGCCGCTCTCCGGCTGGGGCGCGTATCCGCGTCCGCGCTCGCTCAACTTCAACGACAGCGCCGCGCTCTGCGGACCCGACCCCGATCTTCTGCTCCACATCGCCTGCCGCGCCCGAGAAACGATGCCCGAAGAGGCGGCGCTGGCCCGGCGCATGTTCGACGAACTCTACGCGGCGAACCCGATGCAGGGGCCGTTCGACCGCA
>CAYSZM010000390.1:0-2251 GCA_964435365.1 uncultured Victivallis sp. | reverse complement strand
GCAATCCAACTCCAACGGCGCGGGCTGGCTCCAGGAGGCGCAGGAATTCACCGTCACCAACACCGACGAGATCGACGTCAAGGATGTAACCGACTACATCAACAGTGGAACCGCGCAGCGTTTCTTCAAAGGCGGCGGCAGCCGCGCATACATCGTCGTCGATTCCAAAGGCCATATCATCACCAACGACGAATTAGATCCGACCGTGCTTTACTCGACCGGCGGCGGCAGCGGCGGCAACGGCCCCGGCTTCAACGGCACGCAGGATAAACCGGATACGCAACCGGGACCGCCGAGGATCTGACCATGAAAAAGACCTCATCACAATCCGGGCAGGCGACACTGGAACTGGCCGCCATCCTCACCGGCCTCATCGCCATGGCGGTCGGATTTCTCTTCGTCGCCGGAATGTCGCTCTCCGACAACCGGACGCTGCTGCGCGCCAAGGCGAATTCGGAATGGGGAGCCAGGAACGACGGCGTCACCGACACCTCCGACCAGGAGATGGCCGGGTGGAGCTACGGCTCAACCACCGTCGGGAGCGACACCGTCAACGTGCCGTTCTCGTCGCTCGACACCCCGTCGTGGCGCTCCTACACCAGTTTGCTCGACAGCACCGCGACCGGGCTGGCGGGCAGCGGATATTCCGCCGGCCAGGACAACGGAATCTACCAGTACAACTGGATGAGTCCGTCGGTGTTCGACTCCAACTATCAATCGGACTTCAGCCCGACGCTCTCCAACGGTTACAACGCGGCGCAACTCTACCACGGCTCCGACAACTCCCTCGGCCCGGTCTTCGGCTTCGACGAAAGCGGCCTCTGGAGCGGCGGAACTTATGTGGATACCAACACCACCCGCAACCGCACGCGCACCGCGCTCCGGAAAACATTCCATCAGTGGTTCGGCGTCAAAATCAGCGACAGTCAACTCGCCGAGAGCCCGGCCAACCAGGTATACATGCCCGCCGGAAGCGGCGCTGACGAAAATTGAGGGTTGTTTTTTTTCCGCCACGGGTTATATTAGTTCCGCATCCGGATTTTGAAGAGAAGAATCCAAAGATGTTCCCAAGTCTACAGGAGGAAGTAATGAAAAAGCTGATTGTCTTCGCCGTCGCAATCATGATGTCAGGAATCTTCAGCATCCAGGCCGCCGAACCGGAAAAGGACGGCGATATGGAAGTCCGCATCAAACTGGCGTCGGAGCTGCTTCAAACCATCCAGGTCGACAAGATTCTGACCCAGACGTTCGATTCCATGAAGGAGATGCAGAAACAGGCGATCATGAAGATGGCCAAAGATCCGGCAAGCCAGGCTATTGCCGTCGAAATCCAGGAAAAAGTCATCGATCTCATGAAGAAGGAAATGTCCTGGGAAGTCCTGAAGCCGGAATTTGAAAGGCTTTATGCCGAAACCTATTCCGCCGAAGAGCTGGACGGCCTGCTCAAGTTCTACCAGAGCCCGCTCGGGAAGAAATTCATCGAGAAGCAGCCTGAAATGCAGCGGAAAACCATGATGATGGTACAGCAGATGATGATGCGCATCATGCCCAAAGTCCAGGCGCTGACCATGGAACTGGAGAAGAAGGCGAGAGACGCCGCGAAGAAAACCGAACCCGCCGACGAGAGCGAAAACAAAACCCAGGAAAACATGGAAAACTGAGCCCGTATTTCGCAAGAGAAACGGCGGCGGTTCGCCATCCCGACAGAGAAGACAGATGAACATTGCAGTGATTTCGACCGGAACCGAACTCCTCAGGGGGACGGTTCTCAATACCAATTTCGCTTTTCTCGGTCGGGAACTTGCCCGGCGGGGGCTTTCCATCCGCCTCGGGCTCACCGCGGGCGACCGCGCGCCGGAGATTCACACCGCTTTCGCCGAAGCATTGGCCGAGGCTGACACGGTGATCGTCTCCGGCGGGCTCGGTCCCACCCGCGACGACATCACCCTCGACGCCGCCGCCCGCTTCTTCGGGCTCGAGCTGGAACCGGTCCAGGAACTGGTCGACAAAATCTCCGCCTTCTGGCAGCTCCGCCACACCGGGCGGGTGCCGAAACCGATGCAGCGACAGGCGCGCGCGCCGCTGGGCGCGAAAATCCTGCCCAACCCGAACGGCTCCGCGCCGGGATTCCGCATCGACGCCGTCTACGCCGGGCGCGCCCGCCGAATCTATCTGCTCCCCGGCCCGCCGCGCGAATTCGAGCCGATGGTCTGCGAATCGCTGCTGCCCGACCTCGACGGCATCGCCGACG
>CAYSZM010000389.1:0-2254 GCA_964435365.1 uncultured Victivallis sp. | reverse complement strand
ATGATGGGCGGCAAGGTGTCGCACGAATTCATGGCGATCTGCGACTGCGGCGAAGACACGGTCATCACCAACGCCGACAACTCCTACCGCGCCAACCGCGAAATCGCGGTGGCCGCGTGGAAGTTCGACAAAGGCGAACCGCTTCCGCTGGAGAAGGTTCACACGCCCGGGACGAAGACCATCGAAGAGGTGGCCGGATTCCTCGGCGTCAAAGCCGAAAACACCGGCAAGGCGGTCTTCTACCAGGACACCCGCAACGGCGAGCTGATTTTCGTGCTGATCCGCGGCGACTTCGAAGTCAATGAAACCAAGCTAGGCAACGCGGTGAAGGTTCCGGAACTCAAGTTCGCCGACGACGACGCGATCCGGGCGGCCGGCGCGGTCGCCGGATACGCCAGCCCGCTCGGAATCGACGGCAAAAAGGTCCGCATCGTGATCGACCGTTCGGCGGCCGAATCCGGCAACCTTGTGGTCGGCGCGAACGAGGCGGATTACCACTATAAAAATTTCAATTTCGACCGCGACATGGCCGGAGTCGAGTGCCTGGTCACCGATATCGCCACCGTGCGCGAGGGAGACCCCTGCCCGCTGACCGGCGAGCCGCTGCGCTTCACCCGCGGCATCGAAGTGGGCAACATCTTCCAGCTCGGCACCAAGTACACCGAAGCGATGCACTGTGATTTCCTCGACCGCGACGGCAAGTCGCACCCGATGGTGATGGGCTGCTACGGAATCGGCGTCGGCCGGGCGATGGCGGCGGTGATCGAGCAGTCGAACGACGAATACGGCCCGGTCTGGCCGCTGTCGATCGCACCCTGGCAGGTGGAGATCTGCGCGGTCAACCCCGGCAAGGACAACGTCGGAGAAATCTGCGAAAAACTGTATTCCGACTTGCAGTCGGCGGGAATCGAAGTATTGTATGATGACCGCGGTGAAAAAGCCGGGTCGATGTTCAGCGACGCGGACCTGCTCGGAATCCCGTTCCGGATCGTGGTGTCGCCGAAGACGCTGGCGGACGGCCAGGCGGAGTTCAAACTCCGCGGCGGCCGCGAAGCGGAACGGATTGCACTCGATGAGGTTCCGGCGCTGCTCAAGCGTGAAATCGAGAAAGAGAATGCAAAATTTCTCTGACCGACGGCACTTTTGGCAGGGACGCCACTTATAACGAGGAGGAAGAAATCATGTGGAATTATACCGATAAAGTGATGGATCACTTTCTGCATCCCCGCAACGTCGGGGAAGTCGAAAATCCGGACGGGGTCGGCGAAGTCGGCAACGCCGCCTGCGGCGACGCCCTCAAGCTGACCTTCAAACTGGACGACCAGGGGCGCATCGCCGACGTCAAATTCAAGACCTTCGGCTGCGCGAGCGCGATCGCTTCGAGTTCGGTGCTGACCGAGCTGGTGAAGGGAATGACGCTCGAAGAGGCCGCCCAGGTGAGCAACCAGCAGATCGCCGAAGCGCTCGGCGGCCTGCCGGACGCCAAGATGCACTGCTCGGTCATGGGCATGGAGGCGCTCCAGAAGGCGATCAGCAACTACAAGGGCGAAGAGAGTCCGTTCGAGAACGACCATGAGCACGAAGGGCGCATCGTCTGCAAGTGCTTCGGCGTGACCGACGTGAAGATTCTCAAAGTCGCCAAGGAAAACAACCTCAGCAAGGCCGAGGACGTGACCCATTACTGCAAGGCGGGCGGCGCCTGCGGGGCATGCCTCGACGACATCCAGCATCTTCTGGATGATATGTGGAAACTGGAGAATGCCAAGAAATGATGAGCATCGACGAATTGCGCCAGGCGGAAGGCGAACTCAAGAGCCGGATCGAACACCTTCACGAATTTCTGCACATCGACGACCGCAAAGCCGAGATGGCGGAACTGGAACAGAAGATGTCCGCGCCGGATTTCTGGAACGACAAGGAGGCCGCGCAAAACACGGTCGGTTGTCTCTCCGCCTGCCGGAATTTGCTTGAGCCCTATCGTAAAATCGAAGGGGAGATCGAGGATTACACGGTCTCCCTGGAGCTTGCCGAAGAGGACGAAGGGTTCCTCAAGGAAACCGAGATCGCCTACCGGCGGCTGCTCAAGTCGCTCGACCGGATGGAGATCATGAGCTTCCTCTCCGGCAAGTTCGACCGCAGCAACCTCTATTTTTCGGTTCACGCCGGAGCGGGCGGAACCGAATCGTGCGACTGGGCGAACATGCTGATGCGCATGTACCGCCGCTATTTCGAGCGGCGCGGCTGGAAGGACGAG
>CAYSZM010000388.1:0-2270 GCA_964435365.1 uncultured Victivallis sp. | reverse complement strand
GCAGCATTTGATGCGGATCTAAGTACCCGGCACCGGCACCCTGCCGGTCGGGAGGGTTAAGGGAGGGCGAAGCGCCTCCCTTATTCCCACGATATTGTAAGCTATCCCAGGTTTTTCTTGCGACGATGGCCGAGAATGATGGCGAGCAGGGCGACGACGATGATGCCGAGGATGACACGCATTGCCGCGCGGTTGTCACCTTCCTTCTGATCGGGAGGGGTGACTTTCTGTTCCTTGAGCTTCTGGCCGCTGACTTCCTCCGGTTTTTCTGCGGAGGCGGTGCGGACCTGCTCAATCTTGTCGAGATAGGCCTGCTTGACGGCGGGGTCTTTGACGGCTTCGGAGATCATCTCGCGGAGTTTCGCGTTGTCGCAGACGAATCCGCTGCATCCGGGGCCGAATTCCTTGACCAGCTCGACGTGGGTTTCGGCGATTTGGCGGACGGTTTCGGCGTCGGCTTTCCAGTATCCTTTGCGGACGGTTTCGAGCATCACCGCGGTCATTTCCTGGAGGGCGAAGGGATTTTTCTCCTTGAAATATTCCGGTACGCCGAGTTTCAGGCTGTCGTCGATGTAGACCTTTTTGTACTCTTCCCAGAGATGGTCTTCGAGCATATCCGGCTTCATCACTTCCCAGCCGTAGGTGTTGCGGAAGGCTTCGGCGAAGGTTCCGGCTCCGGAGGGGCCTTCCTTCATCATCTCCTGGATGTACTTCGGGTTCAAGAGGGTGCTGCGGGCTTCGACCATCGCCGCTTCGCCCGCTTCCTGGATTTTGGCGCGGCCGGGGGTGCGGAGGTCGTTGAAGTAGGCGCCCGGCTCCTTGCCGGTGACGTTTTTCACCGCGAGGTTGATGCCGCCGGTGAATTCGTAGACGTGGTCGAGGGAGAGCGGGCCCCAGTTGTTGGAGGAGCGCGACTGAACCACGGTGT
Source organism: uncultured Victivallis sp. (assembly GCA_964435365.1). Lineage (GTDB taxonomy): Bacteria > Verrucomicrobiota > Lentisphaeria > Victivallales > Victivallaceae > Victivallis. The sequence goes on along the minus strand of CAYSZM010000388.1, from coordinate 1,342 downwards.
CGGTGTTTTGGAGCGCGGCCTTGAAGACGCCGGGGATGTGTTCGCCCCAGTGGTCGTCGGTGTAGAGCGCGCCCATGTTATTGAGGTAACGTTCGGCGATCTCCTTCGAATCCTCCCAGCGGTCGCCGGACTGGACGAGGCCGGTGACGCCGGTCCCGAAATTGCCGTTGAGTCCGCCGAAGAGCCGGGCGTTGGAGAGCGCTTTGGCCTGTTCCGGCGACATGCCCGCCTCGATCATCGACTTGGCCGCGAGCAGCGAACCTTCGCTCACATAATTGGCGAATTCGCCCGCTTCGTTGTCGGCGGCGGCGAGGCGGACCGCCTTGTCGATCAGCTTCATCCGGCTGGTGGCCGCGCCGCGGAACTGGCCGGAGGTCTGAACGACCACGTCGATGCGCGGGCGCTTGAGTTCCGCGCCCGGAATCAGCCGCACGTCCTGCACCCGGCCGCGCGAATCCCAGACCGGTTCGACGCCGAGGAGGGAGAGGATTTCGCCGATGTTGGTTCCCTGTGTGCGGATGAATTCGCCGCCCCAGAGCGAGAAGGCGACTTTTTTCGGATACCCGCCGGTGGTCTTGAGTTTCTCGGCGATGAGGGCATCGGCGAGCTGTTTGCCGACGGCGTAGCTTTCGCGGGTGGGGGTGCGCTCGGGGTCGATGCCGTAGAGGTTGCGCCCGGTGGGAACGGTGTCCGGGTTCAGCACCGGGTCGCCGCCGGGAGAGGGGAGGATGTAGCCGCCCGAGAAGGCGTTGACCATGGCATCGAGTTCGCGCTGCGTCGAGTCGCGCAGGTCCTGCCGCGCCCGGACCGCGACTTGTTCCGGGGCCGGTTTCGGCTTCGGAGCGCGGCGCGCTCTGGCGGGAGCCGTTCCCATCTGCTTCATGGCGGCGGCCATTTCGGGCGGGATGTCCCGGCCGTCGGGGAGCTTGCCGGAGGCGAGCATTTTGCTCATCGCCTCGGCGTCCATCCCGGCGCCCATGCCGCGCGGCGGTTCGGCGGATTTCGCCGGATTTTTCAGCGCCGCCTTGATGCGCTCCCCGGCGGGGGCGAGGTAGTGCTTCGTGAAGAAGGCGAGATCTTTGCGCTGTTCCTCCTTCACTTTCCCGGCGGCGAGGTCGGCTTTGAAAAGCTCGTCGGCGACGGCGTCCACCATCATCAGCCGGGCGGTTTCGTCGGCCTCTTCCGGTGAGTAGGGCCGCCCGATCACGTACAGCCCGCGGTTGACCTTGGCTCCTTCGATTTCGTGGAGGAAGTTGTGGATGCGGTGGAAGTCCTCATCGGTGAGCCTGCCCGCCGCGAAATCGTCGGAGAGCTTGAGGTCGCGGTCGAAATGTTCGCGTTT
>CAYSZM010000387.1:0-2274 GCA_964435365.1 uncultured Victivallis sp. | reverse complement strand
CCGAGCGCCTTCGCGGCGGCCTCTTTGACCGCCCAGCGCCCGGCGTAATAGGTCGAAGCGTGACGGCGGCGGCTGCCTTCGGCCAGTTCCGACGGCGTACAGATCCGCTCCCGGAACGCATCGCCGAACTTCTCAAGCATCCGGACGATGCGTTCGATTTCCACAATATCCGTGCCGAGCCCGGCGATCACTTCGCACCTGCCGCGGCCGGAGTTTCCGGTTTCGGCGTTTCCGCCGGAGCGGTCTTGGCTTTTGCCGCAGCGGCGGCCGCAGCGGCCTCCACCTCTTTCCGCTTTTTCGCCTCGGCTGCTGCGGCGGCGTCCTGCAGTTTCTTCGCTTCCGCCGCGGCGGACTCTTCCCGCTTCTTCACTTCGGCGGCAGCGGCGGCCTCGCGCTGGAGAGTTTCCTTGCGGGCGGCCTCCGCCTGGGCGGCGGCGGCGTCGCGCACCGTCTTGCGGAGTTCTTCAATCCGCTTGAGCTCTTCCTGCTGGCGGCGGGCGAATTCCTCCTTGAACCGGAGAATCTGCGCTTCGGCGCGGGTCGCGGAACTCGCCTCCATTTCGCGGAGTTTCTCTTCGAACATCTTCCGCTGTTCGGCCAGTTCCTCCTTCAATCGGGCGACATTGGCCTGAAAATCCTGCCGAGAATCGTCGAGAACGACGGCCATCTCACCGAGCTTCGCGCCGGATTCCCGGCTGAGCGCGTCGGCGGCCTCGCGGTTCTTCTTCTCCAGGCGGCCGAACATGTGGTACATCATCAGCGCCAGGACCAGCAACAGCACGGCCAGCCCGATAATCAGCGCGGCGGTCACCGCCCACATCCGATGGATCAGCCTGCGGCGCGCTCCCTCCGCCTCTTCGAGCCGGGACGCGAGCTTCAGGAATTCGGCATTGATCTGGACGCTCATCTTTTCGAACGCGGGACGCGTCGCCGGCAGCCCCCCTTCCGAGGCGGCCGGAAGCGTCTCGCCGCCCTCCGCCGCCGTCTCCTCCGGTTCCACAACCGGATGGGGCACGGCCACTTCGGGGCGAATGCCGTAACGGGCCGCGAGCAGCTGCTCGATCTCAAACGAATTCTTCCCCTCGTTGCGCATCTCCGAAATTTCCTTGAGAATACGCAGGGATCTGGTCGAATAAACTTTCCGCTTGCCGCGGGTTTCGACCTCAAGATAGTCCGCATAGCGCGCCAGCCAGTCGTTGATGGTGCTGCGCGGCAGTCCGAGGTCAGCCGCCAGGTCGCTGGCCAGATAGGTTCTGCCTTCCATCGATCAATTCTCCCTCTGGTTATTGGCCATTGTTTCCGCGAAAAGTCTCCGGATTCGGAGGATATCGTCGTCGATCTGTCTGCGGAGCGCTTCCGGGTCGGAAAATGTGCGCTCTTCCCGCAGATAGTGGAGAAATTCAACCCCGAGATCGGTTCCGTACAGATTTCCCGTGAAATTAAGCAGGTGAATCTCCACCCGCCGCCGGGGATTCTCCCAGCCGAACGTCGGCCCGAACCCGATGTTCGCCGCCGCCGGGTATGCCGTATCGTTGCGGTAAGCGACCGCCGCGTATACCCCGTCCGGCGGCAGCACCCCGGTGTGAAACGCCAGATTGGCGGTCGGCCTGCCGAGGCGGTCCCCCGCGGCATGGTAGCCGCGCTCGACCGTGCCGGTCAACCGGTAGGGACGGCCCAGCATCTCCGCCGCGCGTTCGAGTTTTCCGCAGGAAATCGCGCGCCGGATCGCACTCGAACTGACCGTCTCGCCGTTGAGCTCGAGTTCGGGGCAGGCGCGGAACTCGAGTCCGTGCTTTCGCGCATATTCGGCGAGCGCCGCGCAGTTGCCCGCCCCGGCCCGCCCGAACCGCCAGCCCTCGCCGACGCAGATTCCGGTCAGCTCGATTTCCGGGCAGGAAAACAACCTCGCCAGAAATTGCTCCGGCTCCAGGTTGGCGAACTCCGGCGTAAACGGCAGCACCCACACCAGCTCCGCACCCGCCTCCCGGAGCAGGCGCACCCGCTCCTTCAACGGAACCAGCAGCGTCGGAGGCTCGTCCGGGCGCAGCACGGCACGCGGGTGCGGGTCAAACGTCATCGCCGCCGGAACCGCTCCGGTCGCCGCGGCAAGTTCCCGCACTTCGTCCATGATCCGCCGGTGTCCGAGATGGACCCCGTCGAACACGCCGATTCCGAGCACGAGCTTCCGTTTCGCCCGGCTTTCGCCCGGCAAACCCAGATGGCCCGCCTCGGTGAATTTCAACAAATCATCCGTCATTGGCCTGTTTTTCTTGC
>CAYSZM010000386.1:0-2295 GCA_964435365.1 uncultured Victivallis sp. | reverse complement strand
ACTTCCACCGGGCGCTTGAGTTCGCGCGAAATGATGTTCGCGGTGGTTCCGCCGCAGAGGACGCATTTTCCGTCGTAATTGCGCACCAGGTCGGCGTAGGCGGCGTCGGATTCCGGGCGGAAGGGGGGGCCGGTCAGCAGCCGCAGCCGCCGCGGTTGGCGCAGGTAGATCACCATGCAGCTGATGTCGTCGAGACAGCGGCAGTCGCGGTTGCGCATCCGGGCGGCGGCGACGACCGCCTGCGAGAGGTCGCGGGCCGAGATGGTCGGGTTGGCCTCGATCTTCTTTTGGATGAATTCGAGGGCGCCCTCGCGCCGCCAGCCGAACTTGCAGCCGGGCTGGCCGAGGCCGGACTGGGTGACGCCGTCGGAGAAGGCGATCAGCCGGTCGCCGGTGACGGCGTAGAATTCGGCCACCTGGACGCGGCGGTCCGGCCAGTGCTCGGAGACCATGCTCTGCCGCTTGACCTGAAGGTCTTTGTTGCTGCGCAGGTGGATGAACGGCGGATTGTCCATCTCGATCGCCCGGGATTTTCCACCGGTCTGGAGGTCGAACACGGTGAAGGTCGCGTAGCTGATTTTGCGGATTTCGCACACCGGCAGCGTGTCCATGATGATTTCGGCCGACTGGAGCACGTCCATGTTCGAGCGGATGAATTTGAGCGCCATCGTGGTGGTCATCGAAGCGAGCAGGTTGGCTTTGATGCCGCTGCCCAGCCCGTCGGAGAGAACGGCGAGATGCCGGTTCTCCGACTCCAGCCGCTCGAAGAGGAAGTCGTCTCCGCAGACGTCTTCCCCGTCGTGGATCAGCTGGCTGCATTCCATTTCGACAAACACATCGTTCGGCATGGTCGGCTCACTTCTTGATTTCGGTGTAACTGCCGGCGACCTCCCGCAGCAGGATCTCGGTTTCGGCCATGTGTTCTCCGAGATCGCGGGCGATCTTCTGGCAGGTGATGATGTTTTTCTGGATCACCTTTCGCGCTTTTTCCGACACCTGCTCGCGGTGGAGCTCGGAGCTGGTCACGTCCTGGATGATCGCGCCGACGCTCTGGTTTTGCGCGATGCAGAAGACGCTGATGTTGAGAATCTTGTCTCCGCACACCTGGTTGTGGCGCTCGATTTCTCCGCCGGAGATCATCGCGGCGGCCACCAGATCGCTGAAATCGGCGAACGCGCCGAGTTCGGCCCCGGTGAGCCCGCCGCAGGTGTCGTAGGCGAGGACGGTGTCTTCGTCAAAGAGTTCGGCGAAACGGCGGTTGCATTCGACGATCTTCATGTGACGGTCGACGATCACCACTCCGGCCGGAATGTAGCGGATCAGCGCGTTGCTCTTCTTCTGGGCGAGCTGGCGGAGATGCGAGACGCACATGCCGACCTCCGCCTTGTGGGCGATGAGGGCTTTGGCGAAATCGCGGCAGCTGAAGTAGCCGCATCCGCCGCAGTTGAGTTCGTCGGCGGGGGTGAACTTGCCGACCGAGGCGAGCGCGTTCTTGAGCTCCTCCTCGGAGACTTCGGGGTCCTTCTGCGGTTCGGCGGCGACCTGTTCGCCGATGGGGACTTCCACTTTGCGCGCCAGGCTGTTGGTGCCGTCGTAGCCGCGCGCCACCTGGATGATCGAGGAGAGCGTTCCGGCGTCGTTCTGCGGCATCACCGGGCCGTTGATGCAGCCGCCGGAGCAGGCGAGGCACTCGATGAAGAGCTTGCAGTTGCCGACGTCGGCCTTTTCCGGGGGATCTTTGAGCAGTCGCGCGAGATTGCCGAGGCCGGAGACCGCGTGATAGCGGATGTCGCCGCCTTTGGGGTCGCGCAGCGTATCGTTCATGCCGCCTTCGACGGCGTAGATTTTGCCCTCCCGCGCGCCTTCCGGAACCATCTCCGCCCGGTCGTTCGGGCCGATTGCGGCGGGGTCGATGTTTTCGGAGGCCAGCCATTCGGCGAGGTCCTCGAAGGTGAGGGCGAGGTCGAGCAGCGTCGGGTGGCGGTCCGCCTCGTTCTTCTTGGCCGCGCAGGGGCCGAAGAAGACCACGCCGATGTCTTCGCCGAATTCGCGGCGGAGCAGCCGCGCGTGCGACAAAAGCGGCGAAAGCACCGGGACGATGTTGTTCACATAGGCCGGCGCGTACTTGCGTACGTAGTCCACCACCGCCGGGCAGGCGCTGGAGAGGTAGATGCCCGGTTTCGCCGCGGCGAGGAACTGGCCGGTTTCGGCGCTGACCGCCTGCGCGCCGAGCGCGGTTTCGCTGACTCCGGCGAAGCCGAGCCGCTTGATCGCCGCGACGAGCGCGCCGGGTTC
>CAYSZM010000385.1:0-2318 GCA_964435365.1 uncultured Victivallis sp. | reverse complement strand
AATGCGCAGCATTTGATGCGGATCTCAAGTACCCGGCACCGGCACCCTGCCGGTCGGGGTGCAGGGGCGAAGCGCCCTGCCCGTCGGAGACACCCACGAGTTTATTCGGTGTTGGTGTGACCGAGGGAATGCCCCAGACGATATTCGCCCGGAGTCTGGCCGAAGGCGCGACGGAAACGGCGACGGAAGTAGGCGGGGTCGTTGAATCCGGATTCGTAGGCGATTTCCTTGACGCAGAGCTTTCCTTCCAGGAGGAGCCGACAGGCGCGGGTCAGGCGGACGTGATTGATTTCTTCGGTCACGGTACGGCCCCAGCTGCGGCGGCAGAGCCGGTTGAGATAGTCGGGGCCGCACTGGAGGGCTTCGGCCAGGAGCCCGGTGGAGAGTTCCTCTTCGAAATGGAGCTTGATGTATTCGCGTGCCCGGGCGGGCAGCCCGGTTCCTTCTTCGCGTTCTTCTTCCCTGCCGGGGATGGTGCGGGCGGCCTCTTCCAGCAGCAGTTCGGTCAGCAGGTCGGCGCCGCGTCCCGGCCCGGTTTCGCGGAGTTCGGAGAGCAGCAGCCGGTAGTATTCCCCGAAGCGGCCGGGGCGGGCGGAGCGCCCGGTGGAAGGCATTGCGTCGAGCTGCTTGCGACCCGCTTCGTCGCGCGGCAGGAGATGCCCCCAGTAGAACACCAGTTGCGGTTCGTAAGCCGAGAGTCCGCCGTGGACGCGGCCGGGACGCAGCAGCAGCCAGTCGCCCGGGCCGAGACGGAATTCCCGCCCGCCCTCGAACATTTCCAGCGTTCCCGCATCGACATAGATGAGTTCGTAACTGTCGATTGTACGGGTGCCGTGGCGTCCTTTGCCGCGCGAGAGGAAACGCCCTGCATTCAGCATGTTCACCGCTTCCATGGCTTCTCCAGTTCCGGCGGGAAAGAAAAAAGGCGGCATTGTGCCGCCCCCTTCCATCCGATGCCGTTTTCGCTTACTTGCGCAGTTTGCGCAGATATTTCTGGTAAGCGTCTTCGTTCATCATGTCGTCCAGCTCCGAGCTGTCGAAGTTGACCAGCCGGCAGAGCCAGCCCTTTTCCTCCGGGGACTCGTTGACGAGGCCGGGTTCGTCGGCCAGCGCCTCGTTCACCTGCGAAACCGTGCCGCTGATCGGCGAGTAGATGTCCGAGGAAGCCTTGACCGATTCCACTTCGCCGAGCCGGTCGCCGATGATGAAGTCATCGTCTTCCTCGGGCAGTTCGACATAGGTGATTTCGCCCAGTTCGTCCGCCGCATATTCGGAGATGCCGACGGTTGCTTCTTCGCCGGATATCTCCACCCACTCGTGATCTTCGGTGTAATACTTCATCGGATTTTTCCTCTTATCGGGTTCCGTTTTTTCTGTTTGACGTTACGGCACTAATGAACCACCAAAACGCCAAATTTCAAGTGAGGGGAAAAGGAAAAATATGATTTTTCCGGAAAAAAACCGGGAATCAGGCGTGATCCACGATTCTTCCCGTAAGTCCGCGCACCCGGACGCCGGGTCCGAAGCGGCGTGCGATCCTCACCAGTTCCGCGTCGGAAAAGGTCTCTTTCTTCGACAGTTCGTCGTCGATGACTTCGACCGGATTGTACTGCTGGAGCGTCCACATGGTCACTCCGGCGGCCCTGATTTCGTCGAACATGGTTTCCAGCGCCTTCTCGTCGAGCAGCGCGCGGTGAACCGTGGTGCGGATGTCGAGTTCGGCTCCGGACTCCTGCGCCAGGCGGATGCTCGCATAGACCTTCTTCGCCACCTCCGGGTCGGAGCTGCCGGTGAGTGCGGCGTATCTGCCCGCGGGAGCTTTGCAGTCGATGCCGAAGGCGTCCGCGCCGGATTTCTCCAGCAATGCTTCCACCCGCTCCGGCAGCGTTCCGTTGGTGTCGATTTTGGCGGCGTAGCCCATTTCGCGGACCTTGGCCACCACGTCGGGGGCGTCGGGGTGCAGCAGCGGTTCGCCGCCGGAGAAGACGACGCCTTCGAGCAGCCCTTTGCGGCGTTCGAGAAAGCGGAAAAACTCCTTCTCGGTCACCCGCGGCTGGCTGGCCGGGTCGAACACCAGACACGGATTGTGGCAGAACGGGCAGCGCAGGTTGCAGCCGCCGGAAAATACGATGCAGCCGATCTTTCCCGGATAATCGACCAGCGTGAATTTGACTAAGCCTCTGAAATCCATCGGATACGCTCCTCTTCATGAAGCAGGCGGGCAAATCCCCATTTGCCCGCCTGTCCCCTTGGCTGCGAAACAGCCGGTTACTTCGAGGCGACCTCGAAGGTCTTGCGGTCCTTGAACTCTTCCTTCT
>CAYSZM010000384.1:0-2337 GCA_964435365.1 uncultured Victivallis sp. | reverse complement strand
CCAAGTCGGCGGTCTGCAAGATCAACATCGACTCCGACGGCCGTCTGGCGATGACCGCCGCGATCCGCAAGGTTTTCAACGAGAAGCCGGCGGAATTCGACCCGCGCAAGTACCTCGGCCCGGCCCGTTCGGCGCTGAAGGAGCTCTACAAGCGCAAGAACGTCGAAGTGCTCGGCTCCGCCGGTCACGCTTACGACAAATAAGTTTCGACAGGCGAATGTCGAAATAAAAAAGCGGCCTTCCCGAACCGGGGAGGCCGTTTTTTGGTATCCGGAGTTACAATTTTCTTTTTGTGAAAGAGGGAGGTGGGCGATGCGAACGATTTTTTTTGCAGTTCCGATGTTTGTTGTCATCATCTGTTTCAGCGGATGCGGCGACAAGGAAGCGTTGTTGAAGAACCAGCAGCAGATTGAGGCTCTCCAGCAGGAAGTCAACGATCTGCGGACGCAGATAGAGGCCGGAAAGACGGACAATCTTTCGATTTCCGCAAACGAACTGGCTGCGATTATGGACGTTCAGCGCTGTAATCTTGAGATTCCGGAAGGCGTCGAAGTGAACCGGGTCAGCTTTTACCGGCAGGTCGGAGCGGGCAAACCGGTTGAGATCGCGTCGTTCAGGACTCTCGAACCGGTCAGCCGGGCGCTTCTTTATCTCTATCGCTCCGCCGACGGGAAGCGTTTGACCATCTGCTACAAAACGGACCGCCAGAGTGGACGTTTTGTTTTTTCTCCGGGAAAAGAGGCCATGCCGACGATGCAGTTCCGTTGTGCCGACGGGCAGCTGCGGCAGAACGAGCTCTTTTTTCAATATTCTTCCAAACCTGATGCCGGCAGACGTCCCGGCAAAACACTCAATGCCGGAGATGTCGGATACTTCTGCCGCTTTTCCCACGTTGATTCGCAGGAAAAGCAGCCCTGATTCCTCTTATCGGGCGGTCAGTCGGAGGATATTTCCCGCGGCGCGAAGCAGGAAGTCCCCGCCGTCCGGTTCGATCGAGCCGGTTTCCGCCCGGAGCGTGACTTCGAAGCCGTTGCGGCGGAAGCGGAGCGCGCCGTTCTCGAACCGCAATCCGGTCCCGTGGGCGGCCATCGCCTCGCGGCCGGCGATGTAACGCAGCGCGGCATTTTCGCCGGAGAGACAAAGTTCCAGCGCTTCGGGAGTGAGCCGGATTCGGGTGACCTCGCCCGACTCCGCGCGCCATTCGACGAGCAGCGCTTCGCCTTCCTCGGTGATTTCGCCGAACTCGCCGGGACCGCCGGGGAAGGCGATCTTCGCCGGGTGCCAGAGCATCCCGTCCAGCACCGGCAGCGCGTCGTAGGCGCAGGCGTTGCTGGTGCAGACCGAGCGGAGGAACGGCTCTTCGCACTCCTCGCGGAACTGCTGCCAGTCGCGGATGACGAGCTCGCGCGATTCCGTCCGGAAGAGGTTGATCCGGCCGAACCGGGTGAGATACCAGATCCCGGCGTGGTTTTTGTTGTTCCAGTCCGTTTTCGTCACCACCGCGCTGGCGGGCGTGGCGGCGAAGCGTTCGCGGAACCATTTGCCGGATTCGGCCAGGGTTTCGACCCGGATGGTCCCCGCGTCGCGCAGTTTGGCTAATTCCTGATACTGATAGGGTAGGGCGGGCGTCATTTTCGGCCAGCCGAACGAATTCTCCTGCCCCGCCTGCGCATAGGCCATGGCGAGATGCGGCGTGGTGAAATTCTCTGTCAGGAACCAGTCGATCCAACCGGAACTGCCGCCGCCGGCATTGGCGCAGATCGGTTCGAGCGTGATCACCCCCTGGCCGTTGCCGCCGACTCCGGCATCATACTGATAGAGCGGGTCGCTGCCGAGCATCCGGAAAACCGGAACCGGAATCTGTTCGCTCTCGCGCTGCGCCGGAAGGTAGGAGTTGCGCTTCGACGGGTAGTAGGCGTTCGCCCAGTAGCCGCCCCAAAGCGTGTAGCCGTCGGTTCCGTACTGGTCTTTGCAGTTGCAGGCGGCGGAGATGCCGTGTCTGCGGTGGAGGTAGTCGAGCAGGTGCGCGTCGAAGAGCCAGCTCCCCATCGAATCGGGTTTGCGCCCGAAGAGTTCGACGAATTTTGCCACGAAGACGTCGGCGAGCTTTTCGCGTTCCTCCGGCGAGTAGCCGACGGAGAAGCCGACGTCGGTGTGCCAGTCCCACGACCAGCGGCCGCGCCATTCGATTCCGGCGGCTTCGGCCATCTCCTGCACCACCTCGAACCAGATGCCGGCTTCGTGGCCTTCCGGCATCTCCCGCTTGAGGAACTCGACGAACGGCCCCTTGACCAGCGCGTCGTACTGAAGCAGCCAGGTGGTGGGGAGCGCGTATTG
>CAYSZM010000383.1:0-2338 GCA_964435365.1 uncultured Victivallis sp. | reverse complement strand
CCGCGACGAACCAGCCCAGCCCGCAGAGACTGAGCAGCGGAACCCGCCAGCTCAGTGCCGCCGCCCCGAGTTCCGGCAGCCGGTTCGGAATCAGCGTCAGCGTCTGCTGCGCTCCCAGCAGGGCGAAGGCGAGGGAGGCGAAGAGCAGGAAAACGCGGCGCCCGGAATCCCGGGTCAGCCCCCGGCCGCCGCGCGAGAGCGGAACCAGCGCCGCGAGGAGCATCCCCATTCCCGCCAGGCGCGCCGCCGATATGTGCTCGCCGAAGAACAGCATCCCCGCCGCGAACGGGCAGAGCATCGCCGACTGGGCGATTCCCCAGCTTGCGCCGTGTCCGCCGCGCCGCATCGCTCCCCGCAGCGCGAGGAAGCCGAGCTGGCCGAGGATTCCGGCCGGAATCATCACCGCCGCCACGGTCAGCACTTCCGGAACCGGCGCCGCCGCCGGAGGATTCGCCCCCCAGCAGGCCAGTGCGAAGCAGAATGCGCCCAGCGCCAGAAACAGCCGGAATCCCTCCGGTTTCTCCGCCGCTTTGCTGTAGACGATTCCGATCAGGCTCCAGAGCAACCCGGTAGCCAGCGTCAGCGCGATTCCCTCGAACAACATGACTTCTCTCCTGTTTTCTTTTTAAGTATACTTGAAAAGTTACAGATAAGCAATTATGTTCATTGGGTATCTATTACAGCAATGTGACTTAAAATTATAGAAAACGATTTATGCGGCTTGGAATCGAACACGTCGGGCAATATACGCGGCCGGAGACTTATGTGCAGGAGACGCAGCGCTGCCATCTCGGGCTCAGCCTCTCCGGGTTGGACTATATGCGGTTCTTTGTGCCCGGCCGGGAGACGTTTCTGGAGCTGACCGGTTCCGACCAGCCGTGCCTGACGCTGCTGCCGCCGGGAGTGCGCATCGAATTCCGCTTCGGCCGACGGCGCGAGAACTGGGTGATTCAATTCCAACTGCCGGAACTCGAACTTGAACCCGGCGAATTCCGGGGGCGATTCCGGGAAGGGGGGATGTCGCTGCCGGTGCCGCTGCTCCATCCGGGCGGCGGCGAACTCCGGGAACGTTTCCGGAGAATTTGTGAATTATGGATGAGCGGCACCCCCGCCGACCGGCTTGCCGCGGAATGGATGACCGTCGGAATCCTCGGCGAGATCATGGCGGAGAAACCGGCGCCGGCGGGCGAATCCGCCACTCCCGCCGCCCGCTTCCGCGCCCTGATCGACGGTGACGCCGGATTCCGCAAAACCCTCGCGGAATTGAGCCGCGACGCCGGAGCCGGGCCCGGACACCTTCGCAAATGCTTTGAAGAAACCTACCGGATCGCGCCTGCCGAATACCGCGCCCGGCGGCGGCTGGCCCGTGTTCTTGAGCTGATCGAAGAAAATAGACTGGGATTCAAGGAAATCGCCGGGGAGGTCGGGATGCGCAACGTCACCCATCTTCACGCGTTCATCCGCGAGCACTACGGCACCACCCCGGGCAATCTCCGCAAATCCCGCCGTTCGGTCTGAAATTAATTCGACCGGTCACGCAGTGCGATCACCCGGTAATTTTCCCGCTTCAGGTGGCGCATCTGCTCGATGAACCGTTCCGGGGGAGTATCCACCCACGGGTGCAGCAGGTCCGGCACGCCATGGTAAACCAGCACCGGAATCAGGCCCTCCCCCGCATATGAGAGCGCCCGGAGAAAGTTCTCTCCGGATTCCCCGTGCGTCGCCACCGCCGGAATCAGATACGGGTCATCCTCCGTCGGATTCCACGCCCGCTCGGCCACGATCCGGCCGAAGCGGAAGCCGTGTTCCTTCAGCATGGCCGGGCCGTAATCCGCAGCCGGTCCGCCGGGGTAGGCGAAGGAAACGCTCCGCGGCAGCCCGACATCGCGGAACCGCGCCTCCAGCGCCTCGATCTCTTCCGCGCACTTTTCCGGAGTGATTCCGCGCAGCCCGGCATGAGTCAGCGTATGATTGCCGACTTCAAACCCGGCCAGGTGCAGCGAACGGATCTGTTCCCAGGTCATATACTGCCGCTTGTTCACCGCGAAATCGGGTGGAAACTCGCAGACGAAAAACGTCGCCCCGAATCCCAGTTCCTTCAACAGCGGAACCACCAGTGAAGCATGATTCGCCACCGCATCGTCAAACGTCAAAACAACCGTCTTCATATTACCTGCATTAAAAAATTGCATCTGCAACTATGTCTGATGAAGATGCTCTGCAGCCATCAAACGACCAAATACCGCCGCCACTCGAAAATGTCCGCCAACAACCGCTTTTTTTGAAAGGAAAGGGGTGGGGTCCCGGGGGCGGGGAAGGGAAGCTTTTTTTCACGCGA
>CAYSZM010000382.1:0-2340 GCA_964435365.1 uncultured Victivallis sp. | reverse complement strand
CACCGCCGCGATCACCGACGGAATCATCGACACCGCGATCTGGCGGAGCGCGATGCGGTCGTCGTGGTCGTAGGCGGCTTCGAGCGCGCCGCGCAGCTCGAGCTTCATGATGAGCAGCTGGAGCGCGTTGATGATGTGTTCGAAATCCCCCGCGAAACACTCCTCCTGATAAGGCAGGAGCTTGCGCAGCATTTCGTCGTAGCGGTCGCAGAGGACGAGGTCGAATTCCGGATTCCGGCGGCGGCAGTCGTCGAAGAGGATGCCGAGCAGCGGATCGTCCCAGATCATCACCGCCGGGTTGCAGCCGAATTCATCCAGCGCGTCGATGCGCGAGGCGATCAGGTGTGCTTCGTAACTGCTCTGGCAGACCGCCGCGAACCGCTTCGAGGTCAGCTTTTCCGGGTCGTCGGCGGGGACGCCGAAGGCAAGGTCGGCGCAGTAGACGATCCCCGCCAGCGAGGAGTCGTAGTTGCAGTACGCGCCGTTGTCGCCCCACATGGTGAAAAACAGCTCCGAAACCTTCGCCTTGCGGCAGGCTTCGATGCAGGGGACGGCGGTTTTTTTCGTTTTTTCGTGGTCGTACCAGAGGCGGGTCCAGGTCCAGATGCCGGAGCCCATGACCGGCTCGAAGCCGATGTCGCGGTGACGCTTGAGCATCGCCTCGTACATGGCGGCGTCCTGGTGATAGTAATCCCAGTAGACCAGCTGGACGTTTTGCGGAATCTGTTTGCGGACCGCGTCGGGAATCGGGTGGACGAGGTCGTAGTAATTCTGGTCCGGGTTGCTCAGCCGGAAGTACATGTCGGACCAGATCATCGGGGCGAGTCCCGCCTTTTTGCAGATTTCGTTGACTTTGCCGAGATGGCGGTTGAAGAGCTCGAACCCGTTCACATAGCCGTGTTTGTCGAGAAAACGCCCGCGGCCGAGGTCGTGGGTTTCATCCATGCCGATGTGGATGCGGCGGCTGCCGAGCGCCTCGCTCCAGAAGGCGATCATCTTCTCGATGAGCGCGTAGGTTTTCGGCTCGTCCGTCAGCAGGACGCGGTCGGTGTCCTTGATGTCGGCGTAGACGCCGTTCCATTTGATGATCTGCTCGAGGTGGCCGAGGGTCTGGATGCAGCCGACCAGCTCGATCCCGAGACGCGCGGCGTACTGGTCGAGCTCCTGGATCTCCTCCAGCGAATAGGCTCCGCGCAGGAAGCCGAAAAAGGGTTCGTCCGGCAGCTCGTAAGTGTCTTCGGTGTAGAGCATCACCAGATTGCAGCCGGAGAGCGCCAGGCGGCGGAACCACATCTTGAGGTGGTCGACCCGCATCACCATATTGCGCGACACGTCGAGCATGATGCCGAGCGTCTTGAACGGAGCGCTCTCGTCGCATTCGATTTTGGCGAACGCGCCGCCGATCGCCCGCGCCGCGCCGGCGATCGAGTTGTATTCGATCAGCACCTCGCCCGGAGAACGCCGGACGCGGGAGACCGTGCCTTCGCCGCCGACCCGTTTCGCCTTGAGTTTCAGCCCGCGCCCGAAGGGGGAAACCGGATATTCCTCTTCCAGCGTCTCCAGCAGCGTATGCAGTTCTTCCGGCACGTCGTTGGAGCGCCACACCAGTTTTGAAACCTGAGTCATGGGTTGCTTCCCTCAAATGAATGGATCGAAACGGTTTACGGTCTGCAAGGAAAAAACGGAATAACCGTCTCTGTTACGATTCGGTTATTCCGCCTGAAGCACTTGCGTGATTCTATTTCCGCAATCAGTTCTTCTTCTGGAAGAGGCTGCGGATGCGCTTGCCGACGATCTCCGCCGGGTGGACGCCGAGGGCTTCGCGCTTGGCCTTGAGGACCGGCGCGCCGTTGCGGGCTTCCTTGATCCACTTGGCGGCGAATTCGCCGGATTCGATGCGGCGCAGCGATTCCTTCATGCGCACCTTGACCGACGGATCGATGATCCACGGGCCGTTGTCGTATTCACCCCACTCGGCGGTGTTGGAGATGACCGCGTTCATCTTCTGGATACCGCCTTCGTAGATCAGATCCACGATCAGCTTCGCTTCGTGGATGCACTCGAAGTAGGCCATTTCCGGCGGATAACCCGCCTCGATGAGGGTCTCGAAGCCGTACTTCATCAGGTCGACCATGCCGCCGCAGAGGACGTTCTGTTCGCCGAAGAGGTCTTCGTAGGTTTCCTGCTCGAAGGAGCACTCGAGAACGCCGGCGCGGGTCAGACCCTCGGACTTGGCGATGGCCAGGGCGACTTCCTTCGCCTTGCCGCTCGGATTCTGCTGGATCGCGATGAGGCCGGGCACGCCGAAGCCTTCGACGAAGCGCTTGCGCTCTTCGGTGC
>CAYSZM010000381.1:0-2344 GCA_964435365.1 uncultured Victivallis sp. | reverse complement strand
GCGAACAGCACATGCCCCGCCTCGTGCACCGCCTCCATCGCATAAAACGAGACAAGCGGCAGATACCAGAACCGGAGCAGACCGCGCAGTATTTTCATCTTGTCCCCCTGCCCTATTCGGCGATGTCCTCGTTCCAGACGGCGGGGTTCTCTTCGATGAAGCGGGCCATCATGGCGATCAGTTCCGGATCGTCGAGGATGGTCACCTTGACGCCGCGCGAACGCAGCAGCGCGGTTTCGCCGACGAAGTTAACCTCTTCGCCCACCACCACTTCTGGAATCTTGTAGAGCAGGATTGCCCCGGTGCACATGATGCAGGGAGAAAGCGAAGTGTACAACACGCACTCCCGGTAGAACGACGCCGGGTGCCGCCCGGCGTTGCAGAGCGTGTCGATCTCGCCGTGCAGCACCGGGTTGCCCTGCTGAATCCGGCGGTTGTGCCCGCGGGCGACGATCTCGCCGCGGCGCACCAGGAGTCCGCCGATGGGGATTCCCCCCTCGCCGAGTCCGGCGCGGGCCTCGTTCCGCATTTCCGCAATCAGTTGTTCCTGAGTCATCGTTCCCCCTCCCTCTTTGAATTTGCGCGCCAGGCGAGCGGCGTCGCCCCGGTGCGACGCCGGAAAAAAAGCGTAAAATAGTTCGAATTGCGATAGCCGAGCATCTGCGAAATCTTCCACACCGGCAGAATCGTCTCCTCCAGCAGTCGCTTCGCCTCGGCGAGCCGCAGTTCCTGCAAATAAGCGGCGGGAGAAAGCCGGAAGGCGCGCTTCCAGGCGCGGAAGAAGCTGCGGCGCGACAACCCGTTCGCCTCCAACAACTCGTCGAGATCGATCCCGTGCTGAAAGTTCAATTGAAAGTACGACGCGATCCGGCGCAGCTTCGCCCCGGCGGGGTCGTCCTCCGGCAGCGGCCCGTGCTGAAGCAGACACTCTTCGAACGCCTGCAATGCGAGCAAATCGAGCCGGTCCGCCACGCCCTCCTCCTGCGAATGCGGCAACAGGGCGCGCGCTTCGCGGAGAATCCGGTTCAGCTCTTGCGTCACGGTGATTCCGCGGCAGAAGGGAGGTGCAAAAAGCCCCGCCGCCCGCATCGCGTCGGCCAGCTCCGGCCGGTAGCGGAAATAAACCGCGTCGCGCGGCCGGTCGACGGTGAACGTGTGCAGCACCTCCGGCATCTTGAGAATGACATTGGGGTAGCGCGTCACATACTCCTCGCCGTCGAGAAGGTCGCGGGCGAATTCCGCCGACGACCCGAGCCGGATGCACAGTTCGAGCTTGCCGCGCACCGCCACCGAAGCATACGGGTGGTTCTCGATGAACCCGACCGATTCGAGCGGAAACGCCGCCCCGAACCGCCGCGGCGTCGCGTCCAGTTGTACCGTCATGGTCTCCATGGAATTCAACATAGCGCGGAACCGTGCCTTTTCAAGCCGGGGTGGCACAAAAACATCTCTTTTCCGGCACACTCGTGCATTCCGGAAAATGAAGTTCCGTGCCATAATTATAGTAAAGGAGACCTGCAATGAAACAGCATCCCGAATGGAAATTGAAACTCGGCGACGGACGCGGCGAACTCCGCGAGATCACCAGCCTCGACCTGACGCATATCGAAACCGAAGGAGACCGGACCGTCTGGAGCGGATTCCCGGAATTCGGCCCGGAGTTCCGGGTCGAAACCGTCCGCCGCACCGGAAAAGACGGCCGCGAACTCTTCACGCTCTCCTACTCGGGCTATGCCGGGGAAGCGTTCATCGAGGAGATCCACTACCCGATCGTCCGGCGGCCGTATCACCCCGGAATCGAACTCATCTACTGCCCGTTCGACATGGGCTTCCGGCGAAGCGGAAAAAATCTGTTCCCCGCCGGATACAGCGGGCGTGAAGCGATGTGCGGGATGCAGTTCGCCGCGCTGCTCGACCCGGAGCACGGCAACACCTATTTCGATTGCCGCGACCCGGAGCATGACGTCAAATGGTTCGGCTTCGCCGTCTCCGAGGACGGCGGCGAACTTGAATGCAGCGCGATCCATGCGGTTCCGCTCGGCGAAACTCCGGCGGAATCGGGCCGCATTCCCTATGAAAGCAGCGTCGCCGCCTTCTCCGGCGGCTGGTACGAAGCCGCGCGGATCTACCGGGAATGGGCGCTCGGACAGTCCTGGCACCGGAACGCCTCCACCGCCAACCCGTTGCGCGACATTGGCCTCTGGGTCTGGAACCGGGGGCTTTCCACCGAAGCGCTGCCCCCGGTCGAACGGCTTCAGCACGACCTGCCCGGCGTACCCGTCGCGCTCGACTGGTACTGGTGGCACAGCAACCCCTACGACACCGACTACCCGGACTTCTGGCC
>CAYSZM010000380.1:0-2352 GCA_964435365.1 uncultured Victivallis sp. | reverse complement strand
ATCTGGGCGAGCGAGCGTTCCGGCGCAAAGGCGAGGAACTGCGCCGCGTCGCGCAGCATCGGGTTGGGGGTCTCCGGGAACGAGCCGTTCCGCTCTTTAATCTTGCATAAAAGATGTTGCTGTCTGGAATTCATCATGCACCTCCTGGGTTTCCGCGAATAGTATACCGCAGGAGGAGCCGAATGTCTTTGGCGGAAAATCCAATTGTTTGCCGGTTCGTCTATTTTCGGCGGATTTCTCCGGGCGTCGTTCCGGTGATCTGGCGGAAGCGGCGGGTAAAGTGGTGCACGTCGGAGAAGCCGTATTTTGCGGCGATCTCCTTGATCGGCAGCCGGGTGCTCTGCAGTTCCAGCTGGGCCGCCCGGAATTTCATCCCGGCGAAATAGCGCTGAATGCCGACGCCGGTCGCCTCCCGGAAGATGCGGCAGAGCAGCGCCCGGCTGATCTCCAGCTTTTCGGCGAGTTCCGCGATCGGGACGTTTCGCGACAAATTGCGCCCGAGTTCGTCGATCGCCGCCTCCACCTTGCGGCGGTGCATGGCCCGGTCGGCGTGACCGGGGGCGAGGGCGAGATTCCGGTAGAGGATGGCGAAGAGTTCCAAGAGCAGGCTCTTCCGTTCCAGCTCCGCGCCGGTTCCCAGCCGCGCGGCGGCGGCGAGCAGCCGTTGGAACGTCTGCTCATACTCCGGGCGGTCGGCGAGCTGCTGGAACGGCGGCAGCGATTCGGGCAGCCGCTCCTTGTATCGCCAGTCTTCCGGCGCAACCGGGAACGGGCGGTAGGAGAATTCGTTCTCCGTCAGGTCGAAGTGCAGATTGTACATCGTCACCCGCGCGTCGGGGGCGAGCGTGAATTCATACGCTTCGCCGGGACGCACCAGGAACACCGCTCCCGGCCGGATGTCGAAGCGTTCGTTCCGCAACAGGTAACTCCCGCGCCCCTCGTGAAAATAGTGGAGCGCGTGGTCGCCGAGGCAGGGCCGGGCGAAACGCCGCGCCGATTGATCCACCGGGTAATCGTGCGCGAGACGCAGCCACGGCGAAAACGGCAGCGGCGTCGCCGGGGGAGGGGGCGTGACGAATCGAGAATCTCCCATCGGATCAGGCCAGCTTGTTCCCGCTCCGGGCGCGGGTCGCTTCATCGTGGAACTGAACGATCGGGTCGCAGCTCTCGCCGCTCCCGTTCAGGGTTTCGATGTAACGGCAGACCGCGTAGGGTTCCGACTTCTTTTGGTAGGAGTCGATCCATTCGGCGGCTTCCCGCTCCTCCGCCTCCGGGCGCGGCCAGAGGAATTTGCGGCCGTGCTGGTGCACCCGGTACGGCTTCGGCGTCAGCCGGGCGCGGAAGCATTTCTGGGAGTCGCAGAGCGTCGCATAGAGGTAGTCCGCGCCGAAGTGGCGCATCAGTTTGCGCGTCTCCTTCGAACCGGGAGCGAATCCGCCGCCCTGCACGATCAGCCGGAACCCGGCGCAGGTGCGGTAGACCCGGATCAGGCACGAAGCATATTCCGGGCGCGCCGCCGTTTTGCGGATCTGTTCGAGCATCCGCTCTTCGGGCGTCTCCCGCATGGTTCCGGAAAAGAGGGAGCGCAGCGTGTCGAGGAATGACGGTGCCGGCGGCCGGAAGCCGTCGATGTCAACGAAGACCAGCGTTTCGGAGTTGAGCACTTCGGCGCCGTACCGGTTGCGGGTGACGATGTTTTCCGGCGAGAATTCGCGGACGATCTCTTCCCGGATCGGTCTCGCGTCGTAGCTCCACGGGCCGCTTTCGCCGTTGAGGCGGGTCTGGAGCGCCGCGAAGTTGCGTTCCGCCACTTCCCCGGCTTCCGCCGGTGAAGTGTTCGAATAGCCGAACACGCGGCTCGGCTGACTGCTGCCGTCGGGCAAGAGAACCTCGCCCCGCTTCTCCAACCAGTAACGATAGATCCTCATCCGCCATGCTCCTTCGAGCCTGCCGAAAACAGACTCTTTACTTTTTCGCTTTCAGGAACGCTTCGATGAATTCTTCGATTTCGCCGTCCAGCACGCCCGCGGTGTCGCTGGTTTCCACGTCGGTGCGCAGGTCTTTGACCATCTGGTAGGGCTGGAGTACGTAACTGCGGATCTGGCTGCCCCAGCCGTTTTCCATCTTTTCCCCGCGGATGGCGTCGGCTTCGTTGCGGCGCTTATCCTCTTCGTACTCATAAAGTTTTGCTTTCAGCATCTTCATCGCGGTGGCGCGGTTCTTATGCTGGGAACGCTCGTTCTGGCAACAGACCACGATGCCGGTCGGCAAGTGGGTGATGCGGATGGCCGAGTCGGTCGTGTTGACGTGCTGGCCGCCCGCTCCGCTCGAACGGTAGGTGTCGACGCGCAG
>CAYSZM010000379.1:0-2361 GCA_964435365.1 uncultured Victivallis sp. | reverse complement strand
AAATGCGCAGCATTTGATGCGAATCTAAGTACCCGGCACCGGCACCCTGCCGGTCGGGAGGGTTAAGGGAGGGCGAAGCGCCTCCCTTATTCCCGCGACTATGATCACGACAAGACGATTAACGGATAGACCGGGTCATTTCGCGACTGAAGGCGGGGACCAGTGTTTTTTTGCGGGAGGTTTTGGTGAGGACGAGCCAGCCGCGACAGGTTTCGCCGAGAAAACCGGAGAAGGCGCGTTTGACGGCGGCTTGGTCGACGGAGTCGGCGACGATGAGATAGAGGGCGCCGTTTTCGATATCCTTGACGCCGAAAAGGAGATGGTCGAGGTGATCCTGACGCTTGAGTTCGGCCAGTTGACCGGCGAGTTCATCGCGACGGGCGAGGAGGGGGGCGGGGTTGAGGGTTTCGGCGAGGCCGATGCCGACTTTTTTGCCGTTCATTTCATACTCTTTGTAGTCGGAGTGGATGACTTCTTCTGCGGAGTAGTTGGAGAGGTCGGATTTGACTTCGAGCATGCGCCGACCGAAGGCGGCGACGTCTTTGACTTCGGCGATGGCGGCGAGTTGGCGGACGATTTCGTGTTCGCGCGGGGTGACCGACTTGGAGCGCAGCGCCTTGGAGTCGGAGAGGATTCCGCCGAGGAGGAGCTTGGCAACTTCCGGGGGAAGCGGCCGATTCGCTTTGAAGAAACGGTCTGCGACGATCGAAGCGCAGGCGCACCAGGGGCGGATGTCGACGGCGATCGGGGCGCCGGTCTGGAGGCTGCTGCCGGTGAGTCCGTGATGGTCGATGATCGCCTGAACCTGCTCCGCGACGATGCCGGGCGGAATCTGAGTGGTCTCATTATGATCGACGAGACCGATGGTTCCGGCCTTGAGTTCGGAGAGCTGGGGAGGGGTCGGAAGACCGCACTCCTTGAGCAGGAATTGCGCTTCGGCGGAGAGCTGCCCGGAAATCGCCGCGCGGCCGCCGTAAAGGACTGCCGCGCCGATGGCGGAGGCGATGCTGTCGCAGTCCGGCCGGCGGTGGCCGGTCCAGATCATCCGTTGATTTTCCGGGTCGTCGAAGATTTCGAGGTCGAAGGCATGAAGCGCCACGGCTCCGGCGACGAGTACGAGCATGATTCCCAGCAGATTTTCCATCAAATATCCTCCGTTCCTCAGTCGGCGCAGCCGAGCGGTTTCCACAGGACATCGGATTTGTTCCAGCCCTTTTCGGGTGCGGCGACCGCGTCCTCGCCTTCGGTGATCAGGTAATTGTACTGCTTGTGGTCGACATGACCGTCGAGGAAGACCAGGTGGGCGCCTTCGTTGTGGCGGGCGGCGACCCGCTGCCAGTCGGCCTGAAGCCGGTCCACGCTCTTTTTGTAGAACTTGTCGGGGTCGTTCATCCACTTCGCGGGAATTTCGTCGCGGGTCATGCGCTTTTCAAGAAAGAGGACGGTGGCCGAGGCGTTCCGCCGCGCCTGGCTCAGCTTGAACCGCTTGGAGCCGTTGACGTAGGGGATGTAATCGCTGCCGCCGTCCAGCTTGGAATTCGGCACATAGGCGAGCGACAGCCATGCGGTGGTGCCGTTGATTGAACCCTTGACCATCTCGCCGTCGAGCGAATTCTCGATTTTGTCGTCTCCGGAGGGGAATCCCGCGCCGGGGTCCGACCAGATGCTGTTCGAACCGCGGAAGGTGCGGAAGGCGGCGTCACGGTCGGTCGCAAAATCCTTGAGCGAGGGCTGGCCCACGTAACGCGGCACCACATCGGCCCAGAATTCGTCGATGTCGCCCTGTTGGACGCCGTCGCCGCCGGAGGCAGCGGCGACCTTGTAGCAGTCGGAGAGCTTGTCCGCTCCGCCCCAGGGAATCCGGCCCTTGTTGTCCTCGGTGAACATCAGGTACCCGATGCCCCACTGTTTGCAGTTGCTCATGCTTCGGATGCTTTTTCCTCTGGCGCGGGCTTTGCCGAGGGCGGGCATCAGCATCCCCGCCAGGATTGCGATGATGGCGATCACGACGAGGAGTTCTATCAGCGTAAAATGTTTTTTCTTCATGGTTCCTCCCTAATCTGTCCGGATGTTGAATCCCGGAATTACCGGTTGAATACATCAATTAAGATAACCGATTGCCGTTAGCGGACCGCGAGACGCGGATTTGATTTCTGTTAGGACGCCGGAAAACAACCTTCTTTTAACTTTCCTCTTACCGGCCGGCAATCGATAGCCGGAACCGTGCGGACTGCGGAACCCGTGCGGAACAAAGCGCCATTAATGTCCGGTTTTCTTGCGCTTTGAAGTTGAACTCCGGTGAAAATGGATTATAGTAAAGTTTTTATCCCCGTTCGGAGACGGGGAGACGCATAACCCAAT
>CAYSZM010000378.1:0-2361 GCA_964435365.1 uncultured Victivallis sp. | reverse complement strand
CGCCGTACAGCTGGATCGGCAGCCAGCGCAAGATTCTCCAGATGCTGGCGCTGGAACCGATCCTGCTGGTGATGATCCTCGCGATCAACCTGCGCGACAACAGCTTCCTCGGTTCCGAAGTGATGAAGAATTCGCAACCGCTGCTGCTGTCGATGCCGCTGCTCTTCGTCGCCTTCCTCTGCGTGATCGGCATCGAGCTTGAGAAGTCGCCCTTCGACCTCGCCAGCTCGCACCACGCTCACCAGGAAATCGTCAAGGGAATCACGCTGGAATTCTCCGGCCCGTTCCTCGGCTTGCTCGAAATCGCCCATCTCTACGAAGTGGCGTTCTTCGCCTGGCTGATGTGGGCGTTCTGGCATACCAATTTCTGGATCGGGTGTGTCGTTGCCTTGGCCGGCTTCCTCTTCCTGACAATCGTGGACAACGCGTTTCCGCGTCTCACGACGACCTGGATGCTGCGTTTCATGTGGACGGTGCCGCTGACGCTGGCGTTGGCTAATTTAATCTGGTTATGGGTGTAATCATATGTCGAAAGCAACTGCAAAATCTCCCTGGGTGGTTCATTTCAACTGCAACAGCTGCAACGGCTGCGACATCGAGTTCCTCGCCTGCCTGACGCCGACCTACGACGTCGAGCGGTTCGGAATCCTCCATGTCGGCAATCCGAAACACGCCGACATTCTGGTGGTGACCGGTTCGGTCAACCACCGCAACAAGCACGTTCTTAAAAACGTCTACGACCAAATGCCTTCGCCCAAAGTGGTGGTGGCGATGGGCGTCTGCCCGGCGACGGGCGGCATCTTCGCCGACTGCTACAACGTGCTCGGCGGCGTGGCCAAGGTGATTCCGGTCGACGTCTACGTCCCCGGCTGCCCGCCGCGCCCGGAAGCGATGATCGACGGCATCGTCGAAGGCGTCAAAATCCTGGCGCAGAAACGGAAGGATTCGGAAACCGAGCAGGCCGAACTGCCGGTGAAAATCGTGCGTCCGGCCGCGGCCCCCGCCCCGGCTCCGGAAGCGGCAACCCCCAATGCGGAAACAACCGGTCAGGCGGTGGCAAAATGATGGAAATTCAGGAAGAACTGACGCTGGAAAACCAGCTCGAAAAAATCTCCTCGCTGCTCCCCCGCGGCTATCGTTTCGTGACGATGACCGTGGTCGACGACGGCGAAGGGTTCGATATCTTTTATCACTTCGACCTCAAGTACAAACTCGAAACGCTCCGTTTGAAGCTGCCCTACGGCGCTTCCCTGCCGAGCATTTCCAAAGCATGGTTCGCCG
This sequence comes from uncultured Victivallis sp., assembly GCA_964435365.1. GTDB lineage: Bacteria > Verrucomicrobiota > Lentisphaeria > Victivallales > Victivallaceae > Victivallis. The sequence continues at coordinate 1,080 of CAYSZM010000378.1, read as the reverse complement.
CGCTGATCGCGGAGAACGAAATTCAGGACCTGTTCGGCATCACGGTGACCGGGCTGGACATCGATTACCGCATGCACATGCTGCTGGCGGAAGATGCGCCGGTGGCGCCCTTCTGCCGGGTTCCCGGCGTCGGAGTGTCGGCGCTCAAGGTTGAGACGAAAAGCGAAGGAGGCGCATTATGAGCATGTTGATTCCCTACGGTCCCCAGCACCCGGTGCTGCCCGAGCCGCTCCAGCTGCGTCTCGAGATCAACGACGAAAAAGTGATTTCCGCCATGCCGGTGATCGGCTACGTTCACCGCGGGCTTGAGAAGCTCGCCGAGCAGAAGGATTTCCAGCAGGACACCTATCTCATCGAACGCGTCTGCGGCATCTGCAGCTTCATCCACTCGCTGACTTATTGCATGGGCATCGAGGAGATGATGAACATCCCCGTTCCGCCGCGCGCCAACTACCTGCGCGTGGTGTGGAGCGAACTCCACCGCATGCACAGCCACCTGCTGGCGCTCGGCCTCCTCGCCGACGCCTTCGGCTTCGAAAACCTCTTCATGCAGCTCTGGCAGACCCGCGAACACGTGATGGACGCGATGGAAGCGACCACCGGCGGCCGGGTGATGCTCGGCAGCTGCTGCATCGGCGGCGTCCGCAAGGACATCGACCCCGGCCAGGCAAAGTTCGTCCTCGAACAGGTGGCGAAGGTCGAAAAGGAACTCAAGGAGCTGGTTCCGGTGCTGCTCGACGACTACGGCGTCAAACAGCGTCTGGTCGGCGTCGGCGTCCTCGACCCGCAGGCGGCCTACAGCCGCGGCGCGGTCGGCCCGACCCTGCGCGCCAGCGGCGTCCGCCGCGACCACCGCATGACCGGCTACTGCGCCTACGGCGAACTCGGTTTCGAGCCGGTCGTCCGCAAGGAGTGCGACTGCTACGCCCGAACCGACGTCCGGGTGGGCGAACTCTACCAGTCGATCGACCTGGTCCGCCGCGCCCTGGCGAAACTGCCCGACTCCGAACTCAAGACGCCGTTCAAGGGGAACCCCTCCGGCGAAGTCGCCGTCCGCGCCGAACAGCCGCGCGGCGAAGT
>CAYSZM010000377.1:0-2362 GCA_964435365.1 uncultured Victivallis sp. | reverse complement strand
GCGCAGCATTTGATGCGGATCTCAAGTACCCGGCACCGGCACCCTGCCGGTCGGGAGGGTTAAGGGAGGGCGAAGCGCCTCCCTTGCTCCCACGACGTTTTATGATAAGACGGAAATATGCCCCGACGAGATGGAAATGGGACGATGGAAATCGAGGGTGACGATGGGGAAGGTGTGACCGAAGGGGAAGTTCATCAAGACGGGACCGTTGATTTTTGAGGCGAAATGCCGGAAGAGGCGGGAGAGGTCTTCGGGGGCGGCGCAATCGGAAAACTGGCCGAAGACGACGGCGGCGCAGCGGGACAGAACGCCGTTCTGTTCCAGCATGGTGAGATTGCGGTCAAGTTTATAGATGGGTTCGTTGAGATCTTCGAGGATGAGGATGCGGCCGGATACGTTAGGGAAATAGGGGGTTCCGCAGAGGGAGGCGGCAACAGTGAGGTTGCCGACCAGCGGCAGGCCGGTTGCGGAGCCGCTCTGCAGTTCGGCGATGGGGCCGTATTCGGGCGCGGCTTCGATTTCGTACGGCTCCGGCCGGAAGGCGCGGAGGTGATATTCGACGGAATAGGGGGAGGCGACACATTCGGCGAGTTTGCCGAGCATGGGGCCGGCGACGGGGCGGCCTGCGCCGAATTTCTCCATGGCCCAGTGGAGGGCGGTGATGTCGCTGTACCCGGCGAGCGGCAATTCCGGGCGGTTTTTGAGGGCTTCCCAGTCGAGCAGCGGGAGGAGATGGGCGGAGCCGAAGCCGCCGCGGACGGCGAGGAGCAGATCGATTTCGGGGTCGAGCCAGAGCCGGGTGAGGTCGGCGGTCCGGTTTTCGGCGTCGGCGGAGAGGTAGGAAACCGGGGAGGGGCCGTTGATGTGGGCTCCGAATTTCAGTTCCTTTCCGGCGGCGCGGAGAAAGGCGGTGCCGGTGTCGAACGGTTCCGGGCGGAGTTTTCCGGCCGGGGCGACGATTCCGATGGTGGAAAACGGCGGATACAGTGCGTTCATGCGAGGTTCCTCCCTCCGTCCCGCTGCCGGAATGCGCGCGGGGTGTAGCCGGTGTGTTTCTTGAACAGGCGGGAAAAATAGTTGCTGTCGTCGAAGCCGCATTCGGCGGCGACGGCGGCGACCGGCAGTTCGGGTTTCTCGAGCAGGAGTTGTTCCGCGCCGGAGACCCGCAGGTCGTTGAGATAATGGAGCGGCGACTTGCCTACCGCGCGGCGGAAGGCGCGGTTGAGCGTGGCCGGAGACATGGCCGCTTTTTCCGCCAGCGCCGCGACGGTGTGCGGTTCGGTGCGGTGGCGCTCGAGGTAGCTGACCAGCTCGCTGAGCCGGAAGAGTTCGTCGTTCTCGCGGTAGAGGGTCGAGTTGCTGAAGGTGGCGGCGATGCGCTCCGTGAGACGCATGAAGAGGATGGCCGCCCGGTAATCGTGGCCGGGTTCGCCGGACTCGATTTCCCGGTCCATGCGCTGAACGAGGAGTTCGACTTCATCGAGCTGGGTTTTGCCGAGCCGGAAATGTTTGCGGAAGCCGAATTGGCGGCGCAGTTCCGGTTCCAGCTCGAAAAAGGCGCGGTAGCCGGGTTCGTCGGCGAGGTCGAAAAGGGGGAGTTTCAGCTGTTCCGGGTAGTAAAGAATGTTGTAGAGCGAGAAGTCGCTTTCGACCCGGTAGCCATGCGGGTTGCCGGGTTTGATGAGAAAGAGGTCGCCTGCCGAGATGGCATATTCTTCGGTGGCGGTGACATGGCGTCCTTCCCCGGAGACGACCAGCACCAGCTCATGAAATGCATGATGATGGGTCCCGATGGAACTTTGTTCCAAGTGCAGGACATGGAGTGGAAAGCGGTCGAGTTTCTGCTTGTAGTTGGAAAGTGCCATGATAATTAAGAGCTTATCAACTAATAAACGAAAACGCTCTGATTTGCGGCGGACAGCCATTCACTTGTCGAAAAAAATCGTAGATATCTCCAATATCCCCGATTTTTTTCAACTGCGCGACTGTCTATCCGGCGCTTCATCATCGCATTTCCATTATTAGTTGATAAGCTCTAAATGGAATCCGGGCGGAGACCGCGGCCGGATTCCATCCTTGTTACCTGACGGTTACTCCGTCATTTGACGATATCGAGGAGCTCCACTTCGAAGACCAGGGCCGCATTGGGCGGAATGGCCTGGCCGGCGCCCTGCGCGCCGTAGGCGATCGCGGAGGGGATGTAGAGCTTGTATTTGCTGCCGACCGACATGAGCTGAAGCGCTTCGGTCCATCCGGCGATGACCTGTCCGACGCCGAACTCGGCGGGTTCGCCGCGGTCGATGGAGCTGTCGAACTTGCTGCCGTCGAGGAGGGTTCCGACGTAGTGGACGCGGACGACGTC
>CAYSZM010000376.1:0-2401 GCA_964435365.1 uncultured Victivallis sp. | reverse complement strand
CGGCGGTAGACGGTGTCGCACATCATGCTGTTGAGCTGGCCGTAGTTGATCAGGCATTCGAGGTCGAGCAGCTTGGAATTCCACTCCTCCCACGAATCCTCGTCGTTGATCCGGAGGATTTCCAGCGAAAGTCCGAACCGGGCGGCGACCGCCTGTTCCAGTTCGCACAGAAACCGCTGAACCAGCGGAACTCCGACGGTTTTGTAGATCGGCCCCTCGCAGTCTTCCCCCATGATGAATCCGATCTTGCCGCAGCGCTGCGCCCCGCGGCGCATCAGCACGCCGCCGATATGGGGGCGGTAGTTGAAGCGCCGCATCACGCTTTTCACCCGGTCGCGGGTCTCCGGCGAAATCGGGAACACCTCGGTGCCGTTGATGAAGTTCGACACGGTGGTGGTGGAGACTTTCGCCTCGCGGGCGATGGTATTGATATTGACTTTGCTCTCTTTGGGACTCATTTTCCGACCGGATTCATTGGTTCATACGTGTACTTGAGAATATATTGCAGAAACTGTATTTTTCAACCCGGAAGGGCTATTCCGATTCCGCTTTGTTGGCGCGCCAGTGGCGTTTCCACATGGTAGTGCCGTAAGCGCCGCTGTCGGAGGCGGAAAACGTGATTTTGTCCACATTCCCGCCGAGGAAGAGATAGGTGCCGTAGTTGCCGTGCGTCCACTGACTGGACATGCCGAAGGTGTACTGGAACGCGCTGGACCCCGAATAGCAGATCATCTGCGCCTGCGGCGCGCAGACCAGCGAAATCAGCTGCGACGGTTTGTTTCTCGCCTGGGCGTAAGCCCCTTTGAGGCAGGAGGCGTCGGCGTCGGCCCAGAGATAGCCGTTGCAGCGGTAGCTCTTGGGCGCATGGCCGGTCGCCGTCCGTATGATGGTGTCCGCCGGGCACTTGACCAGCTTGACGCCCAGCCCGGAATAGGGAATGTACGAACTGTTCAGCAGCTTTTGTTCCCAGCTCATGCCTCCGGTGGCCTGCGGCAGCCGGTCCTTGTTGTCGGCGGCGTACATCATGCACTGGACGCCGATCTGCTTGAGGTTGTTCCGGCACGACGTCTCCTTCGCCCGTTCCCGCGCCTTGTTGAGAGCGGGCAGCAGCATCGATGCGAGAATCGCGATGATGGCGATTACCACCAGGAGTTCAATCAACGTAAAATGTCGCTTCATCTTCAGCCTCCTTGATTGCCGATTGTTGAAATAGGTTACCCGTGTATCGTATATCCTGACAATAATTATACCGGATAAGGGGCTTGATGTCAATAGCAAACGAAAATATTTTTCAAAAAAAACAATTCTCCGGGACAGGTAAGGAATAAGAAAATGGTAGCGGCTCCAGGATTCGAACCAGGGACCTGCGGATTATGATTCCGACGCTCTAACCAACTGAGCTAAGCCGCCACAAAAGGAGAACTGGTAGCGGCTCCAGGATTCGAACCAGGGACCTGCGGATTATGATTCCGACGCTCTAACCAACTGAGCTAAGCCGCCACGCCCTATTACAATAGTTGATTTCTGCTTTTTTGCAAGTATTTCAGCCGACAAAATCGCAAAAAAGCCGACCGGGCCTGAGATTTTTGAAAAAAACAGGAAAATAGGGACTGTTCCGACTTGTAAATTTGAATCAGGGTTATATATTAAGGATCGTTTTCCAGACGTCCCTATCGTCTAGAGGCCTAGGACACCGGGTTTTCATCCCGGCAACCGGGGTTCGAATCCCCGTGGGGATGCCATTGTATTGCAATGGTATACGCCGCTCGATGAGCGGCGTTTTTTTTGCCTGAAATCCTTTCAAAAATAGGGATCTTCGCGACTTGTAAAATCAAATCAGGGCGATATATTAAGAAACGTTTTCCAGACGTCCCTATCGTCTAGAGGCCTAGGACACCGGGTTTTCATCCCGGCAACCGGGGTTCGAATCCCCGTGGGGATGCCACTGTTTATCGTCAGACGAACTTTCGGCATAGTTGAAGCAGCAGCGGAATGATCCATCGGGTCGTTCCGCTGCTTTTTCTATTCTGCTGTATTCGCCCATCAATTCCCCGCCTTCCGGTTCCGGGCCGACAGCGAGCAGCAGACCAAATCCTCGCCGGAAATGATTATTTCATTGTAACTCCGTTTGCGTCTTTGGTTACGGATATGATCTCGTAAAGAATCCACAATCCGAGCCCGGCCAGCATCAACACCGCAATGCCCATAATTCGGATCGAATTGTATCCCCCGTCGGTAATTCCGAAGGAGCAAGCCATCAACCCGACAATTCCGATTGCCGCTTGAATCATACCGGTCGCGCTTTTCCCGATGTAGATATTATGGGCGCCCAAGCCGCCAAAAAAGAAACTGGGTATGCACTTGACTGAAGTGCATACTATGGGTTGTAGCTCGTAATTTT
>CAYSZM010000375.1:0-2404 GCA_964435365.1 uncultured Victivallis sp. | reverse complement strand
AAATTTTCAATTTTGCTATGTAGCTGTTTCGCTTCGCGCCGGTAGCCTCCGGCGGTTGGGGCGCTTCGCCCCTGCACCCCGACCGGCAGGGTGCCGGTGCCGAAAAATTTTTGTTTCAGCGCTCTTCGCGGCCCGGCCACCACTTGGCGAGCCATTCCCTTTCGCTCTCCGGAAGATGCTCCGGGTAGTCGCCGAAAAGCGGTCCGACCGAGGTGGAAATCCGAACTTCAAGCTCGACTCCGGCACGGCGCAGCGGCTCCGGCAGCGTCCATTCGAACGGCGCCCACAGCCGCGCGCCCAGCGATTTTCCGGCGGCAATCAGTTCTACCGCCATCCCCTTGTATTCGAAGGCGACGCCGTCGCAGCCGGTGAGATCGATCCGCCCGGAGAAGACGGCGCTCCCGGCGTATTCGGTCAGGTTCGCCGCGAAAAAGGCGTCCGCCGTTGCCGGTCCCTCCGCCAGCGGCCGCAGCACCCGGTCGCTTCCCAGTGCGAATTTACCGAAGAGCAATGCCGAGGGCAGGTACGGCAGGTCTCTTGCCGTATTGGCGAGCCGCAGAACGTGCGTCCCCGGCGACAGCCGGATGGCGCCGGTTTCCCGGTAGAGCGTCCGGAATCCGTAAGGAAGGTCGGCGCCCTCCGTTTCGGCGGCGACGGGAGTTCCGTCGAGTTCGGCTTCGACCCGGCCGCCGTAGTTGCGCAGCGCGAGGCGGGCTTCCGTTTCGGCGGCGACTTCGATTCGTGCCTCCCCGTCGGAATTGAAGATAATGCGGCGGCTGTTCGGCTGTTCCAGCCGGGCGGCGAGCGGCGCGGCGGCCAGGTCGAACACCGCTTGCGGACGGTTGGAGCACGTGCGCGGGAACACCGCCACATCGCGCGGCGGCAGGTCGAAGGGTTCGCCCCCGAGGATGACGCTGCGCAGGAATTCGCCGGACGTGTTCACCACGCAGACGGTTCCGTCATCGTAGCTCTTGAGCAGGATGCGGCGAACCGGATTCCCCTTCGCATCAAGCAATTGCGCCCGCCGCGCGACGGCGTGCTCGAGAAAGTCGAGGATCTCGCCGATTTCCGGGAAAGTTTGCCCGCTGCGTTCTTCGACCGCGCCGGTTTCGGTCAGGGTGAGCACCGCCCGGAATTCCGGGGCGGTGGGTTCGTCATCCCCGATCAGCCGGAATTCCCATTGGGCGTCAATCAGCGCCCTGATAAGTTCGGAGTAGTCGATCTTCAGTGCCGGATTCCTCCATCCCCGGCAATACTCCCGCTGCGGATAACGCAGCGCGATCGCGGCGGTGGAAGCTTTCCGGGCGACATCGGCGGCGATTGCGGCGGAGTCGTTGAGGATTCCGATGTGCGGGAACCACGGCTGGGTGGGCGCGATCGGGTTGTAGTAGCCGGGCTTTTCGACGTTTCCGCGCGCATTGAGCGCCGATACCGCGGTGACGAAGTGTGTTACCCCGTGGAGGGCGGCGATCCAGATCATCTGCCGCATCTTCGCCAGGGTCATATCCGCCGGGCCGAGCGCGAAGAGTTCGGCGAGCGCCTCGGTCCGGGGGCCGTTCATCGCGCTCTCCAGCAGCTTGAAGGTGTTCCATTCGACGGTTTCGAACCGGGTGTTCGATGGAATCTCGTCGAGTCCGGGCATGGAAAACGCGCGCATGGCGGCCATCGGATTGCCGCTGGCGGTGATGGAATCCTTCGGCTGCGGCTCACTCATCAAGTGCCCGGTAAAGAGGATGTTGTGCCTGTCGCACCAATTCCGTATCCGGTCGAGATAGGAGTTGCGGAAGCGGTTTCCGAGCAGACCGTGAATGTCATACCACAGCCCGTCGCGTCCGCAACCGCGGAGATATGCTTCGAGATCCGGAATCAGTTCCCTTCCAAATGCTTGCCGGTAGTCGCCCTTCATCCCGTCATAGTATGGAGTTTCAAATGCATTGCCGTGGACCGGCTGGAACAGCGCGTACATGAAACTCGGTTCGTCGGAGAAGATTCCCTTGATCGTTGAACCGAAATAACTTCTGAAATGCCGGAAATAGACTTCGTGGGTCAGCCGGAGAAAACAGTCGGTCGCCTCCGGATTCAGCAGGTCGGCGAAGATGGGGATTTCGACCGTGCTCCAGAAATATTCCCGGGCCGAGGCGGCGGAATGTTCCGGGCCGCAGAAGTTGCGCTCGACGAACGCAACCAGCTTCTTCGCGGCGAAATCGGAATTCTCCCGGACCACTTTCCCCCGGCAGTAGCCGCTCGGCCAGTTGTATTCGTCGTAGAGCCAGACCGCCATGCTGTGCTCGGCGCAGTATTCGATGATGTGGCGGCAGATTTCGAGCCACTCGGGCCCCATGTACTCGACCTCCAGCCCGCTGCGCGGATAGATCAGGAACTGTTCGATTCCGGCTTTGCGGTA
>CAYSZM010000374.1:0-2406 GCA_964435365.1 uncultured Victivallis sp. | reverse complement strand
TGAACGAGAAGTACTACGAGCTCAACAAGCTCTACTACGGGCCGGAGGTCGAGGCGGACAAGCTGATTTCGGTGGAGTGGTCGCGGATTCCGCACTTCTACTACAACTTCTACGTCTACAAATACGCGACCGGAATGTCGGCGGCAATCCAGCTGGCGGAGAACCTGCTTTCGGGCGACTCGGCGAAGCGCGAAGCCTACTTCGGCTTCCTCAAGGCGGGAGATTCGAAAGACGTTCTCGATATCATGCGCGACGCGGGCGTGGACCTCTCCACCCCGGCGCCGGTCAACGCCGCCCTCGACCGCTTCCACGCCACGGTGAAGCAGTTGCGCAAAGAGCTGGGGAAATAATCAGCCCCGGTGACGGCGGCGGTATTCGGTGGGACTCTCCCCGAAACGCCGCTTGAAGAGCCGGGAGAAGTGGAACTGGTTTTCGAAACCGTACCGCGCGGCGATCTCCTTCATGGAGAGCTCCGAGCGGGCGACCAGTTTTTCCAAGTGGCGGAGCCTGAAGTCGAGAAAGGCCGCTCCGGGCGGCATGTGCAGCACTTCGCGGCACTTGCGCTCGAAGCTGCGCGGCGTCATGCCCATTGCAGCGGCGAGCGCGGCGACCCGGATTCCGTCGCAGACGTGCGCCCGGAACAGGCGGAACAGGTTGTCGCGGAACGTTTCCTGAACGGTTTCGCGGAGAAATACCGGGTCGAGGAGCGCTTCCGGCCACGCCGGGAGCAGCGTCCAGAAGAGCGCGCTGAAAATTCCGCCGAGGACGAAGCCGGAACGCGGGGATTCGTCGCGGCTCGCCTCCCGGAGCACCCCGCAGAGTTCCGGCGCGTGCGGAATCGCCGCCGGGTCGAGAATCCGCGCCGCGAGCGATGCTTCTTTGCGGAACAGCACCGGCGACACCTCGCCGGGCGGATCGAATTCGATGAGGAATGTCGCCACAAAGAGCTTCTGCCCGCAAGAGAGAATCCCCTGATGCGTATCGCCCGGCTGGACGACAAGCAGCTGCCCCGCAGGCATCGTCAGGTGCTCGCCGTTGAGAAAACAGGCATAGGGCTGCCCGTCGGAAATGATCAGCTCATAGGCGGCATGGACGTGAGGATCGTAGACGAAATCGGTCTTCGCCTGAAAAAAGCAGCAGTTATCCAGCACCGGCCGGACCGGGTTGGCGTTGCACAGGTCCCGCAGCCGGAAACTCGATTCCCGGTGGAAACGCGGCTTGTCTTCGGTATGGTGCATCGTCCCCCCGTTCCTTTGTCGTAAACGGATATCTTTGTCGCGGTTTGCGCAATGGCGGTTTCTCTGTGATTCCTTTATATTATAGCAGTTGACCGGGATCGATGCAACTGCGGAAGGGCGGGAATCATGGAGAAAACAGATATGTCAGGGAAGAACATCGAGCTGATGCGCGGCGTGACGTTCGGCTTTTACGCGCGGGCCGGGGTGCTGGGCGCCGACTGGGCGCGGCGCGAGGTGGACCATATGGCGGAGACCGGCGTCAAGTGGGTGGTGCTCTGCCCCACCGTGATGCAGGAGACGGCCGCGTCGACCCGGCAGTACCGCGATTTCGAAGTGACTCCGGACGATCACGAACTTTACGGCATCATCGATTACCTGCACGAACAGGGTCTCAAGGTCCAGCTCCGCCCGATGCTGGAGACGCAGGACGGCTGCGGGCGGCTCCAGGTCTGGTTCAGCCCCGACCGCGAACGGATTCCGGGGCGGGCGAGCGACCACTGGGCGCGCTGGTTCGAGAGCATGCGGCTGCGCAGCATCCACTACGCCCGGATCGCCGCCGGGAGCGGCTGCGAAATGTACGGTCTCGACAGCGAACTCGACCGCACCGTGGATCAGACGGCGCACTGGCGCGAGGTGGTGAAAGCGGTGCGTTCCTGCTACGCCGGGCCGGTGACCAGCTGCCACACCACGCATTGCGGACTCATCGACTACGAAAAGGTGCTCTCCGACAAGAACCACTGGTGGTACGACCTCGATCTGCTGACGCTGAGCTGCTACGCCAACGGCTCCGACCATCCGGAGGCGACGGTGGAGGAGATGCGGGAGTTTCTCCGCCCCGAGTTGGAGCGGTTCCGGCGGATGGCCGAACGTTACGGCAAGCCGCTGGCCTTCGGCGAATGCGGCTGCACCTCCTCGACAGGCGGCGCGATGCATCCATCCGGATGGAGTGGCGATGGGAACTATTCGCCGTTCGAACAGGCCAATTACCTGGACGCGGTGCTGTCGCTCTTCTGGCCGGAACCGTGGTGGCGCGGCCTGTTCTGGTGGAAGTGGGACGAGCAGAACGACCGCAAGGCGTTCCGTTCCGACCCCGCCGGAGACAAGGGGTTCACCGTCTGGGGCAAGCCCGCCGCCGAAGTGATGCGCCGCTGGTACTCCCGCCCCGACC
>CAYSZM010000373.1:0-2413 GCA_964435365.1 uncultured Victivallis sp. | reverse complement strand
TGTCCTGAAGCGCGTAGGCCATGCTCCAGTTGAACATGTGCGGCGTGTCGAGCAGGAGGCCGATCACGCCGATCGAGCGGCCGGGGAGCCCTTCCGGCTTCGCGTTGCGGACGAAGACGCCGACCCGGCGACGCGACTCCAGCACCCCTTCCAGTACCAGGGCTTTGACGGCGCGGTCGAGCGTGGCGCAGCCCACGCCGAGATCGCTGCTCAGGGCCGCCTGCGGCGGAATCTTGTCCCCTTCCCGCAGTTTCCGGTCCCAGATGTAACGCAGAATCTCCTGCTTGGCCCGTTCCGTCTGCTTCCCCTGATTTTGTCCGAATATCATAACCCTGCCCTGTAATCCAAGTTTAGATCATAAATCATTATACCGTGTTTCCCGCAGAATTGCAAGGAGGAACCCAAAAAAAGGATTAAAAAAGCCGACTGCAAAATCATTCTGCAATCGGCTCGAAATCGGTCAACGCCCGTCGACGATCATTCCGCTACCGCGGTCTCGGGCCACCGCCATCGTGATGGTAACCCGGACCATAGTTCGGACGCCCCGGCCCAGGTCCATAGTACGGACGCCCCGGCCCATAATACGGACGCCCCGGCCCCGGAACATAGTACCCCGGATAGTAATAGCGGGGGTAATAGTACACCGGGGCGGGAGCCACCACCACCGGGGCCGGTGCAACCACCACCGGGGCGGGAGCAACGACCACCGGAGCCGGGGCAACCAACACCGGCGCAGGCGTCATCACCACCGGAGCCTGGGTCACCACCACCGGTTCGGCCGAAACGACAACCACCGGAGACGGAGAGACCACTTCCCGAAGCGTCACTACGCTCGCGCCCACCAGATTGACGATACCGGTGGCGAGTCCGACGCCATCCCCGTGCGGCGGACCGGCCTGAACCGCCCCCATACCGGCAACCAGGGAAACTGCCGCAATTGCAATCATTTTTTTCATATTCATGCCCCTTATAATTACCCGGGTGAATGGAATATTCACTTCGGTCATCCAAATAAACGCAGACATCTTTATATTTATTATGTCCTAATAAAAAAATCGTATTCTTTTCCTGCCGCCGGGTCAGATCCGGGGGAGTTTCCGGTAGGCGTCCGGCGGCATTCCGGTGCGGGCTTTGAAGAAGCGCGAAAAGACGAATTCACTGCTGAATTCGAGTTCGGCCGCCACTTCGCGCGCGGTGGCGCGGGGCCGGTGCAGCAATTCGGAGGCGCGGCGCACCAGCTGACGGTCGAAAAAACGTTTCGGCGAGATTCCGGTGTCGGCGGCAAAACGGCGGGAAAACGCCTCGCGCGACAGGTGCATCACCTTCGCCAGCTCCTCGACCCGCGTTTTCGCCGTGCAGTGGCGGGCGATGTAGTCGAGCACCGCAGCGTAGGGAGCGAACCGGGCGGCGAATTCGAGCGGAGCGTCCCCGCCATCCGCCAGCAGGTCGCAGGCGAACGCGGCGACGTGTTTCTTCAGCTCAAGCGCCAGCAGCAGCCGGTTTTCGGACTCGAACAGAACGCCGAGGCGCTCAACCAACTTCGGTTTGTATTCGGGGCGGACTCCCCGCAATGCCGTGAATAGTTCGACTCCGGGGTAGAGCTCGAAGCGGAACTGGATCGAAACGAATTGCAGCGCCGCATCGAGCCTGACTTCCGCCGGGTATCCGGCCGGGATGAAGAAAACGGTCCCCGGATTCAATTCGTACCGCGCCGTTTCGTCCCGGATGAAATTCGCTTCGCCGTTCGGGTTCGCAAGAATGCTGAGCATCCGGTTGACCGGCAGTGCCTCCAGCCGCCCGGTAATGATCGGGAACGCGCCCTTGGCAAAGTGGGTGACCGTCAGCGCCAGCCGGTTGCTGAGGTGAAAAATATCGTCACGATTTCGCAACAATTCCATATCCGTATATCCTGTCAACCGGATATAAAATATCATCATTTGTCACAAAAAGCAAAACATATTCCTCATTTCACCATTCTTTTTTCTAAGAAAAACAGTATACTATGATAGAAAAGTAAATTCTGTTCTGCAAAGGAGGACGATCATCATGTTCCATACGTTCGAAGCGGACAAGGCCTATCTCGCCGGGAAGTTCCAGCACCCGGAACTCGACCCGGCGACCGGACTGGACAACGAAGCGATCAAGGCCGGAATCGCCCGGCTCGGCAAAGAGCTGGAGCATCTGCCGCGCCCGGTCGCCAAAGCCCGCGCCTTCGAGTATGTCACCCGGAATGTGCGGATCGACGTGAATCCGCACGACTGGTTCGTCGGCTTCGGCTGCTGGAACCGCAATGACCGCCCGCTTTCCGATCTGATCGACGGCTGGAGCAATGAGGCGGACCAGGCCTCGCCGGAGCTCACCCGCCTGCGCGAACTCTGCAACCAGACCGGCGCGACGCGAATCTGGAAGGACT
>CAYSZM010000372.1:0-2414 GCA_964435365.1 uncultured Victivallis sp. | reverse complement strand
GCAGAAAGGCGCGACGCCGGAGATGCTGCCCGTCCTCGAACGGAATCTGGCGCATCTTGCCGAGAAGGTGTGCGCCGCCGGGCTGGCGCAAAACTGCGACCGTCCCGGCGACGGCGCCGCGGGCGGACTTGGCTTCGGCCTGCGCGCCTTTCTCGGCGGAATGATGGGTTCGGGGGCGGAGCTGATCCTCGCCGCCGCCGATTTTGAAGGGCAGGTCGAAGACGCCGACTGGGTGGTCACCGGCGAGGGGAAAACCGACAACCAGACGCTGTCGGGCAAACTCTGCTTCACGGTGGCCGAGACGGCGAAGCGGCACGACGTTCCGACCATCGTGGTGTCCGGCGCGGTCGGCGGCGACCCCGATGCGCTGCTCCGCCACTTCTTCGCGGCGTTTTCCGTCGCGCCCGGCCCCTGCACACTGGACGCCGCGCTTCGCGACGCCCGCGAGAACCTGTTCCGCACCGCCGCCAATCTCGGCCGGTTGTTCGGCAAATAAAAAACGGCCCCCGTCGTTGACGGAGGCCGGGAAATTCGCCGGAGTGCTACACGCAGTTCTTGCCGCGCTTGATCCATTCGCGGAGTCGCTGGAACAAGCTGTAGAGTCCCGGGATGAAGATGATGCCGATCAGCGTGGCCAGCACCATACCCCAGAAGGTGGTGACGCCGATGGCGCGGCGGCTGCCCGCCCCCGCTCCGGTGGCGATCACCATCGGGAACACGCCGATCACAAAGCTCCACGCGGTCATCAGCACCGCGCGGTAGCGCTGCGAAGCGCCCGCCAGCGCGGCGTCGTGGATCGACATGCCGCTCTTGCGTTCCTCCTTCGAGAATTCGACCATGAGGATCGCGTTCTTACTCGCGAGTCCGACCAGCATGATGAGGCCGAGCTGCGCGTAGATGCTGAGCGCAACATCCGAGTAATAGAGCCCGAACGTGCCGTTCGGAATCATCGGCGAAAAGTAGATGCCGAGCAGACCGCCGAGCGTCGCCACCGCCACCGAGGAAATCACCGGAATCGGGACGCTCCACGACTCGTACTGGCCGACCAGGAAGAGGTAGCCGAAGACCAGCGCCAGCACCATCAACCCGACGATCATGCCCTGGTTGCTGCGTTCCTGATAGCTCATGTCGGTCCAGCCGATCTTGTAATTCTTCTGGAAGAATTCGTCTTCGGACATGATCTTTTCGATGTGCTTCATGACGTCGCCGCTGGTCGAACCGGGCGTGGCCTGCACCGTGACCTGGCAGGCCATCGACTGGTTGAAACGCTCAATCTGGCGGGGACCGACGATCGGGCGCAGCGTGGCGACCGCCGAGATCGGAACCATTTTCCCGCTGTCGTTCTGCACCATGATCTGGTCGATGTCGACCAGGCTGGAACGGTCGCCGGCGTCGGACTGCATCTTCACCTTGAAGCTGTATCCGTATAGGTTGAAGTCGTTGATATAGGACGACGCCAGCTTGCTTTGGAGCGCGGTGAAGATCCGGTCCACCGGAATGTTCATCGCTTCGGCCTTTGCCCGGTCGACGTCGAGGAACAGCTGCGGCGTACTTGCGTCGAACGTGCTGAAGCCGTATTGAATCTGCGGCGACTGCGCTTTGTCGTTGAGGATTCCGAGCAGCCGGTAGAGGGCTCCCTCCAGCTCCTTCGGCGTCTGGTTGTTGATCGCCTGGAGTTCGAACGTGACGCCGCCGGAAGCTCCGAGGCCCATGATCGCCGGCGGCTGGAACACGTTGATCACCGCGGTCGGAATCGTCTGGCAGGCGGCATAGACCTTGCCGCGGATGATATCGATCTGAAGATCGCGGGTCTTGCGCTCGCTCCAGTCCTTCAGCGTGACGAAGCTGATGCCGACGTTTTCGCTCTGGCCGCTCATGAACGAAAACCCGCTGACCATGATGACGTTCTTGACGCCGGGGATCTTGCTGAGCTTGTCGTAAAGCTCATGCATCGTCTGGTCGGTCCGGTGCAGCGTCGCGCCGGGCGGGAGCTGGATGTCGCAGAACAGGATGCCCTTGTCTTCCGGCGGAATGAACTGCGTCGGCACTTTTTCAAAGAACCAGGCGTTGAGCGCCAGCACGATCAGGAAGAGCGGGATCATGATGATTGCCCGCCGCACCAGAATTCCGGCGAAGAAGAGATACCACTTGCGCGATCCGCCCAGCACTTTGTTGAATCCCATAAACAGAGGATTGCGGTTCGGCTTCGGGCGGCGCAGAATCAGCGAACAGAGCGCCGGGGACAGCGTCAGTGCGTTGACCGTCGAGAGACAGAGCGCGACGCACATCGTCACCGCGAACTGCATATAGATCGTGCCGACCATGCCGCCGTAGAAACCGATCGGCGCATAGACCGCGACCGTCACCAGCGTGGTGGCGATGATCGCGCCGGTGATCTGCTGCATGCTCTTGAT
>CAYSZM010000371.1:0-2421 GCA_964435365.1 uncultured Victivallis sp. | reverse complement strand
GTCAACAACATCGCCCCCAAAGACCGCGACATCGCGATGGTGTTCCAGAACTACGCGCTTTATCCGCATATGTCGGTCTACGACAACATGGCGTTCGGCCTCAAGCTGCGCAACTTCTCCAAGGAAGACATCCAGTACCGCGTGATGGAAGCGGCGAAGATCCTCGGTCTTGAAGAGTATCTCGACCGCCGTCCGAAGCAGCTTTCCGGCGGCCAGCGCCAGCGCGTCGCCGTCGGCCGCGCCATCGTCCGCAAACCGAAGGCGTTCCTCTTCGACGAACCGCTGTCGAACCTCGACGCCAAGATGCGCGTCCAGATGCGCACCGAAATCTCGAAGCTCCACCAGCACCTCGAGAGCACCATGATCTACGTGACCCACGACCAGACCGAAGCCATGACCATGGGCGACCGCATCTGCGTCATGAAAGACGGCGTCATCCAGCAGGTCGCCGAGCCGATCGAGCTTTACGACAACCCCTGCAACAAATTCGTCGCCGGATTCATCGGAACTCCGCCGATGAACTTCTTCGAAGGAATCGTCACCGTCAAGGACGGCAAGCTCTCCTTCGTCGAACCCGGGTTCGAATTCGTGATTCCGGAAGAGTGGAAGGCGCAACTCGCCCCCTATGCCGACAAGAAGGTCACCTTCGGCGTCCGCCCCGAGGACATCGGCACCGACGAAGCCGAGAAGACCCCGAACATGCCTCGCGTCAAAGCGAAGATCGAAGTGGTCGAGCCGATGGGCTCCGAGAGCTACGTCTATCTCAACACCGGCGAGAACTCGTTCATCGCCCGGGTCGACCCGCACAAGAAGCTCCGGGTCGGCGAGCTCGAAAGTCTCGCCGTCCTGCTGCCCAAGGCGCACTTCTTCGACGGCGAAACCGAGAAAACCATCATCTGAGGTGCTCCAGAAGAAAACGGCGGCGAACCCGCCGTTTTCTCCACAGGCTTTTTTCTTGCCGCCGGAAACTCCGGCGGGGACAAAATAACGACGGATACGGCTTTTACAGCGCCGTATCTTCTCTTTTTCGGGGGAATGTATGAAAGAGCTGCTCCATCGACAATATCGCAACCGCGGACCGATGCAGAACTACATCAGTTTTTATTCGGAATGGAAAGGACGTTTCGTCCTGGTCTGGCTCATGTACCTGGTCAAGGCGGCTCCGGTATTCCTGATCCCGATCCTGACCGCCGAAGTCATCAACCTCATCACCAGCCGGGCGCTCCCGCAGGATCAGGTCTTTACCCGCCTCTGGCAGATCCTGGCGATCGGGTTCGTGGTCATCGCCCAGAACGTCCCCACCCACATGCTTTACGTCCGGCTGATGAGCGTGCCGTGCCGCGCAGTCGAAATGGGGCTGCGCTCGGCGCTCTGCACCCGGCTTCAGCACCTCTCCATCCCCTATCACACCTCAACCCGGATGGGCTCGCTCCAGAACAAGGTCACCCGCGACGTCGAAAGCATCGAGAACATGACCCGCATGCTGCTCGAATCGGTGCCCAACATCATCTGCACCATCGTCATCGCCATCATCGTGACGCTGATTAAAGCCCCGATCTTCGTGCTGTTCTACCTGGCGGCGGTACCGCTCGCGGTCGGACTCTTCATCGCGATCCGCAACCGGATCAAAGAGACCAACCGCGCCTTCCGCAAAAGCATCGAAGACATGTCCGGGCGGGTCACCGAAATGATCCGGCTGATCCCGATCACCCGCGCCCACCACGTCGAAGACGTCGAAATCGGCCGGGTCAACCAGAAGCTCGAACAGATCCGCAACACCGGACTCCAGGTGGACTGGATCAACTCGATCTTCGGCTCGGTCAACTGGGTCCTGCTGATGCTGTTCAACCTCTGCACGCTGATCTTCATCGCCTACCTCTACCAGAAGGGCCTGCTCAAAATCGGCGTCGGCGACGTCGTTCTGCTGACCGGGTACTTCAGCTCGATCACCACCATGGTCATGGCGGCGATGAACACCGTTCCGGCCATCACCAAAGGACTCGAATCCGTCCGCTCCATCGGCGAAGTGCTCGAATGCCCCGACCTCGAACTCAATGACGGGAAACCGGCAGTCACCGACGTCCAGGGCGACTTCAAATTCGAAGACCTCAGCTTCGCCTACCCCGGCAACGACAAGCACGCGCTGGAACATATCAATCTCCATGTCCGCTCCGGCGAAACCATCGCCCTGGTCGGCTCCTCCGGCGCCGGCAAATCCACGATGGCGCACCTGGTCATCGGCTTCGTCCGCCCCACCTCGGGCCAGCTTCTCCTCGACGGCCGCAACATGAACGAACTCGACCTGCGCAGCTATCGCAAATTCATCTCGGTCGTCACCCAGGAAACCCTCCTCTTCGACGGCACCATCCGGGAAAACATCTGCTACGGCAGCACCCCCTCGGAATTCGAACTCATGGACGC
>CAYSZM010000370.1:0-2423 GCA_964435365.1 uncultured Victivallis sp. | reverse complement strand
CAGCTGCCGGAGCTCGTTTTCCGGATACTCCGGCGGCAGTTCGACCGGCGCGGCGGGGCGCCCCCGAAGCAGGAGATAGAACGCTTCGGAGAGTTTATCCAGAATCGCCTCGTCCACTTCCACCATAATGTCAATTGCTCGCTTTCGCCTCGAACCGGCAGATCCGGTCGCCGGAACACCAGCAGTCCACCTCGCGCACGTCGAACGGGCGCCCGAAATATGCACCGAGGATTCCGCTCAGGAACCCTTCGTCGTAAATACAGATGGTCTCATCGGTGAACGGCAGCCCGGAGCAGTCGAGGTCCTCGGCCACGGTGATGACGAATTCGCCCTTGTCCACCTCGCTGCGCTCGAAGCGGATGATGCCGATCTTGAGGTCGCGCAAATTCTCCTGGAGCCGGACCGAAAGCTCCGCGAAGTCGCGGCAGCCGGTCAGGCAATGGTGGTAGAGCTCCTCGCCCGCCTTCTTGCCCGCCTCGAAAAATATCTTATCGGCCTTCTCAACGCCTAAATTCTTGATCAGAACATCGCGCAGCGTGAACTGCATCAGGCGGTAGACCGCAACATACATGGTCATTCCGAGATTCGGACGGCCCTCGCCGATATCGCCGAGCATTGACCAGTCGAACTGGAGATCTTCGCGTTCTTCCTTGAACATGGATACCTCAATGGTTATGATAGCAGAACGGGTTCGCCTAGGGCGCAACGCCTCTATATAGTAAAAAATAGCATACTCGGAATGGTTTGTCAATCCCGCTCCGCGACGGCGGGCGGAAAATCAGACATTCCGATTGCATTGCACCGGAAACGGTGGTATATTCTTCCCGGAATCCCCAAGCAATCAGGAGCAATGAGCAATGTCCAACGAATTGAAGCTCGAACGGCCGCTGGTCGTATTCGATATTGAAAGTACCGGAATCATGCCGCAGCGGGACCGGATCGTCGAAATCGCCGTTTTGAAGATATTCCCCGACGGTCACACCCAGAACACCGTGCGGCGGCTGAACCCGGAAATGCCGATTCCGCCCGGCGCCATCGCCGTGCACGGCATCACCGACGAAGACGTCAAAGACTGCCCGGTGTTTTCGCTGATCGCCGAGAAGCTCTTCAACTACATCGAAGACTGCGACCTCTGCGGGTACAACATCACCGGCTTCGACATCCCGATGCTGGAGTCGGAATTCAAGCGCGCCGGGCTCGAATTCAAGGTGGACGACCGCAAGATCATCGACGTTTACAACATCTTCTGCAAGCTCTATCCGCGCACGCTTTCGGCGGCCTACGCCTTCTTCTGCGGCAAGGAGCTCGAAGGAGCGCACGGAGCGGCGGCGGACACGGCGGCGACCTTCGAAGTCCTGCTCGGCCAGTTCGCCAAGCATCCGGAGCTGCCGCGCGACGCGCAGGGGCTGGCCGAATTCGGCGATCTGCTGGGAGCCGACGCGGTGGACCGCACCCGCCGTTTCAAATGGAGCGGCGACGACGTGGTGGTCAACTTCGGCAAGAACGCCGGGCGGACGCTGAAGGAACTGGCGTCGAACGATCCGGGCTTCCTGCGCTGGATCGTGCGGAGCGACTTCTCCGAAGAGGTGAAGAACATCGCCAACGACGCGCTCCTCGGCAAGTTCCCGGAGCGGAAGACAACTTCGAATGAACAGCAGTAACAAGGCCAGCCTGACCAGTCTGATCTCGCTCCTCGACGACGAGGACGAACACGTGGCGGTGAGCGCCATGGCCGAACTCCTCAGCCGGGAGCCCGAGCTGGGCGAAGTGCTGGCCGAGCTCCAGGAGGGGGACGACCCCCTCGCCCGGCGGCGCGCCCACCAGCTCCAGGCGGCGATCACGTTGCGCCGGCGGCGGCGCGAATTCTCGGCGAAGCTGGACGCGCCCAAAGTGGACCTGATCGACGGCCTGATCGACGTGCACCTGCAATGGTACGACAACGACTCGCGGCCGGAGCTGGTGAGGATCTGGGAGGATTTCCGGACCGAGGCGCACCGTTTCCCGCAGCGGACGCTGGAAGACATCTCATACTTCATGCGCAAATCCGGATTTTCGGCGATGGCGGAGACGACGCTGCACCCGGAATACTACTGCATCGGCCCGGTGCTGGAGAACGGCGTCGGGGCGGGCTCGATCCTGGCGGGGCTGATGCTGGAACTCGCGGCCCCCGCGGTCAAGCTCAAGCTGGTGCGGGTGATGGGGGAGTTCGCGCTCTACGACGGCGAGGGGCGACTGCTGCTGCCGGGAAGAAACTTCCAGGTCTGCCCGGCGCCGGGAATCGAACACTGCGACTTCTGGGATCGTCGCATGCTGCTGCGCTTCGCCTCGACGACGCTTTTCGCGGCGGCGGTGAACAGCGACAGCTTCCGCTACGTGCTGACCATCGCGCAGGCGCTCTCGGGCACGGAAGGCGACGAATCGCT
>CAYSZM010000369.1:0-2434 GCA_964435365.1 uncultured Victivallis sp. | reverse complement strand
AATCGGTCAATGAGCCGCTGATGCAGCTCTCGGACCGGATCATCGCTTCGCTCTTTCTGCGCGGCGACGCGGCTTCGGCCGGGGAGGAGTTCTCCTATGCGGTTCCGGAAAATCTATTGAGGACCAACCGGCCGCTCTCCTTCCCGATCCCGTTCCAGGTGCTCGGGCTCATCGCCCGGATCGGCTCCCATGTCGAAGGCAGCCCGCTGCCGTCCGGAGTCGTCGCCGTCGATGAGAAATCCGGCTTCTCCGCGGCCGGAAAGCTCGCTCCGGCCTGGCGCGAAGCGGTGGAGAAGCGGCGGGCGGTCAGTTCCACCGGGGAACTCCGACTCGACGCGGACGAGGAAACCTTCGTGGTCAAAACGCCGCGCAGCGAAGCGGTTTCGCTTCCCAGGGGCGAACTGGCCACCGGCGGCGTCCTCGCCGTCTCCGGCGCAAAGAACTTCCAGACCGTCGCCGCCCTCTCGCTCGACGGAAAACCGCTGGCGGAGAGCTGCGACATCCTGCTGCTCCACCTCACCGATGTCTCCAACAGCGACGCCGTGTTCGCCGACCGCGAGCGCCGGATCGTCAACGATCAGGGCAAACTTCCGCTGTTGGTCCGCCGCGACCGGGTCGAAGTCACCCTGAGACTTGCTCCGGGGACTCCGTTCCGGGTGACGGCCCTTTCCGCCGACGGCGACACGCTCGGCGAGGTTCCGGTGAAAGGCAACGGCTTCACCACGGCGACCGACCTCTTCCCCGGCGGCGTCATGGCCTACCGGGTCACCCGGTGAGCAGCGGATGAGAATCCGGTTCGTATTCCGTTACGGCGGAGCACGGAGAGTTGCGTTCGCGGCGAAGTCGTGCTATGGTACGTGAGGAAGGGGACGCAACATGGCGAATGGGCGAATAAAACGGATTCATCTTCTGGTGGCGTCCGGAGTCCTGCTGATCGGCATCGCGGCATTCCTCCCCTGGCAGTTCATCCTGGTCAGCGGGGAATCCATGTCGCCGACTTACCACAGCGGCCGTTTGCTGGTCGGATGGCGTCAGATGTTCTGCCACAATAAACCGTTCCGGCGCGGCGAAGTCGTGCTCTTCCGCCACGACGGCGAAACCCTTCTCAAGCGCATTTACGCCCTGCCGGGCGACGAAGTGGTCATCTTCCGTCTCGACGAAGGATTCAATTTGCTCGTCCAGGCCGGGGAATATCTGCGGTACTATCGGCTGGTCGAGGAGATCGGCCCCGCCCGCATCGACCGTTTCGACGTGCCCGAAGGACAGCTCTTCCTGCTCGGCGACGCCCCGCAGGTCTCCCTCGACAGCCGCACGTTCGGGCCCGTTCCGCAAAGCACCGTCATCGCCCGCGTCATCACCGGGGATTGAATTCCCGCAAAAGAGTGCTACATTGCCTGAAATGCATGGGCGAATCAAATGAACTATTACATCCATATCCCGTTCTGCCGTTCGAAGTGCGGGTATTGCGCTTTTTATTCCGAACCCGCCCCCTCCGGCGAGGCGGAAGACGCTTATCTCGACCGTCTCGAGGCGGCGCTGGCGCGGCATGAGGCGTCCGGCCCCTGCGAAACGGTCTATCTCGGCGGCGGAACCCCGACGCTGTTCGACGAAGCGCGGCTGGAGCGGCTGTTCTCCCTGGTTGCACGTCACTTGCGCCCCGGTCCGGCAACCGAGGTCTCCATCGAATCAAATCCGGAGACGCTGACCACGGCCAAGGTGAAGCTGATCCGCGGCTTCGCCAACCGGCTCAGTCTCGGCGTCCAGTCGTTCGACCCGCGGCTGCGCGCCACGCTCGGGCGCGACTGCTCGCAGCTGGCGCTGGAACAGGCGGCCGAATGGATCGCATCCGCGCGGTTTCCGCACTGGAACTGCGACCTCATCTACGCGATTCCGGGACAGACCGCCGTGGATTTCGCAAACGACCTCGACCGGGCGGTTTCGCTCGGCGTCGATCACCTCTCCTGCTACAACCTGACGCCGGAAGAGGGGGCGCGTCTCGCCGACTCCCTGATTCCCGACGAGGAAGACGCCGGGCGGATGTGGAATCTCGCCGGCCAATGCGGACTCCCCCGCTACGAAATCAGCAACTACGCGAAGCCGGGTGCGGAATGCCGCCACAACGTCAACGTCTGGCGCGGCGGATTGCTCACCGGATTCGGCCCCGCCGCCGCCGGATTCGACGGAAAAACCCGCCGCATCGAACCCGCGTCACTCTCCGGCTGGCTGCGCGGCGATCCGCCGGAGGCCGACGCGATTCCGGCCGAAGCACGGCGCAACGAAATCTTCGCCGTCAACCTCCGCACCGTCGCCGGATGGACTCCGGAACTCTGGACAAAAGTCCCCGGCGCCGATTCCTGGGAGTCCCGGCTCCGCATCGTTCGCGACGCCGCGCGGGAAACTTTGCCGGAATGGTTTGACATTTCGCCGGAACGCA
>CAYSZM010000368.1:0-2441 GCA_964435365.1 uncultured Victivallis sp. | reverse complement strand
AAATTACGAGCTACAACCCATAGTATGCACTTCAGTCAAGTGCATACCCAGTTAATATAATCTGTTCTCCGGCAAATGCAACCATTTAGAGGACGATCGAACCGCCTGCGGCCAGCCGGGAACGGACCTTCGCCGGATCGACTTCGGCGATGCCGCAGCCGGAGTCGAGCGCCTCGACGGCGGCGACGCCCGCCGCCTCCCCGCACTGGTTGAGGTTGACCATGACGCGAACCGCGCCGAACGCCTCGGCATCGGCGTCGAGCATCCGCCCGGCGGTGATCAGGTTGCTCGTTCCGGCGGGAATCAGGCTGCCGAGGGTGAACTGGTAGAAGGGCAGAATTTCCCCTTCGGGGAGCCAGCGCTCGCGGCGCGGCGGTTTTCCGCCGCCGCCGAAGGTGACCATGTCGCCGTTCAGCTTGCGGAACGAGATGCCGTCGTCGCCGTCGTGGTGGATGTCCACCGGGTAGGTGCCGTTGCCGATCGCATCGGGGAACCGGGTTCCGGCCAGCATGTCGCCGCCCTTCAGCCGGGCGACGGAATCGATGTGCAGCCCTTCGCGAAGGCCGATCATCGAGGGGAGCGCCTGAAGCGAAAGACGGTTGCCGGGGAACTCGTTGCGGATCATTTCGAGCACGGCGCGAAGCTGCCGCCGCGATTCGAGTTCGGCGCGGGTGATCGCGTCCGGGGTTTCGGGGTCGTAGCGGAGCACGCGGGTTCCGGCCAGCATGAAGGTGGTGCTGTTCGGGACCTCCATCCCCCACCAGTAGCCGCAGGGGAGCTCGGGATATTTTTCGCGGAAGCGGCGCACTTCAGCGCCGAAATCGAAGTCGCCGAGGCTCTTCCACCCCTCGAACCGGGCGCAGGTGGTCGGCGGCTGAAAGCGCTCAGGCCGGTGCAGCCCGAACCCCGCTTCCCGGCAGAGCACCGCGTCGCCGGAAGCGTCGAGGAACATTCCGGCGCGGATGGCGAAGCGCCCGGAATTGTTTTCGACCACCACCGCGTCGATTTCGCCGGGGCCGCGCATCACCGCCCGTGAAAACGAAGTCTGCAGAAAGAGGCGGATGCCGGAGTGCTCTTCGACCAGTGCATCGAGCTCCAGTGTGAGCAGTTCGCTGTTGAGCCGGATGTTGTGGTCCGGCAGCGGGGTGCGGAAGTCGGCGATGCCCTGGCAGCGCTCCAGCCGCTCCATCATCTCGAAGGTGAGTCCCCCGATGATCTGTTGCGTCCGGCCGGTATCGTAGAGCGTGTGCCACATGCTCACCATCCCGCAGCTGGCGGTGCCGCCCAGCCGGTTCTGCTTCTCCACCAACACCACCTTCGCCCCGAGCCGGGCGGCGCGCACCGCCGCGAACACCCCGGTACAGCTCCCGCCGATCACACAGAGATCAGCCTCGGCCACAACTTTAATTTCTTCCGCCGGAATCGATATCGAGCTCATAGCATTCCCTTTCCTGATGTTTTAAAGAAATTATACCCGAATTCGGATGGAAAGGATAGGAAACTTCTGCTAACTTATAGTAAGATCATGCTTTTTACAACAGGATTCTACCAATGAAATCCGAAATCGAACCGGTTCTCGACGGACTTGCCGAACTTTCCGGGTTGATGGTGCTGTGGAAACAGGCGAACGGCTCCGGCTGTGGACTGGCGGACCGGCACACCTACCACGATTGTGAATTCTGCCGGGCGGTCAAGGCCGATCCGGCGCGGCTGGCGCTCTGTTCCCGGAACGACTCCGAACTGCTGGCGAAGGAGGCGGAAGACGTGCGCCGCCCGTTCCTCCACCGCTGCCACGCCGGGGTGGTCGAACTGGTGACGCCGCTCTTCGAGGAGGAAAACTGCCGCGAACTGGTTTTCGCCGGAATTTTCCGGGAAGAAGGGGGAGAAACGCCATACCCGGAGTGCGAAGAGGCGTTTGCGCGATTGCCGTTCCGAGCGGCGGTGCCGGTCGATTCGCTGGGGGCGACGCTCGCCGCGCTGGCCCCGATGCTGCGGGAGCGGCGCGACGCCCGCCGCCGCGACGACGTGGCGCGGACGGTGAATGACGCCCGGATCGCCGCGGCGGTTGCCGCCATCCGCCAGCATCCCGGCGGACGGTTTACAATAAAGGGGCTTGCCCGCGAGGCGTGCCTGAGCGAATCGCATTTCATCCACCTGTTCCGGCGGGAGACGGGGGCGCCGTTTTCGGAGTTTCTGAACCGGGAGCGACTGCGCGAGGCGGAACGGCTGCTGCGCGAAACCGACCTGCCGCTGCTGCGGGTTGCGCTCGAATGCGGATTCCACGACCAGAGCCACTTCAGCGGACGCTTCCGACAGGCGACGAACTTCACGCCGCTCTCCTACCGCAAGCGGTTCGGCGAGCCAAAGGACATTTGATGCGAAATATCCGGCACCGGCACCCTGCCGGGCGCAGCACGAGACAAACCCTTACCCGGCACCGG
>CAYSZM010000367.1:0-2447 GCA_964435365.1 uncultured Victivallis sp. | reverse complement strand
CTCGCCGAACTCCGCCGCCGCCAGAGCGACATTCCGATCACCGCGCTCTGTCCGGGCGTGCTTCCCGACCGCGCCGCCTATCTCTTCGAGCGCTTCAAGCTCAAGCCGCCGGTCAGCCGCAGCGACGTCAGCCTGCGCATCCGCGACATCTTCGAACCCTGCCCGGTGATCGACGGCGGCACCACGCTGTTCGACGCGGTCAACCTGTTGCGCGAGTCGGGGATGACCCGGCTCCCGGTCGCCGCTTCCGACGGGAAATTCCTCGGCATGCTGAGTCCGCTTGCGCTGCTTTCGCAGCTGCTCAATATCGGCAGCTCCGACGGCAGTGACCTCGCCGGGCGGAGGATTCACAGCTCGATCGACCTCGTCCGCAACGTGCTCGAAGCCGAAGTCCTCTCCGGCTGCGACACCGAAACCCTCCAGGACTTCGAAGTCTACGTCGCCGCCATGGGGCTCGACAGTTTCGAGGAGCATATTCCCCTGCATGGGCGGAACCTGGCGCTGATCGTCGGCGACCGTCCCGAAATCCACCTGCGTGCGCTGCATCACGAGTTGCGGCTGCTCATCGTCACCGGGAGCCGCCCGATCGACCCGCTCATTCTCAAGGAAGCCGAGTCCCACCGGGTTTCGATCCTCCGTACCGGCCTCGACTCGGCCACGGTAATCCGGCGGCTCAAATTCAGTTCGCCGGTCGAATTCACCCGCTTCCCCGAGGACGAACTGCACCTCGCCCCCGACGACCGGCTGCGCGATCTTCGCAACCGCCTGCTCACCGCTCCCGCCGACGTCTTCCCGGTGCTCGATCCGCAGGAACACCTGGCCGGTGTCGTGCTCAAAAAACGGCTTTCCGAGCCGCCGCCGTACCGGATGATTCTCGTCGATCACAACGAACCCGAGCAGAGCATCCCCGGTCTCGAAGAGCTCCCGGTGATCGAAGTCGTCGACCACCACCGCATCGGCATGATGCCGACAACAACGCCGATCCGCTTCACCGCCGACATCGTCGGCAGCAGCTGCACACTGATCGCGATGATGTACCGCAGTTGCGGCGAGAGCCTGACGCCGGAGCTGGCCGGGCTGCTTCTCGGCGGTGTCGTCTCCGATACTCTGCTCCTTAAATCCCCGACCACCGCGCCGCTCGACCGCCGCATGTGCGAGTGGCTGGAGAAAATTTCCGGCGTCAAGGGCGCCGACCTGATGGATGAACTGATGCGCATCGATTCCCCGCTCGCCGTGAAGCCCGCCTCCGACGTGATCGGCGGCGACTGCAAGCTCTACACCGACGGCCCCTTCAAATTCGCGCTCTCGCAGGTGGAGGAAACCAACCTCGAACTCCTCCACCGCCGCCGCGACGAGCTGGAAGCGGAAATCCGTCTCCGCATCGGCGAAGAGAAGCTCGACTTCTTCGGCCTCCTCGTCACCGATGCGGTCCGGGAATATTCCGAACTCCTCGCCGTCGGCGACGAAGGGTTCCTCCGCAATCTGCCCTACGAATCCCTCGGCGACGGGCTCTTTTCTCTGCCCGGCATCCTGTCGCGCAAGAAACAGCTCCTGCCGCAGATGCTCGCCGTGACCGCCGCGCTCCGTCAGGAACGGGGCTAGAACGATGGAGTTCCGCTTCGAGCCGGTCGGTTTCGTGATCTCCGGCGCCGGGAACTATCCGCAGGAAGCCCCCCGGCAGGCGGTCTACGCCGCCAACGAAGGCGTGATCGAACTCCTCCCCGGCCGCAATTTCGAACAGGCGCTCGAAGACCTCGACGGCTTCGAGCGCGTCTGGCTGGTATTCGTCTTCGACCGCAACCGCAACTGGAGCCCGAAAGTTCTTCCGCCGGATGGCAGCGACTCCAAGCGCGGGCTCTTCTCCACCCGTTCGCCGCACCGCCCGAACCCCATCGGCATCTCCGCCGTCGAACTGGTGAAAATCGACGGGCTCCGGATTCACGTCCGCAATCTCGATCTTCTCGACGGCACCCCCATTCTCGATATCAAACCTTATATCCCCGCCGCCGACGCCTTCCCCGAAGCGAAAGTCGGCTGGCGCGGTCATCTCCCCCCGGGCGGAGCCGCAATCGAATTTTCCGATGAAGCCGCCGCCGCCGCTGAATTCATCCGCTCCCACGGCGGACCCGACCTGCGCAACACCGTCCAGGCCCAGCTCGGCAGTCGGCAGCTCGACGCCAAACGGCAGCGTCTCCGCAAACTCGATGATTCCCGTTTCGAACTCGCCTTCCGCACTTGGCGAATCCGTTTCAATGACGGCAATCCCCGCATCGTCACAACAATCGAATCTGGCTATTCCGCCGAAGATCTTATCGACGGCGCCCCCGACCCCTATCAGGACAAAGTCCTTCATCGTCAATTCCTTTCCCGCTAATAAAGTCGTGGGAATCAAAGGGGGCACTTCGTCCCCCTCCGAACCTCCCCCCGACCGGCAGGGTGCCGGTGCC
>CAYSZM010000366.1:0-2450 GCA_964435365.1 uncultured Victivallis sp. | reverse complement strand
ATCTCGGTTGCGGTGGAGCCGAAGTCGTCCGGCGACCGCGACAAGCTGTCGAAGGGCCTGATTTCGCTGGCGGAAGAAGACCCGACGTTCCAGGTCCGTTCCGACGAAGAGACCGGCCAGACCATCATCTCCGGTATGGGCGAGCTGCACCTTGAAATCATTCTCGACCGTCTGGTTCGCGAGTTCAAGGTCGAAGCGAACACCGGTGCACCGCAGGTTGCCTACCGCGAAGCGCTGTGCGGCGCTGCCGAGTCGAACATGAAGTTCGTCCGTCAGTCCGGCGGCCGCGGCCAGTACGGCCACTGCGTGATCAACCTGATCCCGGGCGAACGCGGTTCCGGCGTCATCATCGAGAACAAGGTGGTCGGCGGCAACATCCCGA
This sequence comes from uncultured Victivallis sp., assembly GCA_964435365.1. Classification (GTDB taxonomy): domain Bacteria; phylum Verrucomicrobiota; class Lentisphaeria; order Victivallales; family Victivallaceae; genus Victivallis. Next base: position 2,068 of record CAYSZM010000366.1, on the reverse strand, counting down.
AGGAATACATCAAACCGATCGAACAGGGCATCCGCGAAGCGTCGAACTCCGGCGTGCTGGCGGGTTACTCGCTGATCGACTTCAAGGTCGAGATCGTCGACGGTTCCTACCACCCGGTGGACTCCTCGGAAATGGCGTTCAAGGTCGCCGGTTCGATGGCGCTCAAAGACGCCGCGAGAAAAGCCGGGATCATGCTGCTCGAACCGATTATGAAGGTTGAGCTGACCTCTCCGGATGAAAATATGGGCGACCTGATCGGCGACATTACGAGCCGCCGCGGCACCATCGTGGAGATCAACGCGGGCGAGAACAGCTTCACCCGGGTACATGCGAACGTTCCGCTGGCGGAGCTGTTCGGATATGCGACGGCGATCCGTTCGCTTTCCCGCGGCCGCGCCTCCTATTCGATGGAACCGGCGCATTTCGAAAGAGTTCCGAAGCAAGTCCAAGACAAAATTGTGGAGAAGAAATAAGCTATGGCTACGGGCAAAACCCAGCGTATCCGCATCCGGCTGCAGGCCTACGAGCACCGGATTCTGGATCAGTCGGTCAACGAGATTCTTGAAACTGCGAAACGCACCGGTTCTCTCGTGGCGGGCCCGGTTCCGCTTCCGACCCGCATCGAGCGTTGGACGGTGAACCGTTCCCCGCACGTCGACAAGAAGTCGATGGAGCAGTTCGAGATCCGCACCCACAAGCGTATGTTGGACATTGTCAACCCGACGGCGAAGACGGTTGATGAGCTCAAGAAGCTCAATCTGCCCGCCGGCGTGGATATCGCGATCAAGATTGGGGTCTAGAAGGTCTGACCCCATAGATACCAAGGTTCCCGACCGATTGGGGACACGTATCGAATGTTTCTCACGAAAGGAGAAAGTATGAAAGGTTTAATCGGTAAAAAGGTCGGAATGACTCAGGTCTACGACGAGAACGGCGTGCTGATCCCGGTGACGGTGATCCAGGCCGGTCCGTGCGTGGTGACCGATGTCAAGACCATGGAGCGCGACGGATACACGGCGATTCAGCTGGGTTTCGGCGAGCGCAAGGCGAAGAATGTGACGAAGGCCCGCGCCGGGCATCTCGCCAAGGCGGGAGTCACCGGTGACCGTCTTCCGTCGGTGCTGCGCGAAGTGCGCATCTCGGCTGCGGAAGAAGCTCCGGCCCTCGGCGCCGAGCTGAAGGCGGACATCTTCGAAGCGAACGAGTATCTCGACGTCGTGGGAACGACGAAGGGCCGCGGCTTTCAGGGCGTTGTGCGTCGTTACCGTTTCGGCGGCGGCCGTGCCAGCCACGGCGGTGCCTGGACCCGTCGTACGGGTTCCATCGGCTGCTGCGAATGGCCGGGCAACGTGATCAAGGGCAAGCGCATGCCGGGTCACATGGGCAATGTTCCCCGCACGGTGCAGAACCTGAAGATCGTGCGTGTGATGGCGGAAGACAACGTTCTGCTGCTCAAGGGAGCTGTCCCGGGGGCGAACGGCGGCATGTTGTTGGTCCGGAGTGCAATCAAAAAGCAGCCGGCCGCGAAGAAGTAAGAGGTGCTTAACATGTCGAATACTTTAGATATCCTTGATTGCAAAGGCTCCCGGGTTGGCGAATACGTCATTCCGGAAGGTGTGATCGAGCTTGAGAAGGGCGAACAGGCGGTGCATGACACGGTCGTCGCTTATCTCGCCGGGCTGCGTGCCGGTACTGCCTGCACCAAGACCCGCGGCGAAGTTTCCGGCGGCGGCGCCAAGCCGTTCCGTCAGAAGGGCACGGGCCGCGCCCGCGCCGGTTCGAACCGGAGTCCGGTCTGGGTCGGCGGCGGTACGATTTTCGGACCGCGTCCGCGTTCGTTCGCCAAGAAGGTCAACAAGAAGGTCCTGCAGCTGGCGCTGAAGCGCGCGTTGTCGGAGCGGATCGTTGAAGGTGACGTGGTGGTGTTGGACCAGGTCCAGCTGCCGGATCACAAGACGAAGAACGTCGTCGCCATTCTGAAGAGCTTGCAGCTTGCGGACAGCACGGTCATGATGTCGCTGCCGACCCTGGACGACCAGGCGGCGGTGGTCTGCGCGACCGGCAACCT
>CAYSZM010000365.1:0-2456 GCA_964435365.1 uncultured Victivallis sp. | reverse complement strand
CCGACGGGCAGGGCGCTTCGCCCCTGCACCCCGACCGGCAGGGTGCCGGTGCCGGATAGGGGCGCTTGTTGTCACACGCGACCATTCGGTTCTGCGTTGAGGCGGCCTCCGCCGCGACGGAATTCGAGCGGTGAGACGCCGTGGCGTCTCCGGAATTCGCGGGAAAAACAGCGCGGCGAAAAGTATCCGCAGGTCTGCGCAATTTCGTTGACCGGGCGCGCCGACCCGGTCAGCAGCGATTCGGCCTTGCGCATCCGCAGGTCGATCAGGAACGCTTTGGGCGTCATTCCGAGGTGGCGCTTGAACAGGCGGATCAGCTTCTGTTCCGAAATCTTCAGCTCATTGGCGACGGTGGCGAGTTCGAGCGGGTTGCCGAGGTTGAATTCGAACATGCGGATGGCGTCGGCGACCAGCGGATGCGGCGTTTGCGGACGCTGACGGCGCAGTTCCATCATCAGTTTCACCGCCAGCGCCGTCAGTTCCGGAATGTCTGTCTCCTTCTGGTTGCGCAGCAGCGGAAACAATGCTTCGATCAGCGCCTGAACCCGTTCGGGTTCGGCCAGTTCGAGAACGTTGTTTTCTCCGGTGAACCCGAGTCCGATCAGGAACGGCTCCACTTGGCGGCCGCAGAGCCCGACGGAGAGTTTCCAGCAGAATCCGGCGGGACCGGCCCGAAGAAAGTTCGTTTCTCCCGTGGGCAGGATGCAGAGCTGGCCCGGCTTCAGGATCGTTGTTTCCTCTTCCCGCTCGATCAGCAGGTCACCGTCGAGTGGAAATTCGAAGGCGACGGACGAGGTGCAGCCGTGCCGGAAGTAGGAGTCTCCCAGATAGGATTGCCGCGAGACGAATTCCGGCCAGATCGGCAGGCTGTGGGTCCGCCCGTAGTCCCAGCTTTCGACCACGCCGCGCCCTTTTCTCTGCTCGAACCGTTGGAACGAATAGAGCTCACTGCCCCGGCTTTCCGTCATGTTTCTGCCCTCCTTTTCTTTACGATATCCCCTCTGATGAAAAGATCAATTTCAAATCATGAAATTTATGTGCTTTTTGTGATGATTGATGTGCACCAATGCGATGGTTCCGGCTATTGCCCGAACCGTCATTTTCGAGTATAATATTAGCAGAGACAAAAACGCAGCCAAACCATAGGAGGATACGCATATGAAGAAACACGGAAAAAGCCGCACTCATTCTTCGGATTTCACGCTGATTGAATTGCTCGTGGTGATCGCAATCATCGCCATTCTGGCGGCGATGCTGCTGCCCGCGCTGCAGAAGGCGCGGGAACAGGCGCGTAAAACATCCTGCCTTTCAAATTTGAAGCAGATCGGTTCGGCCATGGTTCAATATATCGGCGACAACGGCGATTATATCGCTCCGGCCTGTGTTTCGGGCCGGCACCTGAGCTGCTGGGACTATGCGTGGGGGCGCGGCTATCTCGGCGGACAGGTCGGCGGAAGCGGCTGGCCGCTCACGACCGGAACCAGTTGGAAGCTGTTTCGCTGCCCGGCTGACCGGACCGACATCACCAACAGCCGACGGGTCAGTTACGGGATCGTCACCAATCTGGTGCGTGGGCTGGATTCCACCCAGACCGGTCCTCTGGCCAAGGCCGCGCGATATCGCAAGCCCTCCGCCACCTACACGGTGGCAGACACCGATTACGACAATTTGCTCGGCAATTCCGGGAGTTTGTACAGCCAGACCACGGTGGGGGTCATTGCGGAAGGCAACGGGAACTGCTGGCTGAACAACTCCCGCAATATCGGACCGAATCATGCCAATTCGGCGAATATTCTCTTTCTCGACGGCCATACGGCAAACCGGACCGGCTGGAAGGGGCGTGCGTCGACGCTGTACTATGACTATGGACACTCCAGTGTGGATATCCGCAGCAGTTTCTTTGTGGAAGACTGAAAGAAGGAAGAGTCACGAATGCAAAAGATTTTCCTGCTGTTCTCCCTGTTGACCGCCGTTGCCGCTTCCGGCGCGTACCGGAACACCGAATTGCTGTGGCAGAGCGATTTCAGCTCCGCCGAAAGCCTGAAGGGCTGGAGCGGCGGTTCGTCCGCCGTATGGCTGCCGAAAGGAGGGCCGGACGGAAAGCCCGCGATCTCCTTCTCGCTGGCAAAACCGGGCACCCGCTGGATGACCATTTCGCTGGACCCGGCGAAGGTTCGCGGACTGATCCAGCTTGAGGCGACGGTACGCGGCCGCGATCTCACACAGGGGTCGAAATCCTATCTCGGCAGCAAGGTGATGCTCTCCTACACGGCCGGCGGCAGGACGCGGAATCCGGAACCGATGCGGCGGTTCGGCACCTATGACTGGACCGCGGTGAGCATGGTTCAGGAGATTCCGGACAATGTCGAAACAATCTCCCTGTCGCTCGGCATTCAGGAGGCGTCCGGGACGTTCGAAGTCGCCGACGTCAAAATCTACCGCTGCGTCGAAGCCGA
>CAYSZM010000364.1:0-2458 GCA_964435365.1 uncultured Victivallis sp. | reverse complement strand
GCGCCACGGCCGGATTCCGCGTCGCGGCGACCGCTCCGCTCCAGATCGGCGACCGGTTGAACCGGCACAACAATTTCTTCTTCGACCCGGCGGAGAAGGCGGTGCTGCGGCTCCGCTCCGACGCTCCGGCGCGCAAGGCGGCTTTCCTGCTGGAACTCCGCGACTATGCGAACCGGCCGGTCTGGTCGAAGCGGGTCGAGCCGGAGTTGAGGCCCGGCGTGACCGGGCTCGGCATCGACCTGCCCAAGACCGACGGCTACTACGAGTTGACCGTGACGCCGGAGGACGCTTCGTTCAACGGCCAGTCCGAAGTGATTCCGCTCGCCGTGATGTACGATTCGGCCGATCAGGGGGATCAGGGCAATTTCGGTTTCACCTGCCACATCACCCGCCGCGAGCGCCGGTTCAGCTTCGAGGAGTTCGATTTCGAGCTGCTCCGCCGCCTCGGCGTCAGCAATGTGCGGGTGGATGTCGGATACAGCGACACGAACGGCTCGCAGACCGTGCTGCACCGCATTCGCGCGGCCGGGCTGAACCCGCTGGGGATCATCTCGTCTTCGGGGGTGAACAGTTACGAATCGATGGCGAAGAACCGCGCCGAACACCCGGAACTGGTGGAAAAATGGGCGAAGCAGGGCATTCCGGCGGATTTCGCCTGGTATGCCGAGCAGGTGTACAATCTGATCTCCGCCAACAAGGATGCGGTGCACGACTGGGAGTTCGGCAACGAACCGACCTACTGGCGCATTCTGCCGGAAGATTACGCGCAGGTTCTCAAAGCCGGGTACAAGGCGGCCAAACTGGCCGACCCCGGCTGCAATGTCATGGCGGGCGATCTCAACGCGATTCACGCCCCGGTGTTCCGCACCGGCGGCGCGGAGTTCTGCGACTCGATCGCCAGCCATATCTACGGCTTTTACGTGCCGATGTTCTGGGGGATCGCGGGCAAGATGCGCGAACTCAACGGCTGGAAAAACGCCGCCGGAATCCCGGACAAACCGGTCTGGATCACCGAAATCGGCGGCTGCACCTACAACTCGATGCATATGATTCCGGTGCGCACGCTCGACGAGGTGCGCCGGTATCAGGCGATCCACCAGCCCAAGGTCATGGCCGGTGGCATTGCGTTCGGCGCATCGAAGGTGCTGCCCTACAATTACCGCGACGTGCCGGTCGATTCGCTTGAGGAGGAGTTCGGCATGCTCGACCGCTTCGGCCGTCCGAAACCGGGCATCGCCAGCTTCCGGACGACTGCGAAGCTGCTCGGCAAGGCGAAGTTCAGCGGCTTCGTCAAGGGGCACTCGATGAAGAAGGGCGAAATCGCCGGGCTGGCGTTTCGCGACGACGCCGGGCGCGACGTGATCGTCTTCTGGCGCAACGACCCCTACGGCTACAGCGAGTTCAATATTCCCTTCTTCGACACCATTCGCGCGCCGCAGAACGTCGGATTGAAGGCGCAGGGGGCTTCGGTCGAATGCTTCAACCTCTCCGGCGGAGCTTCGTCTCTGTCGGTGAAGAACGGGGTGGCGGAGATTCCGGTCGACGAGTATCCGGTCTTCGTGCGCGGCAGGCTGAACCCTGAACTCGAACCGGTGGCGACCGCCCACGCGGTTCCCAAGCTCAAACTTCCGGCGGCGGAAGTGAAGATTCTGCCGGGCGCCGCGATGCGCGGCTGCGATGCGATGTCGGGCTACGTGCTCGACCTGACCGCCGGGGCCCGCGAAGCGGTGAAAGTGCATGTTTACAACCTGAAGCACGAGCCGCTTTCCGGCACGCTGCGGCTGGTTCCGAAGAGCAACTGGCGCGAGTGGCCGTGGAGGGTGGAACCTGCCGAAGTCCGGCTCGACATTCCGGCCGACGGCATGGGAGAAGCGACCTTCACGGTTCCGGTGCCCGCCGGAGCGAAGCCGGGAGCGCTCTTCTATCTCGACGCGGTCTTCTCGGCGGAGCCGGAGATGGAATTCCGCGATACGGTCGCTTTCCGCGCCACAGAGAAACAGTTGCCGCTCAAGGAGTGGATCACCTACGCGAAGGGTTTCAGCCTCGCTTCCGCCGCCGACGGCACGCAGATCCGGCTCTCCTGGCAGAAAGAGCGCGCCTCGTTCGCCACCTTCTATCTGCGGACGCCGAAACTGTTTGCGGAAGATGCGGCCGGGTTGGAAACCGACGTGACGCTGCCGATTCTGCCGACGAAGGCGAACATCCACGCGGTTGACATCCTCTTTATGGATCGCAGCAACGAGATCTTCCAGCTCAAGCAGGATTTGAATCCGCCGGATGGAACGTGGACGCTGCTGCGCTTCAACGCGGCGGGAATCCTGCAAAAAGGGGTGATCGTGCACAAGGGCGGCGACGGCAAGGTGGATTTTCCGGTGCGGCTGCTCGGGTTCAACTTCGAATTGCGCCCGGATGCGGCGGAAGACGGTTCGATTCTGGTCAAGGGATACGAGCTGGCGAA
>CAYSZM010000363.1:0-2467 GCA_964435365.1 uncultured Victivallis sp. | reverse complement strand
GAAGTCGCGGCCGACGCCGACGTTGTTGCCCGCGTGGAAACGGGTGCCGCGCTGACGGACGATGATCGAGCCCGCGGGGACGGTTTCGCCGCCGAACGCTTTGATGCCCAGAAATTTCGGATTGCTGTCCCGGCCGTTGCGGCTGCTGGATTGACCTTTTTTGTGTGCCATGGTGTCGATTCCTGTTTTATGTGAATGTAAAAATAATCAATCGTCGAACAACTAAAATACACGCGATTTCCGGAATTTCAACTGGCGGAGGCGAATTTTGCGCGATTTTATCGAAAAGATTGTTGGACGCGGTTTGGTCGATGACCCCCGGCGTGTCGGCGGATCAACCGCAGCGAGCCGGGGGTCGGCATTCTGGCGGACGCATCCGCAGCCCGGGCGTTCCGCTCGGGAGAATGGTCTGACGTTGTGAAAATATCGAAACAATCGGAAAAGCTACTTGTAAAACAATATTTGCAGCTTTACCTTAACTTGAGATGGAATAAACGCCGCGCTTATGGCAGGAGGTTGGGATGAAAGAGCCGCAAAGTTCCCTGACGCACTATCGCCGGAAACGATTCTTCTGTAAATTGTTTTGGCGCAAATCTCCGCGCTGCGCCGCGCTGTTCGGAATCGGCTGGAACATTTTGCTGCTGTCGCTGGTTCCCTTCCTGATTCTGGTCACGCTTCTGGCCGGATTCCCCGTGCTGACCCCGTGGGGGATTGCCGCCGGGGGGCTGATCGGATTCCTGCTCTGGCTGTACGGGGTGATCGTGTCCGGCTGTGCGTTGAGCGGAATGATCCGGATCTGTTTCCCCCGCTGGAATTCGCTTCGCGGCGCGATCGCCATCTGCGGCGCGGTCTTCTTCCCGCTCGGTATGCTCATCGTGCTCCTTGCGCTGCTTCAGCAGAAGCGGCGGCTTTTCGCCGCGCTTGGATTCTGCGGCATGATCGGAGCGATTGCCCTCTGGGCCGCGTGGGGAAGCATTGCGGCCGAACCGCAGCTTCCGCGCTGGATCGGGTGGGGATGCATTGTCGTGTTCCTGATTGCCGTTGCGGGGTTTCGCGACCGTAAAAAGCTGGCCCCGCTGTGTTTGTGGCCGCTTGCCGTCGCTCTTCTGTATACCGCCGGAATCCATGCATACAGTTTTTCGCTCGAAAACGACTTGCGCAGCGAACGGGCCGGGTTTTCGAAGCAACTGGGGCGTTCGATTGAGGTGAAGGACTTCTGGCTCCGGCAGGAAGAGGGCATTCCGATCGACGCCGAACCGCTCGCGTCGCTGATCGCCAATGCGCCGAAACAAGACGGGATCGTCTCTTGGAATCCGCTGATGAGTGCCGCGGAATGCCGCCGGGATGCGGAAGCATTTCGCCAGGCGAATCCGGAATTTCTCCGGAGTCTCGATGCGTTTCTCGCTCTTCCCGTCCGGGGAATCGGTCACGTCAAGACCGATGACATGATCTACTCCATTTTGTTGCCCGAGCTCGTTCCGCTGCGGAACGCCGCCCAATATATGGCTGTCGAGCTGGCGGCTTCCGCCGACGACCGGACGAAGGTGCTGGCGTGCAACTGCAAACTGGAGCGGCTGCGGGACTGGCTGCTTGGCGATTCCTTCATGATCTCGAAGCTTGTCGCCGTCGCGGTGGAGAAAAAACGCCTTCAGGTATTGGCCGTCCCCCTGGCCGCGGGTACGTTGACTGAATCCGACTGGAGCCGCATTCTTGCTCCCAAGGTTAATTGGGAGGCGCAGTTTGCCGACTCGTTTGGCGAGGAGGCCACTGCGTTCCAGAGTATTTACGAGTTCCTTTGTCGCCTCCATGGACTGGGCGAGGCGGCGAGCATGTTTTTGGAATCTCCCACTTTAATCCCTCGCAGCCGGATGATGCTGCCGATCGAAGCAACCGTTTACTTTCAACGCGACTACCGGTTTGCCCTTGGGAAGTTCCGGGAAACGCTTGATTTGCTTCTCGACCGAAAACTGACGCCGTCGGAGCGGATTCACCGGTTGGATCGGAGCGAGTCGAATCTGGTGAGCAGGAGGCATCTCCTTTCCTCCATGCTGCTCCCGGCATGGAAGTCTTTTGGCGTCAGGATGGTGTCGATGGAGGAGTATCGCCGGATGGCGGTGACCGCCGTTGCGGTGGAAGCGTACCGTAAGGAGAACGGGAAACTGCCCGAGTCTCTTGACTTTCTGCCCGAAGTTCCGCTCGATTTGGTCAATAACCAGCCGTTTCTCTACCAGCACGGCGTCATCGAAATCGAAGACGGCAAAGACAAGGTGGCGACGCGTTATGGCTTTCGACTCTATACGCGCACGCCGGACGGCAAGGACCCCGGCGGGTTGAAGGCCCGCAACGCTTTTGTCGTTTTGCTCCCCGAGGCCAAATAAAAAAACACTCTTTTTCCCGGGTCAGGGCTTGTCTCTGGTATGGTCTTTTGGTAAAATACCATAGTAAGTCCAGTGACTGACTCAGGAAA
>CAYSZM010000362.1:0-2525 GCA_964435365.1 uncultured Victivallis sp. | reverse complement strand
CGCACACCCGGCGGGCGTCGGCGATGATCTCCTCCTCGCCGTCGATTTTGCGGTGTTCCATTAAAATGCGGCCGTCGCAGATGACCGTGTCGATCACGCTGGAGTCGGCGGCGTAAACCAGATTGGCGGTCAGATTGTAGTCCGGCACCAGCAGCGGGTGGCCGAGGTCGACCAGCATGGCGTCGGCGAGTTTCCCCTCTTCGATCACTCCGGCGTCGATGCCGAACGCCTCGGCCCCGGAACGGGTTGCGGCACGGAAGATGTCGCCGTCCCGCCCGGCGGTGGGGTCGCCCGATTCGCCCTTGGCCGACAGCGCGGCGAATTTCATCTCTTCGAGCATCGAAAGATTGTTGTTCGACGCGCAGCCGTCGGTGCCGATAGTGAACCGGCAGCCGCCGATTTCGACCACCTGCCGATAGCGGAACTGCCCGGAGGCGAGCTTGAAATTCGAACAGGGACAGTGGGCGATCCAGCATTCCCGTTCGCGAATCAGGTCGATGTCTTCGTCGGAAAGATGAACCGCATGGGCGAGAATGGTTTGCGGCCCGAGCAGCCCGACTTCGTCGAGCCAGGCGATCGGCGACATGCCGTGCGCTTCGATGCATTCGCGGACCTCGCGCGCCGTCTCGCTGGCGTGGATGTGAACCCGGTGCCCGTCTCGCGCATCCGCCGCGATCTGCCGCAGCACCGGCTCGGAGACGGTGTAGACCGCGTGCGGCCCGTAGACCACCTGAATCCGCCCGGAGTCTCCGCCGTTCCACTCCAGCAGCGCGGCGTTGTTATGACGGTTGCGCTCAAGCACTTCGCCGTCGGTGCCGGTGATGTACAGCAACCCGAGCGCGGCGCGCAGACCGGTCTCTTCGACCGCCCGCGCGGCATCGGGCTGGTGCCAGTACATGTCGCCGAAGAACACCGTGCCGCCGCGAATCATTTCGAGCGCCGCCAGCCGGGTGCCGACGTAGATGTCGTCTCCGGTCAGCTTCGCTTCCGCCGGCCAGATGTAATCGTTGAGCCAACTGAAAAGCTCCATGTCGTCGGCATAGCCGCGCAGCAGGGTCATCGCCGCATGGGTATGGGTGTTGTAAAAGGGCGGCACGATCGCCTTGCCGGAGCCGTCCACCACCTTTGCGCCTTCCGGCTCGATGCCGGGTGCGATTCGTTTGAAGCGGTTGCCTTCGATCAGGACATCGGTGGCCCTGCCGTCGAGCCGCACGTTGCGGATTAGAATCGAATTCATCTGCCGGCCTCCAGTTTCGCCAGTTCCGGCGCGACGGACCCGGATGCGCGCACCGTGTTCAAAATCTTGTCTTCCAGTAATTTCGACGGGCGGTTGAGGCCCGGAGAAAGCGTTCGAGTGAGCAATTCCATCGCGCCGTAATTGTCGAGCGCCATGGTCGGATCGATGTATTTCATATGCGTCGGCTCTTCCAGAACGAAGTTGAGCGGCTCCTTGGCGTTGAGCACCCGTTCCGCCGGAATTTCGGGGCCGAACTCGTCTTCGACGCCCATGTTGGCGATCAGAGCGGGACAGGCCGCCAGCGCCGCAAGGTCGAACTTCCCCGCCAGCGCGCCGCGGATTCCGGTCGCCGAAACCACGCACCACGCATCGCGCACCGCGCGGTCGATGCCGTCGCGGTCGTTGAGGTCGACGATCGCCGCGCCGAAGGGCGGCTTGACGCGCGACGCGTCGTCGATCACGGTCACTTTCGCACCGCCGCCCGTCGCGTACATGACGATGCCGGAACCGACTTTGCCGCAGCCGAAAACGACGATGTTCCGCCCGGAGAAGTCGCCGTGCCCGAAATGGGCCATGCCGCGCCGGAAGCCGTCGCCGGTGCCGAGCGCGGTTTCGATCTCCTTGATCCGCCCGTCGTCGGCGAGGAACACCGGCTGCGTGCAGTCGCGGTAACGGTACATGCCGGAGCGGGTGAGTTCGACGTAGCCGTACTTCGATTTGACGTCGGCGTTGGCTCCGGCGCAGTCGAGGACGACGTCGCAGGATTCGTCAAAAGCGGAAGAATCGGCCACCCGGACTCCGAATTTGCGGAGCCGTTCGACCGTTTCCGGGTCATAGGGAATTCCGCGCCCGTATCCGACGGTGAGCTCGGCTCCCGCCGCCAGCAGCGCGACATATTTCATCATGGTGTTGCGGAATACGGGGGTCGCGTCGAACACCTTCCGCCCCGCCAGCGGGCGCGCGGCGCGCCATTCGCGGATCTGCTCCGCCAGCGCCGGGAATTCGTCCGGCCGGTAAACCTTCCGCAACTCTTCGTACATCGCATCGATCGGCATTTCGCATATCTCCTGAATATACCTATAACGTATCCCGACTTGCCGGGAATCGCAAATCGGTCCGCCCTGAAATTTCCCGAAAAGAACAGACGCGAACCGTTGCAAACGGACTTTCTCCGGGATATTGTAAATGATGCGGATTCAAGTTCAACGGAAAGGCAGAGTTCCATGAAACGCGAAGAAATCGAATGGAGCCAGTTTTACTGGTTCGACAGCAGCCGTTCGGACCTCAA
>CAYSZM010000361.1:0-2529 GCA_964435365.1 uncultured Victivallis sp. | reverse complement strand
ACCCGTGACTGGAGCGAATCGCGCGCATCCGCCGCGTCGATGATCATCCCCGCCCCGGCGGTGGCGTTGCCGGCCGGATCGACCAGGATGAAGCGTCCGGTCGCCCGGTTTTCGCCGTACGGGTCGAAGTGGAGCGGGCGGGTGGTTTCGACGACGACCTCGGCGATGCCGTTCAGCGCGAGCGAGTCGGCCCGGCTGCGTTCGAGCGTGTTGACGTCGATCCGCCGGGCGATCTCGCGGATGCGCCCCTTGACAAACCCCGCGCCGTGGCGGATCAGGTAGGGTTTGCCGGGAACCAACTCCTCCTGCGCCATCCAGATGAGGTCGGCGCGAAAGAGATTGCTTTCGCGGGGAAGCTCTTCGGGTTTGACGATCCAGTCACCGGTGCTGATGTCGATTTCGTCCTCCAGCGTCAGGGTGACCGCCTGCGGCGCGAAGGCGTAATCGAGATCGCCGTCGGCGGTGACGATCGCCTTCACCCGGGAGCGCTTGCCCGAGGGCAGCGCCACCACCTCGTCGCCCTTGCGGACCACCCCCGACGCGACGCTCCCGGCGAACCCGCGGAAGTCGAGGTTGGGGCGGATGACGCACTGGACCGGGAAGCGGAACGCCCGCTCTGCCGAGCCGGACGCGGCTTCGACGCCCTCCAGCAGCTCCAGCAGCGCCGGGCCGCCGTAGTAGGGCGTCAGCTCCGGCGAGCGCTCGACCACGTTGGTTCCCTTGAGCGCCGAAAGCGGGATGAAGTGGAGGTCCGGAATATTGAGCTCCTTCGAAAACGCGAGATAGTCGTCGCGGATTTCTTCAAAGCGCCGTTCCGAATAATCGACCAGGTCCATCTTGTTGACCGCCACCACCACGTGGCGGATGCCGAGCAGCGAGACGATGAACGAGTGCCGCCGCGTCTGGGTGATGACTCCGCTGCGCGCGTCGATGAGGATGATCGCCAGATCGGCAGTCGAAGCCCCGGTCGCCATGTTCCGGGTGTACTGTTCGTGCCCCGGGCAGTCGGCGATGATGAACTTGCGCTTCGGCGTCGAGAAGTAGCGGTAGGCGACGTCGATGGTGATGCCCTGCTCGCGTTCGGCCTTGAGGCCGTCGAGCAGCAGCGCGTAATCGATTTCGCCCGCGCCGGTGGTGCCGTTGCGGTCGCTGTCGCGGCGGAGCGCGGCAAGCTGGTCGTCGAAAATCAGTTTGCTGTCGTAGAGCAGCCGCCCGATCAGGGTGGACTTGCCGTCGTCGACCGAGCCGCAGGTGAGAATGCGCAGCAGGCTCTTGTTTTCATGCGCGTCGAGATAAGCGTTGATATCCATTAGAAGTACCCCTCTCTTTTTTTCTGTTCCATCGACGAGTCGCCGTCGTGATCGATCACCCGGGTGGAGCGTTCGCTGAGCCGGGTCTGGAGCATTTCGGCGACGATCTCCTCGATCGTGGTCGCGGTGGATTCGATCGCGCCGGTCAGCGGGTAGCAGCCGAGCGTGCGGAAGCGGACCATCCGCATTTGCGGCTTCTCGCCCGGCAGCAGCCGCATGCGTTCGTCGTCCACCATGATGAGCGAGCCGTCGCGCTCGACCACCGGGCGCTCCTTGGCGTAGTAGAGATCGACGATGGGAATCTTCTCGAGCCTGATGTACTGCCAGATGTCGGTCTCGGTCCAGTTGGAGAGCGGGAAGCAGCGGACGCTTTCGCCCGGATTGATCCGCCCGTTGTAGAGGTTCCAGAGCTCCGGCCGCTGGTTCTTCGGGTCCCACTGCTGGAAGACGTCGCGGAAGGAGAAGATGCGCTCCTTGGCGCGCGATTTCTCCTCGTCGCGGCGCGCCCCGCCGAACGCGACGTCATACTTGCCCGCCTTGAGCGCCTGAAGCAGCGCCTGCGTCTTCATGATGTCGGTGTATTTCCGGCTGCCGTAGTCGAAGGGGTTGACCCCCGCGCTGCGCCCCTCCTCGTTGCTGTGCACCAGGAGGTCGAGTTCGTTTTCGCGGCAGAAGCGGTCGCGGAACTCGATCATCTCGCGGAACTTCCAAGTCGAATCGATGTGCAGCAGCTTGAACGGCAGCCGCCCCGGATAGAACGCCTTGCGCGCCAGGTGCACCAGCACGCCGGAGTCCTTGCCGATCGAATAGAGCAGCACGGGCCGCTCGAACTGGCTCACCGCGTCGCGGAAAATCTGAATGCTCTCGGCTTCAAGCTGCCGGAGCTGGCTCAACTGATACTGTTCGGTCATAATGATTCCTCCTTGCTATGGTGAACGTGCAGGCCGCATTCGCGGTGTTCGGGTTCTTCCCAGTACCAGCGCCCGGCGCGGACATCTTCGACGCGGCGCACCGCACGGGTGCAGCAGGCGCAGCCGATGCTGGGGTACCCCTTGTCGTGCAATACGTTATAGGGAACATTGCGAGATTGGATGTAATTCCACAGGTACGATTCGCTCCAGTCGGCCAGCGGATTGAGCCTAAGGAGGCCGTTGGCCGGGTCGTCCTCCAGCACCTCGATGCCGAAGCGGGTGACCGACTGGTCGCGCCGCAGCCCGCA
>CAYSZM010000360.1:0-2554 GCA_964435365.1 uncultured Victivallis sp. | reverse complement strand
AGCGTCCAGGTCAAGGACTTCATGACGGTCGAGCGTTATTCGCACGTGATGCACCTGGTTTCGACGGTCGAAGCGCTGCCGAAGCCGGATTGCGACGCCTTCGACGTGGTGCGGGCGACGTTCCCGGCGGGGACGCTCTCCGGCGCGCCGAAGATCCGGGCGATGGAGATCATCCACGAACTCGAGCCGGAACCGCGCGGCATGTACGGCGGCGCGGCGGGCTACTTCAGCTACACCGGCAATATGGACCTCGCCATCACCATCCGCACGATCTTCCTCGACGGTAAGAAGATGGCGGTTCAGGCCGGAGCCGGAATCGTCTACGACTCGGACCCCGCGACCGAGTATCAGGAAACCTGCAACAAGGCGGCCGCCATGCTGAAATCGATCCGGCTCGCCGCTGCCAACCTTGAACTGTAAGAGGTGCCGCCATGATTTTGATGATTGACAATTTCGATTCGTTCACCTATAATCTCGTCCAGTACTTCCAGCAGCTCGGGCAGGAGGTCGAGGTCCGCCGCAACGACGCGATCACCGTCGACGAGGCGATCGCGATGCGTCCCGAGGCGATCATCCTTTCGCCCGGACCGGGCCGCCCGGCCGATGCCGGAATCATGCCGGAACTGGTCAAGCGGGTTGTCGCCGAAGGAATTCCGCTCCTCGGCGTCTGCCTCGGCCACCAGGCGATCGGCGAGGCGTTCGGCATGACGCTCGGCAACGCGTCGCGGATCATGCACGGCAAGATCTCCGAAGTCACCCACGACGGCAAGGGGCTCTTCGCCGGGCTCCCGGCCACGATCAAGGTGGTCCGCTACCACTCGCTGGCGCTGGCCGCCGACACGCTGCCGCCGGAACTGGAAATCACCGCCCGCAGCGAGGACGGCGAGGTGATGGGGCTCCGTCACCGCGAACTGCCCGTCGAGGGCATCCAGTACCACCCGGAATCGATCCTGACCACCACCGGGAAGCGGCAGCTCGCCAACTTCCTGACGCTGGTCGCCGAACACCGACGCTCGCGGAGGTGAACGATGCTGACCGCCTACCTCAACAAACTCTTCGCCCATGAGGACCTGACGCCGAACGAGATGGAAGACGCCTTCCGGATCATCACCGGCGGAGAGGTCGCCCATTCGCAGATCGGCGCGTTTCTCGCCGCGCTGCGGATGAAGGGCGTCACCCGCCCCGAACTGGTCGGCGCGGCCCGGATGCTCCGCCGCTCCGCCGCCTTCATCGACTGCGGCCAGCGCGACGTGGTCGACGTGGTCGGCACCGGCGGCGACGGCTCCAACAGCTTCAACATCTCGACCACCAGCGCGTTTGTCGCGGCGGGGGCGGGCGTCACCGTCGCCAAGCACGGCAACCGGGCGGCGTCGAGCCGCTGCGGTTCTGCCGACGTGCTTGCCGCGCTTGGCTACAACCTCGACGCGCCGGTCCCGGTGATCGAAAACGCGATTGCGGAGATCGGCATCGGCTTCCTCTTCGCCGCCAAACTGCACCCGATGCTGGCCAATGTGGCGGTGATCCGGCGCGAACTTAAAATCCGCACCATCTTCAACATGCTCGGGCCGCTCTGCAACCCGGCCGGGGCGAAGGCGCTCGTGCTCGGCGTCTACTCGCCGGAACTCACCGAACTCTTCGCCGGGACGCTCCATGAACTCGGCGTCCGCCGCGCCATGGTCGTCCACGGCATGGAGGGCATCGACGAAATCAGCTGCTGCGGCCCGACCCGGGTGACCGAGCTCAGGGACGGTGAAATCCGTACCGGCGAGCTGCTGCCCGAACTCCTCATCGGCGAGTGCTACGATCCGGCGGACATCGCCGGGGGGACGCCCGCCGAAAACGCGGTGATCCTGCGCTCGGTGCTCGACGGCTCCCGCCGCGGCGGCGCGCGGGCGTCGGTCCTGCTCAACGCCGGGGCCACCATCTATGTCGCGGGCGGCGCGCCGACGCTGCTCGAAGGAATCCGCTGCGCCGAAGAGTCGATCGACTCCGGTGCCGCATTGAACAAACTGGAACGACTGATTGAGGCGAGCAATGGAAAAAGTGCTTGAAACCATCGTCAACCGCAGCCGCGCCGAGCTGGAAGAGACCAGGAAGCGCATTCCGCCGGTCATGCTCGAAGCGCAGCTGGCCGGGCTCCCGCCCACGCGGGATTTCGCCGGTTCTCTCCGGCGGCCCGGCGCGCGGGTGATCGCCGAACTCAAGTCGGCCTCGCCCTCGAAAGGGGTGATCCGCGAAGTGATCGACATCGAAACCGTCGCCCCCGAGCTCGAAGCCGCCGGAGCCGCCGCGCTCTCGGTGCTGACCGAGAAGAACTTCTTCCTCGGTTCGGAGTCGAACCTGCGCCGGGCGCGCAAGGCGGTCGACATCCCGCTGCTCCGCAAGGACTTCATCTATGACGAATACCAGATCCTCGAAGCGCGGGTCTGGGGCGCCGACGCGATCCTGCTCATCGCCGCGATGCTGACTCCGGTGCAGTTTCGCTGTCTCCACAAGTTCGCCCGTTCGCTGAATCTCGCCGTGCTCTGCGAAGCGCATACGGCGGAAGAACTTG
>CAYSZM010000359.1:0-2558 GCA_964435365.1 uncultured Victivallis sp. | reverse complement strand
AGAGCCGCACTGCTGGCCGCGATCCGTCTGCCGAACACCGCGTTTGAGGAAATCGGCACCGAAGTTGTCGCGGATATCCTGATTCTGCAAAAAGGGGCAGAACCCGCGGAGAAGTTTCTTGATCTTCTGCCGATTGAAACGCCGGACAATACCGGCATTCTGCGGGTGAATGAATATTTTTCCAATCATCCGGAGATGATCATGGGCGTTCCCTCGAACACCGGCAAGATGTATGGCAAAACCGGAAGCGCAACGATTCTGCCGTTTGATAATCCATGCCTCGCAGAACTTCTGAAAGTTCCGGAGCTGGCCGTTCAGCAGGTGAAACAACCGGAAACGGATATGTTCGGAACGGTCAGCAATCAACCTTTGGAAGTGGAACTTCCGCACCCGATGCGCGAATACACTTTGTTCCGGCAGGACGGACGCATCTGGCAGTGCCGCAATCACAAAGGCATTTTGTTCACCGACAAGACCGGGCGTGAATTCTCCGGCAACGAACGGCACAAGCTGGAGCATTTTATTGAATTCAAGGAACATCTGAATACATTATTACAACTCCAGCTTGATCCGGAGGCTTCGGAATACGCGATTGCCGACCAGCGGACGCGTCTGAACCATGATTATGAATTCCATGTCAAAGAGTTCGGGTATCTCAACAACCATATCATTCACCGCAACATGCAGGAAGACCCGGATTACCTGAAACTGGCCGCGACGGAAAACATCCGAAAAGAGATCGAAACTTCACTCGACGGTATCAAGACTCATCGCATGGTCTATGAAAAAGGTGACATCTACTTCAAACGAACCCAGCACCCGTGGCGGGAGCCGGATCACGCGGACGACATTGTTCAGGCGGGCATGATTTCCTACGGCTATCGTCACCGGATCGACATGGATTATGTCGCCGCCATGATGAAACTCGACAGGGCCGAAGCGTTGAAACAATTGCTGGCCTCGGGAGAGTTTTTCGAAAATCCCCTTACGAAGCGGATCGAACTCAAAAGCGAATATCTTTCCGGCAACGTGGTCCGCAAGCTGAAAATCGCCCAGGAAATGGCGCCGCAGAATGTTCCGGCTTTGGAAACGGTTCAGCCGAAGCCGCTGCGGATCGAAGATATCGACTTTCAGCTTGGAAGCTTCTGGATACCCCCGGAAATCGTACAGAACTGGCTTGAAAAAAGTTTCAGTATCGAATGCAAAGTTTCCTATTCGAACACCGAGGACAAATGGTATGTGAGCGCCGATTATTCCGTCCGTTACAGCATGACCGAATATCGGGTGGACGATTGGGATTTATTTAAATTGGTGGAGACGGCTTTGAATCTGAAGGAACCGATCGTTCACCGGAAGGAATATGATGCGGACGGTGAAGAAAAACTGGTGGTCGATCAGGAAGCGACACTGACTGCGCGGCAATATAAAAATGAGTTGCAGGAGAAGTTCCGAAACTTCATCATGAACTCCAACGAGATATCGGAGCAGTTGGAAAACATTTACAACAGCATCTTCAATTCGCATGTGACGCGTCAGTATGAACTTCCGGCGTTTGAAATCTATCCCGGAGCGGTCGGGATCATCAACGGCAAAAAATTCGTGCTGCGAAACCATCAGAAACGGGCGGTCAGCCGATGCATCGAAGGCAATACGCTGCTGGCGCATTGCGTGGGCGCGGGCAAGACCGCGATCATGGTCACGGCGGCGATGGAGTTGAAACGTCTTCATCTGGCGACGAAAACCCTGATTGTCGTGCAGAATTCAACTTTGCGGCAGTTCGCGGAATTTGCCCCGAAACTCTATCCCCACGCAATGATTCTGATCGCCGACAAAAAGGATCTGGTCAAGGAGAAGCGCAAACGCTTCATGAGCCGGATCGCGGTCGGTGACTGGGATATGGTCATCATGGCGCAATCTTCCTTCGACATGCTCCGGGATGATCCGGATCTGGTGACGCGGCACTACGAAGACCAGATTGCCGAACTGGAAGAACTGATTGCCGAAAGCGAAAACCACTCGACCATCAAAGACGCCGAACGCCAGAAGAAGCAGTTGGAGAAGATGCTCGACAAACTCAACGACAAGAAAGCCGAAGAGGACATCATCTACTTTTCCGATCTCGGGCTGGATGCGCTTGTTATCGATGAGGCGCACGCCTACAAACGCAACTTTTTCCCCACCAAGATGCAGCGGGTCAAAGGACTCGACCGGGGAGCCAGCCAACGGGCGTTTTCGCTGAGTTTGAAAATCCGTTACATCATGGAGAAAACCGGAGGGAGGAACGTTTATTTCGCCACGGGAACGCCGGTCACGAATACGATTGCTGAACTCTGGAACATGGTCCGCTACATCAGTCCGGCAACGCTCCAAGAGTTCGGGATCGGCACGTTCGACCGATTCGCCTCGGTCTTCTGCGGCACGGAAACCGCGCTGGAGCTGGATGCCGCCGGACGCTTCAAAATGGTGCAGCGATTCTGCAAATACAGCAACGTCATTGAACTCTCGAAGATGTTCCGCACCGTTGCCGACGTGATTCCCTCCGACGATTTGACCGAGGT
>CAYSZM010000358.1:0-2564 GCA_964435365.1 uncultured Victivallis sp. | reverse complement strand
AAGTCGCCCTGGTCACCGGCGGAGCGCGCGGCATCGGCAAGGCGATTTCGGCCCGTCTCGCGGCGGAAGGCGCCAAACTGGCGATCGTTGACATCATGCTCGACGTGGCGCAGGCCACCGCCGATGAATTCAAGGCGCAGGGCGTCGAAGCCCGGGCTTACGCGGCCAACGTCGCCAAGTTCGAAGACGCCGAGCAGACCGTCGCGGCGGTGGTCGCGGACTTCGGCACCCTCGACATTCTGGTCAACAACGCCGGCATCACCAAAGACACGCTGATGCTCAAGATGACCGAGGATATGTGGGACGCGGTGATCGCGGTCAACCTCAAGGGAACCTTCAACTTCACAAAGGCGGCGGTCCGCCCGATGATGAAGCAGCGCGCCGGCAAGATCGTGAACATCGCGTCGGTGGTCGGCCGCATGGGCAATGTCGGCCAGGCCAACTACTCGGCCTCCAAGGCGGGCGTGATCGCGCTGGCCAAGACGACGGCGAAGGAGTTCGCCACCCGCAACATCCAGGCCAACGCCGTCGCGCCGGGATACATCGAGACCGCGATGACCGAGAAGCTGTCGCAGGATGCGCGCGACGCTTTCCTCAAGGTGATCCCCGCCGGGCGCGGCGGAAAACCCGAGGATGTGGCCGCTGTCGTCTACTTCCTCTGCTCGCCGGATTCGGACTATGTGACCGGTCAGGTCATCAACGTCGACGGCGGCATGCTGATGTAATGGTTTCTCCGCTTCTTCTTGGTTTTTTGTGAGGGGAGAGGCGGAAAAATCTGAAATATTTCAAGAAATGAATTTGACATTTGCCGGGCCCGGAGGCATATTAAACCAATGATATGCTGACAGAAAAAGAAAATGAAACGGCATTGACGTTCAAAAAATAACCTAAAGAAAAGGGGATTGAAAATGTCTTCTGTTGCTGACAAAGTGAAGAAAATCGTCGTCGAGCAGCTCGGAGTTTCCGAGGATCAGGTTACGCCGGAAGCGAAGTTCATCGAAGATCTCGGCGCCGACTCCCTCGACCAGGTCGAGCTGGTCATGGCCCTGGAAGAAGAATTCGGCTCGGAAATTCCGGACGAAGATGCCGAAAAGCTGACCACCGTCGGCGACGCGATCAAATACGTCGAAGGCAAGAGCCAGGAGTAAATCCTGCTTGCCCGCACGGTTCCTGAGCTGGAAGGCCTGGCCGGTGCGCGAGACCGGTGCGCGAGCACCCGAAAAACGGGCCACTTTTCGTAATATTACGCAAAGGTGGTCCGGTTTTCTGTTAAGAACATCCGGCGGGCTTGATTCCGCGGGGAGAGCGAAGGAGAAGCTAGGATAATATGAACAACAGACGGGTTGTAGTTACCGGTTACGGCGTGATTTCCTGCATCGGCAACAACGTTCCGGATTTCTGGGACGCCTTGATCAACGGACGCTGCGGCGTCGGACCGATCACCCGGTTCGATACCACGGAATACCGGACCAAGATCGCCGGAGAAGTCAAAGACTTTGATTTCAGCGGGTACATGAATCCCAAGGATGCGAAGCGGCTCGATCTCTTCTGCCAGTATGCGATTGCCGCCTCTGACGAAGCGATGGCTTCCGCCAATCTGCCCCGGGACCTGCGGGAGAGCGAAGTTGATTCCACCCGTGTCGGGGTGATCGTCTCCAGCGGAATCGGCGGCCTCGCCACCATGAGCGACCAGGATCGGGTGCTGCTGGAACGCGGTCCCGGACGGATCTCCCCCTTCCTGATTCCGATGATGATCGGCGACATTGCGTCGGGCAACATTTCGATGCGCTACGGCGCGGGCGGCCCGAACCTCGGGCTGGTCACCGCCTGTGCGACCGGAACCCATTCGATCGGCGAATCCTACTGGATGATCAAGCGCGACGACGCCGACATCATGATCTGCGGCGGAACCGAAGCGACGATTGTTCCGCTCGGTGTTGCCGGGTTCTGCGCGCTCAAGGCGCTGAGCACCCGCAACGATGATCCGCAGCACGCCAGCCGTCCGTTTGACGCGGGCCGCGACGGATTCATCATGAGTGAAGGCGCCGGTGTGCTGATTCTCGAAGAGTACGAACACGCGAAGAAGCGCGGCGTTCCGATTCTGGCCGAGGTGGTCGGTTACGGTGCGACGGGCGACGCCCATCACATCACCGCGCCGCATCCGGAAGGCGACGGCATGGCCCGTGCGATCCAGATGGCGCTGCATCATGCCGGGTACAATCCGGAAGACATCGATTACATCAACGCCCACGGCACCAGCACCGAATTGAACGACAAGTTCGAAACGATGGCGATCAAATCGGCGATGAAGGATGCCGCCTACAAGGTGTCGGTCAGCAGCACGAAGGGTGCGACCGGGCACGGTCTCGGCGCGGCGGGCGGCATGGAATCGATCGCCTGCATCAAGGCGATCGAAACCGGCATCATTCCGCCGACGATCAACTATGAAACGCCGGACCCGGCCTGCGACCTTGACATCACGCCGAACAAGGCGAAGGAGCGCAAGGTCAACGTCGCGCTGAATCTGAACCTCGGATTCGGCGGTCACAACGGCGTGCTTGCCT
>CAYSZM010000357.1:0-2573 GCA_964435365.1 uncultured Victivallis sp. | reverse complement strand
GGAAAGGCGCGCCGGAGGGAGCGGTATTTTGCGCCCTCCGGAACCCCGCATTACCTGCCGAATTTCTTAGTCGGAGCGTCAAATGCTGCGCATTTGATGCGGATCTGGTCGCGGCACCGGCACCCTGCCGGTCGGGAGGAGGTTCGGAGGGGGGCGAAGCGCCCCCTCTGATCCCCGCGACCATGACGCTGATCAATAAAAAACGGTTGCCGACAAACCTGCCGACAACCGTTTTTTGACGTTGGTGCTTATTTCGTAATAGTTTCGACCAACTTCATGAAGCGGCGGCCGTATTCGACATAGTTGTCGTACTTTTCCTGGGCGCGCTGGTCGGAGCCGACGCTTTCGTGGAAGACGTTCTTCATGTGGGGTTCCATAGAGAATCCGCCGTCATAGCCGTCCTTGAGGAGATCGGCGACGATGCGGACGACATCGCCCTGACCTTCGCCGGGGAAAGTGAATTCGGCTTTGTTGAAGCCGCTGTCCGGGTTGACTCCGAGGAAGACTGCGTCCTTGATGTGAACGTAGTGGATGAACTCCTTGACGTTGCTGTAGAATTCCCAGGCGCTCTGGACCTTGCCCAGGCTGTCGCCTTCGCTGCGGTCGAAGTTGAGCACCGGGTTGCCGGTGTCGAAGACGAGCTTGAAATAGGGGGACTTGACGTTGTCGAGGAGCTTGAGGGTGTGTTTCCAGGACATGCCGCCGTAGTTGTTGCAGTTTTCGTGGAGGTAGTAGACACCGGCTTCTTCGCACATGTCGACGAGGAACTGGACTTTGCGGAAGACGTGGGCTTCGACTTCGGCGTCCCACGCCGGGCGGTTCCACTGCGCCTTGAAGCTCATCGCCCGGATCATTTTGCAGTTCAATTTTTTCATGCGGACCAGCGCCCGCTTGAGCTGTTCGACGGTGGCTTTGAAGTCCTCTTCCTTGATCGGGTCCCAGCCCCAGTTGGCCACGGCGCTGCCGAAGCAGTTGACGCCGACGCCGGAGGCTTCGAGTTCGGCGGCGACCGTTTCGAACTTCTCTTCCGGCAGGTCGTGAAGGTTGACGCCGTCGATGTTGCGCGATTCGATCCACTTCCAGCCGAGTTCTTTGGTCGCTTTGATCTGGCCGGTGATTCCGGCAGCTGCTTCGTCCGCAAATCCGGTATAGTACATCTGGTTCTGCTCCTTTGTTGGCCTGGATACTTTGTTAAGTGTGTTAACAATATTAATGTAACGCCTTCGCCGGAATAATCAAACGCCGAAGCGGGTAAATTCCCTGAAAAATCGAGTTCCGGGAATTTCCGTTTTTCAGGCGCGCGCTCTTGCTTTTTCGGGGAAGGGATCGTACATTAATCAGCGGAACGGAGTATTTTATGAAGATCATCGATGCACATATTCATTACGCGGGCTGGGAAGGGTTTCAGGCGACTGCCGTTGAATCCGGCCAGATCAACAGTGTGGACGGCGTGGCGGAGAATTTCCGCCGGAACGGCGTGGTCATGGCCATCGCCATGGGGGCGGGGCGCGACGGCGGCGACGCGGGGTTCTGCCGCCCGATGACGCCGAATCTCGCCGGGCCGGTCACGCCGGAGCATTACGGGCAGCCGGCGAACATCGCTTATTGCGCCGGAGTCGATTCCGGGGCGATTACGCCGGAGAACACGAAGCGTTCGCTGGAGGAGTTCGAGAAGTACCTGAAGACGCCGCAGTGCGTCGGGCTCAAATTCTACCCCGGCTATCACCATCTTTATCTCTCCGAGCCGCGTCATTTCCCGTTTTTCGAGCTGGCGGCGGCATACGATGTCCCGGTGGTGATTCACACCGGGGATACGGCCGGGACGCGCGGGCACGTCAAGTACGCGCATCCGCTCACGGTGGACGAGGTCGCGGTCGAGTTCCCGAAGACGCGCTTCGTGCTCGCCCACTACGGGAATCCGTGGTTCGTCGACGCCACCGAAGTGGCGGCCAAGAATGAGAACGTGTCGATTGACCTCTCCGGATTTGCGGCGGGGCGGATCGACGCCGCTGATTTCCTGAAGCGCTTCCGCGGCTATTTCGACCAGATGCGAATCTGGATGGACTATCTCGGCGACTGGGACCGGTTCCTGTTCGGGACCGATTATCCGCTGGTCAACATCGACGCCTACATCGACGTGATCCGCGCAGTCGTCCCGGAGGAGCATCACGAGAAGGTATTCTACGGCAACGCGGTGCGGGTGTTTTCAAAGCTCGGCCCGCTGCTCGAAAAACTGGAGGAACAGCCATGATCCGGATCGGGCAGGGGTACGATGTGCATCAGCTCGTCGAGGGGCGCAAACTGATTCTCTGCGGCGTGCCGATTGCACACCCGACCGGCCTCCTGGGCCACAGCGACGCGGATGTCGCCGTCCACGCCCTGATGGATGCGGTGATTGGCGCGCTGGCGCTCGGCGACATCGGGCGGTTCTTCCCCGACACCGACCCGGCTTACAAGGATGCCGACAGCATGAAACTGCTGGCGCGGGTGATGAACGATCCGCGCGTGGCAGAATGGCGGGTCGTCAACGTCGACCTGACCATCGTCGCCCAGAAGCCGAAGCTGCTCGGCTA
>CAYSZM010000356.1:0-2590 GCA_964435365.1 uncultured Victivallis sp. | reverse complement strand
ACCTTTACCTGGACCGCGCCCGCCATTTTTACAAACGGCTGGCCGATGAACTGTTCTTCGAGACCGTGCCGATGCAGGCCGAATTCCGCCACTCCGTCGAGCCGGTCCCCTATGCCGGACGGCTGAACGGCGACTACCGGCCGATCCGCGAAGGCGAGAAGTGGGGCGGCCCGTGGGACAGCGCCTGGTTCCGCCTGACCGCCGAGATCCCGGAAGCGTGGGCGGGCAAGCCGGTGGCGCTCCAGATCAACCTCAACGGCGAATCGCTGCTGTTCCGGGACGGCGTCCCCTATTTCGGATTCTCCGGCGGCTCGATCCACGGCGAAAACTATCGCAAGGAGATTTACCAGCTCCCGCATGACGTCTCCGCCGGGCAGAAGCTCGAATTCTGGATCGAGGCGGCCGCCAACTCGCTCTTCGGCATGAAGATGAACGGCGAACCCTCGCTCAGCACCATCCACCCCTACGGCGATTACGAGGGCGTCGCCCAGACCATGCGCATCGGGCTGTTCAACCGCGAACTCTGGCACCTGCGGCTCGACCTCGAAATCCTGACCGATCTGGTGACCGTGCTCCCGCCGCGCGGCCGCCGCACCGACGAGATTGTCATGGCGATGAACGACGCCGCCAACCTCTTCGCCGAAACCCCGGCCAACGCCGGAAAGGCGCGCGAAGCGCTGCGCAAAGTCATGTCGCGCCCGGCGGTCTCTTCGGCGATGACCGCCTGCGCCGTCGGCCACGCCCACATCGACACCGGCTGGCTCTGGCCGGTGCGCGAGTCGATCCGCAAATGCGCGCGCACCTTTGCCAGCCAGCTCCTGCTGCTCGAACAGTACCCCGACTACGTCTTCGGCGCTTCGGCCCCGCAGCACTACGCCTTCGTCAAGGAGCACTACCCCGAACTCTACCGGAAGATCAAGGCGGCGGTCAAAAGCGGACGCTGGGAACTCCAGGGCGGCATGTGGGTCGAAGCCGACTGCAACCTCATCTCCGGCGAGTCGATGGTCCGCCAGTTCCTGCACGGCAAGAACTTCTACATGGACGAATTCGGCGAGGACGTGATAAACCTGTGGATTCCCGACGTGTTCGGCTACTCCGCCGCCATGCCGCAAATCATCCGGGAGTCCGGCTGCGACTACTTCCTCACCCAGAAGATTTCGTGGAGCTGGTCGAACAAGTTCCCCTACCACACCTTCAACTGGCGCGGCATCGACGGCAGCGAAGTGCTCACCCACTTCCCCCCCGAAGACACCTACAACGCCTCGGTCGTGCCGCGCGAGCTGGTTCCCGCCGAAACCAAGTTCAACGAGAATACCATTCTCGACGAGTTCATGAGCCTCTTCGGCATCGGCGACGGCGGCGGCGGCCCCAAGGAGGAGTACCTCGAGCGCGCGGTGCGGCTCTCCGACCTCGAAGGCTGCCCGAAAATCAAGTTCGGCCGCGCCGACGAATTCTTCGACCGCATCGCGGCGTACCGCGACAAGCTGCCGACATGGAGCGGCGAACTCTATCTCGAGCTTCACCGCGGCACGCTGACCGTCCAGGGGCGGACCAAGCGCAACAACCGCAAGCTCGAGCAGCTTCTCGCCACGGTCGAATTCGTCAACTCGCTCTGTTCGCTTGCGGAATATCCGGCAGCCGAACTCGACCGCATCTGGAAGACGGTTCTCATCAACCAGTTCCACGACATCATCCCGGGCTCGTCGATCCGCAAGGTCTACGAGAACACCGAGCGCGAACACGCCGAGGCGCTGGCCGAATCGGCCGGACTCGCGGCGGCGGCGGTGCGCAAACTCGGACAGGCCGATCCCGGCGCGGTGACGCTGGTCAACTCGCTCTCGGTCCCGCAGAACGACCCGGTGGAACTGCCCGCCGACTGGGACGGCTCCGCCGTGCTCGCCTCCGACGGCACGCCGCTCGCGGCCCAGATCGAAGAGGGCCTTGTTGTGGTCGCCGCGACCGTTCCCGCCGACAGTCTCGCCGCCGTCAAGCGCGGCGCGGGGAAAGCGGCGGAGTGCGCGGCTCTCGACTCCCTCGTCCTCGAAAACGCGCTCATCCGCTACGAATTCGACGCCGACGGCCGCTTGGTCAAGGCCTTCGACAAAGAGGCCTGGCGCGACGTGCTCCCCGCCGGAAGTGTCGGCAACGACTTTTCTCTCTACGTCGAACGCGCCAACAACCACGAGGCGTGGGACATCGAAATCTTCTACGAGCAGCAGAAGTGCGGCTCGGCGAAGAGCGTCGAACCGGCGCGCGGCTGGCGCGGTCCGGTCCGGTCCGGCATCGAATTCCGCCTCGGCGTCGGCAACTCCCGGCTGGTTCAGCGCGTCACGCTCGCCGAAGGGAGCAAGCGGCTCGACTTCGCGACGACCGCCGACTGGCACGAGGAGCGCAAAATGCTCCGCGTCGCGTTCCCGGTGGCGGTGTTCACCGAGGAGGCGAGTTTCGACATCCAGTACGGCACCGTCCGGCGCTCGACCCACCGCAACACGAGCTGGGACATCGCCCGGTTCGAGGTTTGCGGACAAAAGTTCGCCGACCTCTCCGAAGAGTTCTACGGCGCGGCGCTGCTCAACGACTGCAAGTACGG
>CAYSZM010000355.1:0-2597 GCA_964435365.1 uncultured Victivallis sp. | reverse complement strand
AAGGGCGATTACGTCGCCTGGGGCGCGGCGGCGATCGCGAAGTGGCCGGAAGACGGGAAGCACTACCCGATGCTCTTCCCTCACGTTTCGATCGGCTGGGACAACACGCAGCGCAACCCGTCGGTCCGGGAAGCGGTGGTCAACTCCACGCCCGCCTCGTTCGAGGCGTTCCTTTACCGGGCGAAGATGTATGCCGACGCCCACCCGGAGCAGCCGCCGCTCGTGACCGTAAACAGCTGGAACGAATGGACCGAGGGCAGTTACCTTCTTCCCGACCTGCGCTGGGGGTACGGTTACCTGGAAGCGGTGAAAAGAGTGTTCCTCGACGGCGAATAATCGAGAGAATCGGAATCGCCGTCCCGCCCGGACTTGTTTTTTCAGACATCCATGTTACATTACGAGTAAATTCATCGCACCGCCTTACGGTGCGGGCGACGGAAAAAACCACTAATTCGGAGAGGAATGCAGCATGAAGAAACTGATGATTCTGGGCGGAGTCGCAGCGATGGCGCTGTTGGGAGCCGGTCTGTTGGTCTCGCTTCCGGCGCAGGCCGAAAACGATGAAAATTCCCAGCTTTACCCCGCCGGCCGGTTCGCGCTGGTCGAAGGCAACATCAATGTGGCCTCCGTTCAGGAAGGACAGATCAACACGCAAAATGTCATGTTGAAAGTCGATTCCGCCACCGGTCAGGTCTGGGTGCTCCAGCTCTGTATCAACGGCAAGAACGATCCCACCGTGCGCAGCGCGGTCTGGGCTCCGGTGCTCAACCAGGGTTCGTTCAATGTCGGCGGCTCGGATCTGGTGGCGAACCCCAACAACTACTGATTGCGGCACAAAGATGTTGAAAACACGCGGAATTCTCCCGCGTGTTTTTTTTCAGCTTCCACGGTTGAAAGCGTAGCCGGAACACGTTATATTTACCTTCAAAATTCACACCACCCTAATGACAGGCGCAACACAATGAGTATCTCCGCATCCTGGATTTGGTCGGACGATTCCGACGGGCTCGGCTTCAACCTCTGCTCCGTCTTCCGCCGCGAATTCCGGCTGGACTCCGTTCCGGCGTCGGCGCGCATCCTGATTACCGCCGACAGTTATTATCGTTTGAAAGTCAACGGGCAGTGGATCAGCGACGGTCCGGCCCGCTCCTATCCTGAGCATTACTCCTATGACGTCTACGACCTCACCGCGGGGCTGCGCGCCGGAGTCAACCAGGTCGAGGCGGTGGTCCGCTACTACGGCTGCGGAACCTTTCACCAGATGCCGCGCCGGGCGGGATTTCTCGCGCAGATCGAATTCGACGATCCCACGCAGACCATCGTCAGCGACGGGTCGTGGTTCGCCGCGAAACTGTCGCAATGGGTGGAGAACACGGTGGAGGCGAGCATCCAGCAGCCTCCGCTCGAAGTGATCGACGCTTCGCAGGAGACCGCCTGCGACTGGAAACCGGCTGTCGTCGTCTGCGGCGCGGAAGACGGGCCGTGGAGCGGCCTTCGTCCCCGCGATGTCAAACAGCTTTCGCGGCGTGAATTCCTGCTCCGCCGTTTTGTCGGCGCTTCCCGGGTGGCAAAAGAGCCGCTGGTGATTGCGATTCCTTCCCAGCGGCTGCTGTTCCCGGGGGACACGTCCGCCGATCAGTGCAGCACGCTTCCGCTGCTGATCGCCTTCACGGTGGCGTCGCCGCAGGCCCAGATGGTCCACCTCGGGCTGGAGAACCTCAAGGTCAGCGTCAACGGCCGCAGCGCGCTCAACGGCGAAATCTCGCTGAACGCCGGGGAGAATCTGCTGGTGGCGGCTCCGGCGCATCTCCGGGGGCATCAGGCCAACTATGAAATCGCTTTCCCCGCCGACGCCGGGGTGACGGTGCGCAACTTTTACGACGACAGCGACGGCGTGGCCGCGGTCGAATTCCCGGAGCTGGCGGCGCTCGCTCCCGATATTCCGTTCCCCTGGGCGAACCGGCCCTATCAGGAGCGCTGCGAGGCGTTCGTGAAAATCGCCAACGCGGCGCTCGCCATGCGGACTGTCGCGGAATTCCGCGAGCGTCACCCGAAAGCCCGGGCGCTCGGCTGGGGCGAACTGACTGCCGACCCCCACCAGGGCTTCCTCCTGCGCAAGCCGCTCCCGGCGCAATCCGGTGACGTGGAGGAGCCTGAAGCGCTCATCTACGCCGACGGCGACTGCACGGTCGTCCGCCCGTCGCCGGACCACGATATCGAACTTTGCTACGATCTCGGCGAGCAGAATATCGGTTTCTGGAATTTCGCGCTGTTCGCGGAGGCGGGAACCATTCTCGACCTCTCCGCCGTTGAATACATCACGCCGGATGGCCGCGTTCAGCACACCGGTTCGACTTACCGCAATACGATGCGCTACCTCTGCCGCGACGGTTACAACCGCTGCAGCAGCATGCGCCGCCGCAGCGGACGCTATCTCTTCCTGACCGTCCGCAATGCGACGAAACCGGTGCGGATTCAGTTCCTCCGGCTGGTGGAGTCGACCTATCCGGTCATTCCGGAGGGCGAATTCAACGCCAGCGATTACCGGCTCAACCGGATCTACGAGATTTCGGCGCGCACCATGAAGCTCTGCATGG
>CAYSZM010000354.1:0-2607 GCA_964435365.1 uncultured Victivallis sp. | reverse complement strand
GGGCGCTGTCGGAGCTGGAGAACGACGGCGTGATCGTGCGCCGCCAGGGCTCCGGCATTGTCGCGGCGGGCCATAACCGGACGGTCCGCCGTCTGGAGAGCACGCACGGAAACGGGACGAAGAACATCGTTTTCGCTTATAACGATTACCCCGACGAAACGACGTGGCGGACGGTGCATTCGATCGCGCTCTATTCGCGGATGAACAAATGCAATATGCTGGACTGCAAGGTCTATCCGGATACCTCGACCGAATCGCTGATCGATTTCATCAAGGCGCAGCCGGACTGCGCCGGAGTGATCCTCCGGGTCGGTTCCGACCAGATGGATGTCGAACGGCTGGAGGCGCTCGGCCGCCTGCCGGTGACGGTGGTGGTTCTCGACAGCATGTACTTCTACCCCAACTTTCTGCCGGACAACATTTACATACTCTCGCCCGACGCCGCCGACTGTGCGGAGAAGACCGCCGATGTCCTGCTGCGGCGCGGCCACCGCCAAATCGGCTTCATCCGCAACGAGCCCCGCAGCGAATATACCGATCTCTACCAGAAGACGCTGGTGAATGCATTTCGCCGGGCGGGCGTGGAGTTCGGGCCGGAGCGGATTTTCAGCTCGACGATCCGTTCGTGGGAAAATTCGCTGGACGCCGCGGTGCAGATGACGCGGACCCATCTCGATGAAATCCGCCGCCTCGGACTCACCGCGCTCATCTACAAATCGGCCCCCGGCGCGCTGGTGTCATTGAAACTTTTGAAGGAAGCCGGGCTGCGCGTTCCGGAGGATATCAGCCTGATCGGCGAGGGCGAACGCAGCCTTTACCGTTACCTCTCGCCGCAGTTGACCGTGGTGACCGTCGATTACGACCAGTTTTCCTGCCTGGCGGTCGATATCGCGCTGGGGAAGCAGAAGCCGAAAAACCGGAATGTCTTCTTTCCGCAGGAGCTGATCGAGCGGGAGAGCGTCAGGGATCTGTCATGTATCGTCGAAAAACGTTAAAGTACCTCAACCATAACATATGGAGCAAGCCCATGAAGAAACAGCTTTTCACTTTGATTGAGCTTCTGGTCGTAATCGCCATCATCGCCGTCCTTGCATCGATGCTGCTGCCGGCGCTGCAGAGCGCCCGGGACAGAGCCAGCGGGACCTCCTGCAAAAACAACCTCAAACAGATTTCCGGCGCGATCGCCATGTACGTCAATGACTTCGGGTTCACTCCGGCCGCGGTTCCGCCCTGGTCGTGGGAAGGCCGCGAGCAGTGGCACGGCAAGCTGGACCAGCTCTACCTCGGCGGCGCCGCCTGGCAGCGGAACTCCTTCCAGAGCACGACCCAGCGCCCGGTCAAAATCTGGGACTGCCCCGGACGGCGCATGAAACTGGGCAGCAGCACCAACCCCGACAACAACAAATACGAGACCTACGGAACGGGCGGCTACACCGCCAACGTCGGAATTATCCCGCACTTCCAGGACGGTCATGCGAGCTGGAAGGTCTGGCATCGCCCGGGCAGAATCAAGCAGGCGTCCAAGTGTCCGACCGTGTTCGAAGGCTCGCACTACGCCTGCGGAACCTACTGGTTCCGGCAGTCCAGCACGTTCCCGGTGCTCCGCTTCGAGCACGGCAACTCGATGAATATGGCGTTCCTCGACAGTCACGTCGCTTCGGTTCAGCGCCGTCCCGGCCTCTGGAACGAGTCCTGGCTGGGCTCGCAGTTCCCCGAAAAGCAGTATCCCTGGTGGCTGATCACCACCTGGACCGATGTGACGAACCGGTGGGAATAACCGCAAAGAAAGATCGCTCTCATGAAGTTCCATTTCCTTCTCTGTGCCCTGGCCGCTCCGCTCGGGCTGCTGGCCGCGTCCCCCGAACTCGTTACTGTCGGAGACGCCGGGAATCCCGGTAAAAAAGTCTTCTTTCAGGAAGTTCCGAACCCGTATCCGCGCGGCGGCGTCGCCTACCCGTACCGGATCGGCAAAACCGAGGTGTCCAACGCCGAATATGCGGAGTTCCTCAACGCCTGTGCCGCGAAGTCCGATCCGCACAAGCTGTTCGACGAGCGTATGAAGATCGTCCGGAGCGGCGGCGAGGGCGCGTGGAAATACGCCCCCGCTCCCGGGACTGAGAACGACGGCGTCAACTTCGTCAGCCGGGTCAACGCGGCGCGTTACTGCAACTTTCTCACGTCCGGCGACCCGGAGAAGGGCGCTTACTTTGTTGCGGTCCGTCCGCGCGAAAACGGCGAATCCGGCGACGCGATCGTCGGCTACCGCGACCTGACCTTCCCGGATGCGCCGCGCGTCTACATGCTGCCCGACATGCACGAATTTTTCAAGGCGGGCTGGTATGACGGCAACGGCAAATACCGGGAGCTCTCCGAGGCGAATCGGAACGAAGCGTCGCATTACGGCATCGTCAAACAGGCCTCCGGACTGCGCGAGCATATGGAGAACAAATACCACGCCGGAGCCCCCTTTGTGCTCGGCGCCGACGATGCGGCGAAGGACGCCGCTGCGCTCAACACCGCCCTGCTCTGGCAGCAGCCGGAGTACGAAGGGCGCGCCACGGCCGGATTCCGCGTCGCGGCGACCGCTCCGCTCCAGATCGGCGACCG
>CAYSZM010000353.1:0-2617 GCA_964435365.1 uncultured Victivallis sp. | reverse complement strand
CCTTCGGCGCGAGCGGGTGAGTTGACCTTGCGGTCAACTCCACCGCTGCCGCTCATTGCCGAACTTGTTCGGCACTTGAGCGGGTTAATGAGCGGCAGTACATGTCTCCGACGGGCAGGGCGCTTCGCCCCTGCACCCCGACCGGCAGGGTGCCGGTGCCGGGTAAGGCCTTCTGCCCGACTAGATCGAATCGGCGAGGCGGCGCATCTCGTCGTACTGTGCTTCCATCGAGCGGACCAGGGCGATCTGGGTCCGGCAACGGTCGAGATTGTGGCCGGGCCGGTGGATGCGGAAATAGACGTCGCCCTCCAGATAATCGGTGAGGAAGCGGATCGCCGTTTCAAGGGTAATCAGCTTTCCGGCAAACGGAAGCAGCGATTTTTCAAGCGGAGAGAGGAACTTCCCCGCTCCGGTCAGGTAGCCGCAGAGCAGCGCTTCATACATCGGGAACCGCATGGTGACCTTGCTGAGGTCCTGCTCATCTTCGGCGGCGGGGCTGGTCCCCGTGCGGACCATGTCGCCGAAATCGTAGTGCGGCAGCCCCGGCATCACCGTGTCGAGGTCGATCACGCAGCAACCCGTCCCGGTGAGGTCGTCGATCAGCACGTTGTTGAGCTTGGTGTCGTTGTGGGTGGTCCGCTCGGTGATTTCACCGGAAGCCTGAAGATCAAGGAGTTCGGAGCATTCGGGAGCGCGTTCCCGGATGAAATCGAGTTCGGGCGTGACTCCGGCGAGACGGCCGCACCTGTCTTCACCCGCCGCCTTTTCAAGCGCGGCAAGACGCGAAACGGTGTTGTGAAAATTGGGAATCGTCTCATGCAGCCGCCATTCGAGATCGGAGAGATCGGACTGGAAAGCGCCGAACGCCGAAGCCGCCTCGAACGCCAGCTCCTCCGTCTCCAGAATATCGTAAGTCCGCGCGTTTTCCACGAAGACGTAACAGCGGAAGAAATTGCCGTCGGCGTCGCGGTGGTACGGCAGATAGTCTTTCGCCGGAACCAGTTCGAGCGTGCGGCGCCGGGTGGCGGGGTTCGCGGTGCGTTCCCGCCGGATCTTGTTCCGGATGTGTCCGGTGACCCGTTCGAAATTCTCCATCAACTGCTCCGGCTGCCGGAAGATGTTGGTGTTGAGCCGCTGAACGATGTAGCGGACCAAAGTTCCGCCCTGGTCGTAAGTGACGGCGAAGGTGTCGTTGATGTGTCCGGTTCCGAACGGGACGCCGATCACATAATCCCCCCGCAGGTCGAAGGCGTGGCATACTTCGCGCAAATCGAATTTCATGGTCCGGATTCCTTCTGTTGATCCTTCTTCAATATAAAGCGTTGACGCCGTTTGTAAAATGGAAATTTTCACAACAGGTATGGATTTTTCGGCAATCCGGTTATATAGTAGAAAAACATGAGGAGAAATAACCGGAAATGACGACTGCGTTCGAACTGTTTCTGAGTGACGAGGTCCAGTCGCTGATCGACCATTTCGCGGCGGTGCTCGATCTGCGCGTGACGTTTTTCTCGGCCGACGGCCGGGAGCTCCGCCGCGGGCGGCAGATGCGCAACTGCGACTACTGCGCGATGGCCCAGCAGGAGCTCGGAACGCTCAAGGCGTGCCTGTCGATGGATACCGAGAAGCGGAGCGAGGCGGTGGAGAAACACGGAATCATCGACTACCGCTGCCACGCCGGACTGCGCGAGGCGATCGCGCCGGTGTTCATCCACGACAAGCTGGCGGGCTTTCTGATGATCGGGCAGTTCCGCACCAACGACGAGGTTCCGGCGAACATGCTGGAACGCTGCACCAACGCCGAGCAGAGACGGCGGCTGTCGGAAGCGTTCCGCGCCGTGCCGAAGATCAATTCCGAGAAACTCGAAGACATGCTGGGACTCTTCCGGATGCTCATCGATTACATCTGCGTCCGCGAGCTGGCGGTGCTCCAGGGCGACCGGCTGCGCCACGACATCGACCGTTATCTGGAACTGCACTGCACCGAGGAGATCCGGCTGCCGGAGATGGCGCGGAAACTGGGGCGCAGCGTCTCGACGATTTCGCAGTTCCTGCGCCGCAACTACCAGACCAGCTTCAAAGAGCTGCTGATCGAACGCCGGCTGCATAAAGCCGAAGAGTTCTGGCGGGCGAATCCGGAAGCGACGGTGGGCGAAGCGGCCTTCGCGGCGGGCTTCACCGACCAGTTTTACTTCTCGCGGGTCTTCCGCAAACGCCGCGGCCTCCCCCCGGGCGAATACCGCGACAAAATGCGCGCCGCCCGCACCGGCGGACAGAGCGCAACGATGTAAAATACGCGGGAGCTACTCCATCTTCTTGATTTCCCCGGGCCGGTAAGCCGGGGGATTCGGCGACTCGAACGTCATGCCGAAACGGAGAAACGATTCCCCTTCGTCGCTGTCGTGCCAGCGCGCCATGAACTCGTCCCTCGGGACAAAGGCATAATTGCCGAGGGTCGACGGGTCCATCACATAGATATTACGCTTGTCGTACCCGATCACCACCACCCAGTGGCCGGAGTCCCGGCACAGCCGGTACTGCTCGATGGTCGTACCGGGCGGCTCCCAGGCCTGCACACAGACGAGAACCGGCAGCCCCCGGTCGGTCAGGGAGGTCA
>CAYSZM010000352.1:0-2631 GCA_964435365.1 uncultured Victivallis sp. | reverse complement strand
GGTTCATCGGCCGCAGCGACGACATCATCAAGAGTTCCGGCTACCGGATCAGCCCTTCCGAAGTGGAAGACGTGCTGGCCAAGCACCCCGCGGTGCAGGAGGCGGCGGTGATCGGCGCGCCCGACCCGCTGCGCGGCGCCCGGGTCAAGGCGTACATCGTGCCGCGCCCGGGATTCGAGGAGACCGAGAGCCTGGTCCGCGAACTCCAGCAGTTCGTCAAGAGCGAAACCGCGCCCTACAAGTATCCGCGCGAAATCGAATTCGTCAAGCATCTGCCCAAGACGTTCTCAGGCAAGACCAAACACGACACCCTCCGCCGTCACGCCAGCACCGGCGAAGGATGGGAGGAATAACCGCCTCCCGAAAGGGGTAGGAATGAGGAGAACCGGAAAACGAACCAGCCGTTCCCGTGAACGCGGCGCCGCGATTTTCGAATCGATGGCGGCGCTCCTTGTGCTCTGTCTGCTGTTTTTCGCCCTGCTCCAAATCTTCTACTGGTGTCTCCAGGTCCAGTTCTGCGAATATTCGGCCTTCTACGGCTCGAAGGCGGTGGCGCTCGGTTACCGGACGAACTTCTGCCTGCGCGCTTCCCGGGTCGCCGCGATCGGCGCCTCGGGGCCGCGGCGCGGGCGGACCGACCTCTCGGAAACCGCCGGAGCCGAACTCTACATGACCGACGGCGACGCCAGCGGAGTCTACTACGATTACTGGTATCCGCAGAAAGCCGACGACCCTGAGCTGACCTTCACCGCCGGAACGGGAGAGATGGCCGGCTCCACCGTCCAACTGATAAACGCGCCGCTGCTCAACTCGATTTTCGAGAATTTCACCGGCTTCTTCCTGATTGACAAAACGCCGGAACCCAAGGCCAGTATTTCCACCTATAACTACTCGAAACTGTTCATGGAGGAGTAGGAGATGCGCAAGTCAGGGACACTCCCCGGCGGACGCCGGGAATCGGGCCAGGTGCTGCTGACCGGCATCATCATGATGCTGATCCTTCTGCTGGCGATCCTGCTGATGTTCGACATCCACAGCGTGGTCCGCGCCAAATACAAGACCGAGACCGCCAACCAGTCCGCCGCGCTCGCCGCCGCCGACTGGCAGAAGGAGTCGCTCAATTTGATCGGCGAAATCAACCTGATCAAAGCCAGCGAAACCATGCTCGAATCGGACGACCACTGGCCGACGACGCAGACCACTTCCGGCCAGACCGCCGCTCAAATCCGGCTGCAGAAACTGACCGAGCGGATCGGGCTCCTCACCGAAATGCAGTCGCGCGTGGCGTTCCTCGGGCCGCTGATCGGCTTCGCGGCCGCGCAGCAGGCGGCCAAACGCAACGGCATGACCCCGGTGCGCGGCTCGGACGGCACCTACCCGCTGCAAAGCTATGTGGATTTGCTCAATACCGACGAACGCTACACCCGGGTTCCGACGGTCCGCAACTTCAAGTGGAGGGAACCCTATACGCGGATGGTGTCGGACATTGTTTCGCAGGGGGTGGTCGCCTACCCCAACGCGCGCATCGCGGGCAACCCGATCGTCGACCCTTCCGGACTGGCGAAGAGCGCCCTCTACACCGAGATCATGACCCACCGCGCCGAAATCGCGGCGGGCGACCCGCCGGACCAGAGTTCCTGGCTCGGGGTCATCTATTCCTTCATCAAAGACAAGACCGATGCGGACTATGCCGGGAAGTGGTGGAACATCGACTACAGCATGTCGAATTTCCCCGCCGAAAGCGAAATTTTCACCCTCGGCGTCGAATACAGCAGCTCGGGCTACGATGAAAACGCACGCACGATCATCCAGAACCTGCTCGCCGACAAGAGCGCCTATCAGGTTTCGGAGCTGCCGGCGGTGCAGTTCTGCCAGTATGATAAATTCTGGTACCCCGACTACTACCGCAACAACTATTCGGGCTATGACGACAACCATTACAACTGGTGGTTCGAAGCGGGAGTTCTGCGCAAACCGGTCAAGACGCAGTATTGCTACGAAGGCCCGGCCGCCTACGCCGAAACCGCCGCCGACATCAACCTGGTGGGCAGATACGCGATGAAGGGCGGCAGGAGCGCGGCCCTCAACAGGCGGTTCATCCGCCGCAGCGATCCGGAGAACAACAACTACAGCCGCCGGGTCGGCAGCCGCCGCGTCGCCGCCACCAGCTCCAACGCACTGGAGACCGATTACCGGCCCGGAGCGATCGCCAAGGTGCTCGGCGAACTCGCGGACGATTCGCCGCCGATCACGCTGCCGATCATCCTGCCGGTATTCGACAACACCTCGCTGATGCCGACCTATATGCCGATTCCCTACGGATTCGGAGTACTCCGGCTGGGCAATTCGCAACTGGAACGGTTCCTGAGCTGGCTGTCGTATCAGGATTCGCTGTTCGACTACTCGCCCTCCCCGCCGACCGGAACGGAATGGTACCTGGAAGCCCTTCAGCTGCTGACCGACGGCAAGAACTTCCGCAACTACGGCTGGAACCCGGTATGGGACGCCGATGCGTTCGACGCCAAATACGCCTCCAACGCCTCGCTGCTGTTCACCGATCGCGACTATGTCTATACGCAATCCAACTCCAACGGCGCGGGCTGGCTCCAGGAGGCGCAGGAATTCACCGTC
>CAYSZM010000351.1:0-2643 GCA_964435365.1 uncultured Victivallis sp. | reverse complement strand
GCGCCAGCCCGGCATTGCCGATGCGGTGCGCGACGATTATCTGGAGGCGCTGTACGCGTCGGGCAACAATCTGCTGCATTTTCTGAACGACCTGCTGGACCTGGCGCGGCTGGAGGCAGGGCAGATGAGTTCGAATATGACTCCGGTCGATCTCGGGAGCATCGTTCAGGAGGTGGCCGCGATCATGCGGCCCGGAGCCGAGGCCCGGCAACTGGACTTTCGGCTGGAAGTCCCGGAATCGCTGCCGGTTCTGCTGATGGAAGGCGAACATTTGCGCCGGATTCTGCTGCATCTGCTCGGCAACGCGGTCCGGTTCACGGAGCACGGTTCCGTGACTTTGACGGTAAGTTGTTCTCCGCTCCCGGATGCTTCCGCCGTCCGGCTGATGCTGCGGGTCGCGGATACCGGCTGCGGCATTGCGCTGGAGGAGCAGAAGCGGCTGTTCCGGGCATTCGGACGGCTTCACGAGGTGCGCGGCGGATCGCGCAGCGGCGGCGGCGCGGGGCTGGGACTGGCGCTGGTACGGCGGTTGGTGGCTCATATGGAAGGACGCATCGGATTGGACAGCAAACTGCATGAGGGATCGGTTTTTACGGTGATTTTCGATCAGGTGAAAATCGCGCAGGCTCCGGCGAGTTCGGTCGTAAACCTCCTGGAAACGCCCCGGAAACTGCGTTTTCTGGTGGTCGACGACGTGCCGATCAATCTCCGGGTGCTCTGCGCCATGCTGGCCCATCTCGACATCGCCACGGTGGCGGTGGAGAACGGCGTCCTGGCGCTCGAAGCGCTGGCCCGGGAATCCTTCGATATGCTCCTGACCGATTTGTGGATGCCGGAAATGAGCGGCGCCGAATTGGCCGAACATATCCGGAACAATTCCCATTGGGCCGGGATGCCGATCATCGCGGTTACGGCGGATGTGGAAAGCAACAAGAGTTTCGACATGAAACACTTCAACGGCATCATCCTGAAGCCGGTCACCATGTCCAAACTGGAGCGGTTGCTGCGGGAGTTCGGCCGGGGCGCGCTGGCCGGGGACGGCAATTGCGGCATCCTTGACTAATACTATTTCACGTTCAAACATAGACATGAGAGCGCAGGCATTGTGAATTTATTTTTTGTTTTGTCCCCGCAGAGCGATACAGAGTATCGCGCGAGGACACAAAGCAAAAAGATAGTGTGTCGAAAGTCAAGCGCTCTTTGATGATTTTTTGAAAAAATCTTCGTCGAAGGGCGTTTGATGAATCACCATGGCGCGAAGCATCAGAAGCATTTTCCGCATACAGGCACACCTTGCGGTCATTTTCTTTTTGCCTCTGGCGAGCAGTCGTTGATGAAATTCCTGAAGAACCGGTATCTTGGGAACTCCGGGAACGGAATCCAAGTAGAGGATTTGCCGCAGCCGTCCTGATGATCTTCTGCTCAGGTAGGAAGAATGGACACTGGAACCTGATTCCATAATTCGCGGAGCCAAGCCGGATAAAGAGGAAAGTTCCTTTGCCGAATATTGTTTCAACGATCCGATTTCGGCAAGAATGCTGTACGCAGAAATGAAATTCACGCCAGGCATGGTTGTCATGATGTGAACTTCGGCAAGCAATTCTTCATCTTGAACGACGCAGGCTTTGATTTCCTTGTCGATCTTTCCGATCTGTGTTGTCAGAGAGGCCAATGTCTGAGCATTGATTTTGCGAACAATCGGCGAAGTCAGGGTATCCCGGCGATTTTGCAGGTCGACACGCGCTCTGATCAGGGCGGTTCGTTCGCGGGAGAGTTCACGAAGGGTCAAAATCGTTTTCGAGGGACAATTGGTCGGTTTCGGCTGACGCTCGGTGCCGAATCTGGCAATGGCTTGTGCATCCAGTTTGTCGGTTTTGTGCGGCAGGTTCAAGCTTTGAATGAACGCATGGATGTTCCGGGCGTTTTCAATCGTAACGCCGACTTCGGGATGAAGCTGATTGATCCAATCGGTCAAATGTTGTGAATAACAGCCGGTAGTTTCCATCACAATGCGGATTTCGTGATCCGGAACCGCCTTTTTCGCCCACTGAAAGAATAGTTCCACGCCTTCTGGGATACGCTTGAAATCCCGGCATGCCAGTGTGGTGATCTTTGCTCTGCCGTCCTCTGTGAGCTGATCCAAGGCGGCCGAAAAACTTGCTTTGCCGACGTCGAATCCCGCCCAAATGCTTGCTTTGACTCCTTCCATGCTTGCATCCTCCTGTTTCTGTTGTACATTAACAGAGTGGCTTGCCATGACCCATTTTGCTGATTCGGTTTTTCAACCTGGATAGCTGTACGGTCTTCAGGCAAAGCACGGTAGCGGAAGCATCTCTCCATCTTTTTGACGATCTCTCAAGGATCGAAAAAACCGTCGAGATGATGCTTCCGCGATTTTCATCGGCTGGCTGCCGAATCCAACCATTTTACCGTAGCACATCTGCCGTGTCTCTGCAACTTTCTCCTTTTCCTCCGACGAGCGATAAAGCCCATTCTCGGAAAAGGAAAGTTGCAGGAACAACACAGGGGATAACATACAAGAAAGCCGCAAACGGTACTAAATGGCACCTTTTGCGACTTTTTGAACTTAAAATGGTGGAGCTGGTGGGAGTCGAACCCATGACCTATACGATGCGAACGTAT
>CAYSZM010000350.1:0-2679 GCA_964435365.1 uncultured Victivallis sp. | reverse complement strand
CACCGGCACCCTGCCGGTCGGGAGGAGGTTTGGAGGGGGACGAAGTGCCCCCTCCAATTCCCATGACAGGATATCACAGCAAGCCTGACGACTCCAATAGCGTACCGGTCAGGGCGCAGAAGTTGATCAGACCGTGAACAAGAATTGCGGTGCTGAGATTTCGCCGCAGCAGATAGGTGAGTTGAAAGCCGAGACCCATCAGGAACAGGGCGGGCATTCCATAGAGGAAGAAGTGGGCGCAGGCAAAGAGGAAGGAGGTCAGCAGAATCGCGGTCCACGCGCCAAGCGGGCGGAACAACCCGAAGAGGAGCCGCCGGAAGAAGATTTCTTCGGCGATCGGGACGGTGACGGTCAGGACGAATCCGAGTAAAATCAGCGCCGCCGGAGAAGCGCCGGCGATCTCTTTCAGCAGATCCTGCTCTTCCTGATAGGGAATCCCGGTCCAGTCGAGGAAGGCCTGCCATGCCACGGTCACCGCGCCGCTGAAGAGAAGAATGGCGGTACAGGTTGCGATGGCGATCCATACATCGAGCCACTTCAGCGGCCGGATGCCGAGCTTGGCGAACAGCTTTCCGCAGGGCGGCCAGGCGGCGACGCCCGCGGTCAGGGCCGCGACTCCGAAGAAATTCCAGACGATGGTCGCAGCGCCGGGAGAATCCGCGATATTTACATGAAACACGAGGAGGCCGAAAAAGACGGTGGCATAGACGCCCACCGCCGCCATGCCGATCGAACCGAATAAAATGAGCAGCAGAACCGGCCAGGCGAGACTGTACCTCCGCCAGGGGATGCGTTTCAGTTGCGCCGCAAGCCGGGTCAACTCCGCCCTCCCCGTTTGAGGGTGATTTTCCGTTCGGAATCGGAGATGTGGCGGATTTCGATCAGCAGCGCCGAATCGGGCATGATGTCGGCGATCCGCTCGGGCCATTCGACGAGAGCGGTCGATTCGGGGTCGTCGAGGAACTCGTCAACGCCGAACGCGAGGGCCGACGCGGAGTTGGCGATCCGGTAAAGGTCGAGATGATAGAGCATCCCCTTCCCGCCCGGCAGCGGATACTCCTGGACGATGGTGTAGGTCGGGCTGGAGACCGGTTCGGTGATGCCGAGCCCGCGCGCGAATCCGCGCGAAAAGACCGTTTTGCCCGCGCCGAGGTCGCCGTCGAGCGCGACCACGCTGCCCGGAGGCAATTCTTTGGCCAGCGCCGCCGCGAAGGCTTCGGTCTCCGTTTCGGAGCGGCTGATGATTTCCCGTTCAATGTTCATATCCGCGTTTTCCTCCGGTCAAGAGCGACCCGCCGGAGAGGTCGAGGATGTCCGGGTCACCGGATTCCGCGACGCCGATCCGGGTCAGCTTCGTCATAAAGTTCCAGTTTTTCACCAGTTCGGCCTCTTTTCCGGCCGGAACCGTAAACAGCAATTCGTAATCCTCTCCGTCGGAGAGCGCGCCTTCGCGCGTCGCCCCCGCCCGCAGCGGCAGCGCGCCGGGGTCGATGCGCAGCCGGAGACGCGACGCCTCGGCCAGCCGTTCCGCATCGAGCAGGAGGCCGTCGGACAGATCGAGCATCGCCGAAGCGAACCCGTTGTCCGCCAGAAACTTTCCTTCTTCCAACCGCGGTTCGAACGTAAGATGGTGCCCGCTCGAGAGCGAGTTGCCGAGCGTCCCGGTGACATAGAGTGCATCGCCGGGTTTGGCTCCGCCGCGGAGCAGGAGTTTCGCTTCTTCCGCTTCGCCGAGGATGGTGAGCGATGCGACTTCCCCTTCGCCGGGGAGCCCGGCCAGGTCGCCGCCGACCACCGCCACACCGCAGCGCGCGCCGGCCTCGGCAGCGCCGCGGCAGAAGGCGAGCACCCAGTCGGGGCCGCGCCCGCCGGCGGCGACGGCGAGCAGCGCCCATTTCGGGACGCCCCCCATCGCGGCGATGTCGCTTAAATTCCGGCACATCAGCTTGCGTCCGGCCGCTTCCGGCGGGGTCGCGTCGCGGTGATAATGCACGTCGCCGACCACCTGGTCGACGGCGGCGAGCAACACCCGCCCGCCGGTCCACGCCAGCGCCGCGCAGTCGTCGCCGGGGCCGGTCACCACGCCGGCATTCTGCGGCAGCGACGGCAGAAGCTGCCGAAGTATGTTCAATTCTTCCAACATGCCACTCAATATACCTCTCCGAAAAAGAGAAGTCAACTTGAAATGCCCCCTTTGCCGGGTATATTATACCCTATAGAACGCGAACTTTTTGACACTACTATTTTTACGGAGAATCGGACGCATGTGCGGAATCGCCGGAATCATCAACCATCATGCCGACCCGGCCGCGGGCAAGCAGATCGCGGCGATGAACGACACGCTCTGCCATCGCGGACCGGACGCCTCCGGTACCTATCTCGACGATGATATCGCCCTCGGCCACCGCAGACTTTCAATCATCGACCTCGCGGGCGGCGGCCAGCCGATGGCGAACGAGGATGAGAGCGTCATCGCCGTCTTCAACGGGGAAATCTACAACTTCAAGGCGCTGCGCGACATCCTGCTCCAGCGCGGACACAATTTCCGCACCGAGAGCGACACCGAGGTGATCGTCCACCTTTACGAAGAGCTCGGCAACGAATTCGTCCATATGCTCGAAGGAATGTTCGCCTTCGCCGTCTACAACCGCAAGACCCGCCGGGTGCTGCTCGCCCGGG
>CAYSZM010000349.1:0-2680 GCA_964435365.1 uncultured Victivallis sp. | reverse complement strand
TTGCGCACATAACGGATCGCGCGGCACATCTGGTCGAAGAGCTCCGAGTAAATCTCCTTCAGCAGCTCCGCCACATCGTGCCCGAGCATCTCGCTGCGGCCCATCCGCCTCCCGTCGAACCCCGGGAAGATCACTTCCAGAAGCTTCTCGGTGATGGCGACGATCTCGGAACGGCGCGGCAGGTTGACGCCGTCGAGATGGTTCACGCCGAATCCGTTCTGATAGCTGGCGCCGATCCGGCCGACAATCGCCTCCAGCCGGATCGAAGCCTCGCCTTCCAGGTCGCTGAAATCATATTTCAAAGGCTGCATAGTATCTCCTCACTCCACATTCTGGATCTGCTCGCGCAGTTTCTCCGACTCACTCTTGAACGCGACCACCAGCGGCGAAATCGCCGGGACGCCCGCCTTGTTGCCGAGCGTGGTGATCTCCCGAAACATCTCCTGCATCAGAAAATCGAGGCTGCGCCCGACCGGCTTCGCATCCGCCAGGAAGCGGCGGAACTGGCCGAAATGGCTGTGCAGCCGGGTGATTTCCTCGGTCACATCGGATTTATCGGCGTAAAACAGGATCTCTTTCAAAAGCCGCTCGTCGTCGCCGGGAGTCGGAATCTTCTCGGCTTCCAGCTTTTCCAGCAGCCGCTTTTTGATTCCGGCGTTGACTTCCGCCGCCAGCGGTTCGATCTCGGCCAGCAGCGACTCGAGCATCGCTTCCCGCTGTTCGAGGTCGCGCCGCAACGCTTCGCCCTCGTGCCCGCGCATTTCCCGATATCGCTCCAGCGCGACAACGACCGCCTTCTCGTAGGCTTCGGCCATGCCGGGGGAATCGG
Source organism: uncultured Victivallis sp. (assembly GCA_964435365.1). Classification (GTDB taxonomy): domain Bacteria; phylum Verrucomicrobiota; class Lentisphaeria; order Victivallales; family Victivallaceae; genus Victivallis. Next base: position 1,851 of record CAYSZM010000349.1, on the reverse strand, counting down.
CGTCGGGCAACCCCTGCGAAACCACGCCGGGAATCTGCATCAGCAGTTCGACCTGAACCGCGCCGTCCAGCCCGGCTTCCAGCCGGGCGGCGCGCGCCGCCGCGACCAGCGAGGCGAGGAAACCGGCATCGACCGTGCTCCGCCCCGTCCCCTCCCCCGCCGAAATGCAGGAGATGCGCAGCTGAATCGAACCGCGGCTCACCGCGTCCGAAATCAGCTTGCGGGCCAGCGGCTCCAGCCCGGAAAATTCCGACGGAGCGGAGACCCGGATTTCAAGCTGCTTGCGGTTCACGCTGGAAATTTCCGCCGCAATCCGGATTCCTCCGAACTCGGCTTCGCCTTTCCCGAATCCGGTCATGCTAAGCATCTTTACCGGCCTCCGCGGCTTTCGCCTTCTCCTCTTCGGCCGGCTCGATCGGCGTCTGGGCGTTGTCCGGCGTCTTCAGAACTTTGACCGTCGCCGCGTCAAGTTCATCCTTCGTCATCTTCCCGGCAAAATTGATCGTCCAGCCGGTCAGGTCGCTTTTTCCGTTCCCGCAGAACACGATGCACTTGCCGGGATCGTCAAGCGGCCACACCAGCGAAAGCTGCGGCAGTGCCGCGAGCTTCTTGCGCGCCGCCTCTGACTCCTCCGGATCAAGCGTTCCGGAAGGATCGGCCACCAGCGGGAAGTTGGTCTCGATCACGAACGGGAAATCGAACCGCACCCGGTTGAACTCCGCCGCATTAAGCCCGTCGTAGAGATAATTCTGGGCATAGGCCCTGGCCAGTGTCATGGCGGCCTGAATCGGCAGCCCGAATTTTTCGAATTTCTTTTCGAGCAGGCGGTTCGGATACCAATACTCCATGCTCCCGGACGAAGCGCCGAACACCAGATAATCGACATCGCGCCCGGGAATCCGCCAGGTGACGCAGATCTGATGAATATCCGTCTGCTTTTCGCCCGGCTGGCTGCCAACAGGAAGGATATCCCCGGTCAACAGCACGGGACGGTTGAATTTGACGAAATAAAGCTGGTCGATGGTGAGATTTTTTCCATTCTCAAGCAGATAGGCGCGCGCCCGCTGCACGGCACGATCCTGATAATACGCATCGGAACGGCATCCCGCCGCCAGAAACAGAAATGCCGCCATAAGCGGCAATCCGGACAAAAGCATCCCTCTTTTTCCATACTGCATACGCCGGTTCTCCTTGTGGTCAATCGCGTGTACGGGGCTAACTATACTCTGTTTTTCGCCTTTCGTCAATCCGATTTCAGCGATCAGCCATTGAAATTCCGGAAAAACAGAGTATTGTGTAAAAACAGGGAAAGAAAGGATTTTCAGAAATCTTCATTACGGCGACGGCATTTTACGGCGGCAGTTTCGATCCGCCACATTCCGGTCATCTCGGAATCGCGCTCTCGGCGCTCGCTTCGGGACGGACTGACCGGGTTCTTTTGGCTCCGGCTTTCGACCCGCCGCACAAACCCGGACACCGCCGCGCCCCCTTTGCCGACCGCCTCGCCATGGTGAAACTCCTCATCGGCGATCATCCCGGACTGGAAGCATGCGACATCGAGGAACGCCTCGCCTTATCTCCCTCCTACACCTGCGACGTACTCGCCGCGCTCCGGAAGGAACGGCCCGGCGACCGCATCCAGCTGCTGATCGGCGGGGACAGTTTGCTCGCACTCCACACCTGGGGACGCGCCGCCGAACTGGTCGAGACGTACGAAATCCTGACCTATCCCCGGCGCGGAGAAACGCCCGACGCCGCGACGCTCTCCCGCCACTGGCCGCCTCAAACGGTGCAGAAACTGCTCGCCGGGCTGCTGCCGGGGGAATTTTTCGAAATATCTTCCACGAACAT
>CAYSZM010000348.1:0-2687 GCA_964435365.1 uncultured Victivallis sp. | reverse complement strand
CCGGGGATGTCTTCGGCTCCGAGCGCTGCGACTGCGGCGAGCAGCTCCACGCCGCGATGCGCCAGATCGTCGAAAACGGGGCGGGCGTCATCGTCTACCTGCGCCAGGAAGGGCGCGGCATCGGCATTTTCAACAAGATCCACGCCTACAAGCTTCAGGACGAAGGAAGCGACACCGTCGAAGCGAATGAACAGCTCGGCTTTGCGGCCGACCTGCGCGAATACGGCATCGGGGTGCAGATTCTGCTCGACCTCGGCGTCAAATCAATCCGGCTGCTGACCAACAATCCCAAGAAGCTGGTCGGACTCTCCGGTTACGGGCTCGAAATCATCGAGCGCGTGCCGATCGTCATCCAACCCTGCGAAGAGAACGAGTTCTATCTGCGAACAAAAAAGGAGCGCATGGGACACCTGATCTGAGCACCTCCACGCGAGGAAAAAGAAAGGAGAACGAATGGAAGCGGTGGTAATGTCCTTTTGCGGACTCTGTCTTCTGCTGGTACTCGGGAAACTCATACGAACCGCGGTTCCGCTCCTCCAACGGCTCTACCTGCCCGCGTCGGTCATCGGCGGCATCCTCGGGCTGGTCTGGCTCAACACGCCGCTCGGCAGGGAAGCCTCGCCGGACTGGCACCTCAACTGGAACGCCCTCCCCGGCTTCCTGATCAACATCGTCTTCGCCTCGCTTTTCATCGGATCGAAGATCCCGAAATTCAAAACCGTCTGGAATGAAGCCGCGCCCCAGCTCTGCATGGGGCAGCTGATCGCCTGGGGTCAGTATGTGACCGGGCTCGGACTGGCGCTCGTCGTGCTCGTCCCGCTCTTCGGCGTCAACGTCGCGTTCGGCAATTTGCTGGAAATCGGGTTCGAAGGCGGCCACGGCACCGTCGCCGGACTGGCCGGAACCTTCCGCGACTTCGGCTGGCCGGAGGGCATCGCGCTCGGCTACACCGTCGCGACGGTGGGCATGGTGCTCGGCATCATTCTCGGCATGGCGATGATCAACCTCGCTGTCCGCCGCGGCTGGATTCGGAACATCCGCACCTTCGAAGAGCAGACCACCCCGGAACGCATCGGCATTTATCCCAAGGACGAACGTCCCCACGCCGGGCTCCAGACCGTCCGCAGCGACTCGATCGACTCGCTGGCGCTGCATATCGCGGTGATCGGGTTGGCGGTGATGATCGGCTACGGACTCCAGCGGCTGCTGGCGTTCGTCAACATCTACATGCCTTCCGGCATTCAGGACCTCAAGGTGCTGACCAGTTTCCCGCTCTTTCCGCTCTGCCTCATCGGCGGGCTGATTCTCCAGAAGTTCCTGATGATGATCCGGCTGGACTCGATGGTCAGCCACGGTCAGATTCAGCGGCTGGGCGGCGCGGCGCTCGACTTCCTGGTCGTCTCGGCGGTCGCCTCGATCCGGCTGGACTTCGTGGCGACCTACTGGATGCCGCTTCTGCTGCTGGTGCTCGGCGGAGTCATCTGGAGCGTATCGATGGTGCTTTACGTCGCGCCGCGGCTGTTCCGCGACGCCTGGTTTGAGCGCGCCATCGCGGAGTTCGGCCAGTCGCTCGGCGTGACCGCGACCGGCCTCTTGCTGCTGCGCACCGTCGACCCCGAGAACAAAACCGCCGCGGCGGCCAGCTTCGGCTACAAACAGCTCCTCCACGAACCGATCATGGGCGGCGGCGTCTGGACCTCGCTCGCCCTCGTGCTGGTTTTCACCAAAGGAATCGGCATGGTCTGGCTGATTTCCATCGGAATGGTGGTCTTCTGGCTGCTCTTCTGGCAGTTCGTCCTGAAGCGGAGCTATGCTAAAGCGAAAGAGACATCGGAGTAAAGCGGATGCCGTCGCGCTCGGTCTCCGGACCGGTCGCGGCGAATCCCCAGTGGCGGTAGACTTCCACCGCGCACGGCGCCGAGTAGACCGTCACTTCCGACAGGCCCGGGTCGAGCTTGAGCGCGGTCCGCAGCGCGCGGTCGAACAGCCGCGTGGCGATGCCGCAATGGTGGAATTCCGGATCGACGAAGAGCATGGAGATATGCCCGCCGCCGCGCATTTCGATCAGTCCGGCGATTCTGCCGTCGAGGTCGGCGATGAACATCCGGCAGTCGATGCTCTGCCGCTTCGCGATCGCTCCGGGGTAAATCCAGTTCGCAAAGGTCTGCACGCCCTGTTCGGAACAGCACGGGCGGATGAAGCGGTCGAAGCAGAGGGCCGCCACGCGGGAGACCTCCACCTCATCGCCGGGACGGTAGGCGCGAATCCTCGGTCCGTCGCTCATTTTGCGTCTTCGTCCTCCGGGTCTTCCTCTCCGGAGAGATCGCCGAAGGTGGGCACCGGCCGATCCGGGCTGGTGAACACCTGAAGCGCGCCGCCGGTCTCCTGCCGGGTTTCCCGTTCGGCCAGCTCCTTGAGGTAGCGGTAACTGTTGAACTGGCTGCGGGCCGCGGTGTAATGCTCGACCTTCGGCCGCGTATAGACGCCGGAGCCGAGCAGGTGCCGCCCCTTGTCGGTGTCGCCGAGCTGGAACTGGAGCAGCCGGAGGCAGATCTCCCGGATGCGCTCGTCTTCGACCGGAAACAAGAGCTCGACGCGGCGGTCGAGGTTGCGGTACATCCAGTCGGCGCTTGCGAGGTAGAATTCGGGGTCGCCGCCGTTCTCGAAATAGAAGAGCCGGGTGTGTT
>CAYSZM010000347.1:0-2688 GCA_964435365.1 uncultured Victivallis sp. | reverse complement strand
TTGACCGCCACCCGGCGCGCCAGCTGCGGCTCGATCGCCCGGTACACGCGGGACATGCCGCCCTGCCCGCAGAGTTTCTCCAGAAGATAACGGTTGAAGGGCAGCGGCACGCGCAAAATCGTCCCGCACTCCGGGCACGCCACCCGGCTGAACGGTTCCAGCCCGGTCATATCGAGCTTGGCCTTGCAGCCGCGGCAAAATACTTTGATCGGAATCTCTTCCTTATCTGGCGGCATACGCGAGCACCTCCGCCACCGAGGCCCCGAGCAATTCGACCGGGCCGACCGGCAGATCCTGCGAAAGCACCTCGAAACGCAGATCGCATCGGCCGAGTTCGCGGAGTCTCGCTTCGAAGAGATTCTTCACCAGTTCCGAATTGTTGCACTCCCCCGAAAGATGGGCGAGCATCAGTAGCGCCGTCCGCTCCGTCAGCAATTCCCCGATCGCCTCCAGCGCCACGACGTTGTCGAGATGGCCGTGACGCCCGAGAATGCGCCGCTTGAGATAGAGCTGCCGATCCGAATCGCGCAGCATTTTCGCATCGTAATTGCTTTCGAGAATCAGCGCGGTGCAGTCACGCAGCGAGTGCCTCGCCAGCGCATTGACATCCCCGAGGTCGGTGGCGATGCCGATTGAGCAGCCGCCGTGCCGGATCACGAACCCGACCGGGCAGACCGCGTCGTGCTGAACCGCGAACGGCTCGACCTCGAACCCGGCGATGTGAAACCCCTGCCCCGGCTCGAACTCCAGCACCCGCTCCGGCAGTTTGCCCTTGCGGCGCAGATAATCCGCGGTGGGCCCCGCCGCGCAGAGCGGAATCCCGAGCTCATTGCAGAACACCCGGCACCCCTTCGAATGGTCGTCGTGCTCGTGGGTGAGCAGTGCGGCCCGGATACACCCAGGATCGATCCCCAGCGCCTCCAGACGGCCGCGCAGCTCCCGGCGCGAGAACCCCATATCGACAATCAGCGCCCCCTCCCCGCAGGAGAGTACCAGCGAATTGCCCCGGCTTCCGCTGCCGAGCACACTCAACTTGACCATGACCTATCCTGTCCACAACACGCGAAATATTACCGAAAAAGGGGCAATTTTCGCTTTTTTATCGAAAAAAAAACGTTCACAGCTGGAAAAATACCACTTTCAAATTTAAATTCTATTCAGGTGAAAAGCAAATGTGTTTTCGCTGAAAACTCGAGTTTTTTCAATATCGTCCAATATTGACCATGAATATATCGCAATGTCCGGCAATCAGCAAACCCTAAGCACAAGTTTAAGACAAGAACAACAGCTTTCGGCGCGTCAGCTCCAGAGTCTCGAACTCCTGAATCTGCCGCTCCTGGAACTGGAAGAGAAACTGCTCCAGGCAATGGCGGCGAATCCGCTTCTCGAAGCGGAAGACCCCGACGACTTCCCCGTCCCCGAAGCCACGCCCCCCGCCGAAGCGGAAGACGAGGCCAACTACGACGCCGAAGCCGCCGAAGCGGACGAGTGGAGCGACGACCTCCCCCTCCCCGCAGGCTCCGGCAGCGGCGAAGACGAGGCCGAACGGCGCGAGTACCTTTTCAACTCGCTCACCGACGCCCCGACCCTCCAGGAACAGCTGATGCAGGAACTGGCGCTCTCCGACGCGTCGCCGCAGGTCCGCGCCGTCGCCTCCGAGCTGATCGGCAGCATCGACGACTCCGGCTATCTGCGCAGCACCGTCGCCGATCTCGCCATGTCCACCAACGAACCGGTCGAAACCGTCGAAGAAGCATTGAAACTGGTCCAGAGCTTCGACCCCCCCGGCGTCGGCTGCCGCGATCTCTCCGAGTGTCTCAAGCTCCAGCTCCGGCGCAAAGACGCCCTGACTCCGACCCTCGAAGAAATTCTCGACCACCATCTCGAAGAAATCGCCCGCAACCGCCTGCCGCAACTGGCACGCACACTGCGGATTTCCCTCGACGAACTCAACGTCTGTCTCGCACAACTCAAGAAACTGTCGCCCTATCCCGGCTCCGCCCTCACCTCCGGCCACTCGGAATTCGTCGCGCCGGAAGTCGAGATCATCCCCGTCGGCGACCATTATGAGGCACACTCCTGCAAAGGCAACATGCCCCGGCTCTTCCTGGCCGAACGCTATCTCAAAATGCTCGAAACCCCGGAGCTCTCCAGCGAAGACCGCTCCTATCTGCGCGAGAAACTCCAGCAGGCCCGCGAACTCATGCGCGCCCTCGACCTCCGGCAAACCACCATCGTCCGCATCGCCCAGGTCATCGCCAACACCCAGCGCGAATTTCTCGAACAGGGCGTCGAAGCCCTCAAACCCCTCACCATGCGTCAGGTCGGCGATGAACTCGAACTCCACGAAACAACCGTAAGCCGCGCCGTGTCGAACAAATTCGTCCGCACCCCCCAGGGCATCTTCCCGCTGAAATTCTTCTTCAGCGCCGGATTCACCTCCGATGACGGTCTCGAACTCTCCAACCGCGCCGTCATGGAGAAAATCCGCGACCTTGTCCAGGCCGAAGATTCGTCGAAACCCCTCTCCGACGAACAACTCGCCCAAATGCTCAAAGCCGACGGCATCGCCGTCGCCCGCAGAACCGTCGCCAAATATCGCGAAGCTGTCGGCATCCCCTCCTCCAACTTACGGCGGCAGCATCGCTAACCAAATCGTGGGAATCAGAGGGGGCACTTCGTCCCCCT
>CAYSZM010000346.1:0-2725 GCA_964435365.1 uncultured Victivallis sp. | reverse complement strand
CCCGCCACCCGCGCCGCCGCGACGAACGGCATGGTCCGCAGCCGCATCGTTTCGGCCCGGACCACCCGGCAGAGCGTCACCCACCCGGTGATTCCGATGGCGAGGTACACTGCGAGCATCCCTGGTTCCGCCCGGAGCACGCTCCCGGCGGATTCGGCGACGCGCATCATTCCGGGAGAGAGGAAGTTACGCGATACAAGAAGTGCGAAGGCGAGGATGAAAAGCAGCGTCGGCATCGATGCGAAGGTACTGTAGAGCCAGACCACCGCATCGTCGAATTTCCCGCCGTAGAATCCGGCGACCGCGCCGAGCGCCACGCCGATGACCGCCGCAATCAGACTGGCGATCAGCCCGACTTTGACCGCGGTGGCGCTGCCGGCGATCGCCCGCAGCAGAACATCGCGCCCCTGGTAATCGGTGCCCAGCCAGTGCCGGGGGGAGGGGGGCATGTAGTGCGCCGCATCGTCGGCGACCTGATAAATCGGAATCACTTCGTGGGAGTCGCACCACGCCGCGTAGACTTCGGTTCCGACCGCCGCCAGAACGTAAAACGCCACCACGCCGAGCGAAATCATCGCCAGCGGACTGCGGCGCAAACGGCTCCAGGCGGTGACGGCGGGTCCGTTCATCCGGCGTTCTCCTCCCGGTTCTTCCGAATCACCGAAATCTGGATCAAGGCGATATCCGCCGGAGTGACGCCGTCGATCCGGCCCGCCTGGGCGAGCGTGGTCGGCCGCACTTTGAGCAGTTTAGTCCGCGCCTCGTTGCTGAGGCCGCGCAGGGCCTGATAATCGAAATCCGCCGGAATCTCCAGCGCTTCGAGTTTGCGCATCCGGTTGATTTCGTGGGCTTCGCGCTGAAGGTAGCCGTCGTAACGCGCTTCGACGAGAAGTTCGCGCCAGACGCGCCGCCCGAGACGGCCTTCCGGGAGTTCCGGCAGCAGCTCGGCAGGGAAGGGGAGGCGGGTGCGCCCCTCTTTCGGATCGATTCCGTCCGGCAGGTCCTTGAGGTGGACGAGCAGCGCCTTGCCCGCCGACTTGGCGGTCTTGCAGCGGTTGAGCACGCGGTCGAGTTCTTCGCGGTAAGTCTTGAATTCGAGATACTTCGACTCTGGCAGAAGGCCGATGTCGTGCGCCTGTTCCGAGAGCCGGAGATCGGCGTTGTCCTGCCGCAGATGGAGCCGGTATTCGGCGCGGCTGGTAAACAGCCGGTAGGGTTCGATGATCTCCTTGGTGCAGAGATCGTCGATCATGACGCCGATATAGCTGGTGTCGCGCCCGAATTCGACCGTGCTTTTTCCGGCGGCGGTCCGGGCGGCGTTGAGCCCGGCGACCAGCCCCTGTCCGGCGGCCTCTTCATAGCCGCTGGTGCCGTTGATCTGCCCGGCGCTGAACAGGTTGTCATACTGCTTGACCCGTAGCGAACGCTCCAGCTGGTCGGGGTAGAGAAAATCGTATTCGATCGCATAGGCGTAACGAGAGATAACCGCCTGTTCCATGCCCGGAATCGAGTGGATCATCAGCCGCTGGACTTCGACCGGCAGACTGGTGGAGATGCCGTTGATGTAGTATTCGCGGGTATCCGCGCCTTCCGGCTCGAGATAGAGCAGATGGACCGGGTGTTGCGGGAAACGCACCACCTTGTCTTCGAACGACGGGCAGTAACGGGTGCCGATCCCTTTGATAACCCCTTGATACATCGGGGAAAACTGAATGTTGTTCCGAATAATTTCCGCTGTAGTCGGAGTCGAATAGACCTGATGGCACGGCAGATCGTGACGCCGGGCGCGGGGAAGGGGGGGTAACAATGCCGAACTCCAGCAGGAGAATTCCTCCTCCTGCCCTTCCGCCTCTTGCGCCTTCATCGCGGAGAAATCGATGGTCTTGGCGAGAATGCGCGGCGGCGTTCCGGTCTTGAGCCGCCCGATCCGCAGCCCGAGCTGCCCGGAAAGCGCGGTTGAAAGTGCGTTGGAGGGGAAATCTCCCGCCCGTCCGCCGGGAAAATTGCGCATCCCGTAATGCAGTTTTCCGTTGAGGAACGTTCCGGTAGTGACGACCACGGCCCGGCAATGGATCTGGTCGCCGAACTGGTTTTCAATGCCGCGAATCCGGCCGTTTTCGACCAGAAACGCGGTGGCTTCGCACTGAAGGATGTCGAGATTCGGCGTTTCTTCGAGCAGCAGTTTCATGCCGCGCTGGTAGGCGACCTTGTCGCACTGGGAACGCGGCGACCAAACGGCGGGGCCTTTGGTGCGGTTCAACATGCGGAACTGGATGGAGGCGGCGTCGGTGACGAATCCCTGTGCTCCGCCCATCGCGTCGATTTCGCGCACGACCTGCCCCTTGGCGATGCCGCCGACGGCGGGGTTGCAGCTCATCTGCGCGATATGGTCCATGTGCAACGTGACCAGCAAAACGGAAGCGCCGACCCGTGCGGCGGCATAAGCCGCTTCACATCCGGCATGTCCGCCGCCGATCACCACAACATCATATTCTTTCAACATGCAATGTAATCTCCGTCAAAGAAAAGACAACCTTATAAGATAGTTCAAAGGTTGACATTATCAATCCTTATGGCGGGGAAAATCGGCAAAATCGCACTTCGGCAGGGGATTTCTCCGGCATTTGCCCCCTTCCCTGAATTCCCTGCATGAAACTTACCATAACATATATTATGCGACGTTACTAATTTGACTTGGAATCGGCAAGAATTGCCTGCAACCGTT
>CAYSZM010000345.1:0-2736 GCA_964435365.1 uncultured Victivallis sp. | reverse complement strand
CCGGTGAGGGCGAGCCCCGCCGTCATCCAGCCGAATACGCGGTTGACGAATCCGGCCTGAACCGCGGCGGCATCCCGGGTTACCGCCGAAAGGGCATCGAAAGAGTGTTCCGACATGGTAAGTTTCTCCTTTCGCTTCATTCCAGTTGCGATGACTTAATATAGACCGTCCTGCGCCGTTTTCCAAGTGGCGCGGACGTTATTTTGCGAGCCGGCGGTGCAAGGTGCGGCGGCTGATGCCGAGCAGTTTGGCGGCGGCGGTGCGGTTGCCGTTGCATTTGCGCAGCGCTTCTTCGATCAGAATCCGCTCGTTTTCTTCGATCTTGAACGGTTTTTCGGCGGGCGGACAATCCGCTTGCGGGATCGTCGCCGGTTCCGGTTTCGGGTCGCGGATGTTCTCCGGCAGGTCGCGCAGTTCGAGCAGCGGCCCCTGCGCCAGAACCACCATCGATTCGATGCAGTTGCGCAGTTCGCGAATATTCCCCGGCCACGGATAGTCGAGCAGCGCCCGCAGCGCATCCGGCGAGATTCCGGTGACCGGGCGGTTGTTCTCCTGCGCGAATTCGGCGGCGAACCGCGCCACCAGCTGCGGAATCTCCGACCTCCGCTCCCGCAGCGGCGGCAGCACGATGTTGACCACGCTCAGCCGGTAGAAGAGGTCCTCGCGGAATTTCCCCGCCGCGACCATCTCCCGCAAATCGCGGTTGGTGGCCGAAATGATCCGAACGTCGACCCGGATCGTCTCGGTGCCGCCGACCCGCTCGAATGAGCGGTTTTCCAGCACCCGCAGCAGCTTGACCTGGGTGGCGGCGTCGATTTCGCCGATTTCGTCGAGGAAAACGGTGCCGCCGTTCGCCGCTTCGAAGCGGCCGATATGACGCTCGAGAGCCCCGGTGAACGCCCCTTTTTCGTAGCCGAAGAGTTCGCTCTCCAGCAGCGTCGAGGTGAGTGCCGCGCAGTGGACCGCCACGAAGTCGCCGTGCCGGTTGCTGCGTTCGTGCAGCAGCCGCGCGATCACCTCCTTGCCGGTGCCGCTCTCGCCGGAGAGCAGCACGGTCGAACGGGTCGGGGCGACTTTCTCCACCAGGCGCATCACCTCGGCCATGCGGTCGTCGGGGGTGCCGGGATGGGGAAGAACCAGGTCGCGGGGCAGCTCCTTCCGCCCCCGGCCGCGGGGTTGCGCGGTCAGGGCGAGCGCGGTCGTCACCGGTTCCGGTTCCGGGGAGGCGGCCTCCCGTTTGGCGGCGCGGTCTTTGAGCGCGGCCCCGACCACCTCCTCGAGCTTGTCGAGTTTGACCGGCTTGGTCACAAAGTCGAAAGCGCCCAGCTTGACCGCCGTCACCGCGTCTTCGATCGACCCGTAGGCGGTCAAGAGGATGCAGGAGGGCGGGTCGGGCAGCCGCCGCGCCGCTTCGAGGACTTTCATCCCGTCGCAGTGGGGCATCCGCAGGTCGGTGAGCACGAGGTCGAACCGATGTTTCTCCAACTCGTCGAGCGCGGCGGCGCCGTCGGCGGCGGTGGTCACCCGGAACCGTTTGCCCAGGTAACGCGCCATCGCCTCGCGGGTGTTGTGCTCGTCGTCGACGATCAGGAGTTTCGGTGTCTCTTCCTCCATGGCGGCCTCTTCTTCAGCGCAGTTCCGCTCCGGTGTCGGGGTCGACCAGGCGGAACTCCTCGTAGTGGAGCTGCGGGTCGGCGCGGAAACTCAGCGTGTGATTGTATTTCTGCTCGATGTCGGTCAGCAGTTTGGCGTCCTCGTTGCGCAGCCGGGTCAGCACCTCGGGGTGCATGATGACCCGCACCGGAACGTCTTTGTACCGGCGGTCGCGCAGGACGGAGTTGAGCCGCCGCTGGATTTCGACGCTCATCGTCACCGGCGACTTGATCCGCCCCGTTCCCGAGCAGTACGGGCAGGGGTTGTAGACCTGGTCGAGAATGCTTTCGTGCTCGCGCTGGCGGGTCATCTCCATCAGCCCCAGCTTCGAGATCGGCAGGACTTTGGTCTTGGCGCGGTCGTCTTTGACCAGTTTCTTCATCGCCTTGAGCACTTCGTCGCGGTCGCGGGCGCTCCTCATGTCGATGAAGTCGAGCACCACCAGCCCGCCGATGTTGCGCAGCCGGAGCTGGCGGGCGATTTCGGCCGCCGCTTCGAGGTTGGTTTTGAGGATGAATTCCGGCTGGTCGGTCCCTTTTCGTCCGCGTCCGGAGTTGACGTCGATGGCAATCAGCGCCTCGGTTTCGTCGATGCAGATGTAGCCGCCGCCGGGCAGCCGCGCTTCGCGCTGATAGACTTCGCGCAGCTGTTCGTTGACCTTGTACTGGTCGAAAATCGGTTTCGGCGAGTTGTAGAAGGTGACTTTTTCGCCCATCTTGGCGCCGCCGATGCGGCGCAGCGTATCGGCGATCTGTTTGCAGGCGGCCTTGTCGTCGACGACGATGCCGCCGATGTCCTCGGTCATGAAGTCGCGGATGGTGCGTTCCACCAGGTTCGGCTCGGTGAAGACTTCGGCCGGGGCTTTGCGGGTTTCCATCGCCGTCTCGATCTTCTTCCAGTAGTCGAGCAGGAGGTCGAGGTCGCGCTTGAAGAAGGCGGCCTTGCGCCCTTCGCCGACGGTGCGGCAGATGAGGCCCATCCCTTCCGGGAGTTCGAGCGAGGAGAGGATTTTGCGCAGCCGGTCGCGCTCCTGGCCGCCTTCGATGCGGGTCGAGAGCCCGATGTGTTCGCTGTACGGCATCA
>CAYSZM010000344.1:0-2742 GCA_964435365.1 uncultured Victivallis sp. | reverse complement strand
GCCGTTTTCGCTCACGAAACTCCCGGCAAGTTCGGCGTCGCCGCCCGGAACCTTGTCGATCGCACCCCAGCGGTCGAGCCTGACCGCCTCTTCGAGCCAGCGCGGCTTGACCGGCGCGAAGAGGAGCCACTGCTCCTTACGCGCCCCGCCGTCGAGTTCATACCCGGCGTCGATGACCAGCCTTGCGTTGGGCGAGGAGTACTCCGGCGGAAAGACGACCGGAATCTCGAATTCCTTCTCCTCGCCGGGGGCAAGGCTCCCCGCGTCGGAGAGTTGCCCCGCCTCCCCCGCCGGAGAGGCGACGCCGAAGCGCAGTTTGCCGACGGCCCGGTCCAGCGTGTTGCGGAGCCGGAAACGGACGACGTTCCCGCCGTCCTCCCGGCTCTCCAGCGCTGCCGTTCCGTTCCGCCAGAGACCGGCGGGCAGCTGCGGAATCGCCGTACCGTTCTCCTCCAGCGAAATGTCATCGATATAGAGATCCCCTTCCCCGACCAGTGCGAAGCGGAGCTGCATCGACTTCGCTCGCTCGGGAACGGTGAACGCATACCCGGCGCGGAACCACCCGTCGCGGAATCCCGAAAAATCCTGGTTGATCGACAGCGTCGAATTGCGCACCGAGGCGTTCGAATTCTGCGGCTGGACCGGAATCGGGCCGTCGATCAGCTCCCCTTCCTTTGCTCCGGCAGCGATGCCCCGGTCGTTCTCGTCGAAGAACATCACCTGCACCCGCGCGATCCCCTCCGGCGACATCGCCGTCTCGGGTCGCAGCCAGGCCGTGAACAGATACCGCGCGCCCGGTTTGACCGCCATTTTCACCGGCAGTTCGAGCCAGGCGACGGTTTGAAAGTGTTCATTGTGCAGCCGGAAACTTTTCCGGCCGGAGTGAGCGACGCCTTCGACCACCTTTCCGTTCGAACGCGGCACGCCTTTCGGGCCCCAGGCCCCGGCCTCCCAGCCGGCGAGTTTCCCCTCGGCGCTCTGTTCGAATCCGGGGTCGGGCAGCGAAACCGGGGCGGCGAAGGCGGCCGTACAGGCAAACGCGCCGGACAGCAGGATGGAAGCGATCTGTTTCATGCCGGAACTTTCTCTTTGTGATTCAGGGAAGGTAGCTGACCCAATTCCGGCGGTTTTCGCCGAGCAGATAATTGACTTTCCCCTGCCGGAGATTCGCCACGTGTCCGTCGAAGAAGGCCATGTTGGCCGATTCCCCCGGGTGGCGGTAGGCGACGAACCCGGTCGTGGGGCCTTCGCCGTAGAGCCGCCAGGAATCCGGCGGACTCCCGCCCTCCCGGATGCTCCAGTCGAGGGCGTCCATCAGCAGAAATTTCGAGCTCGCGTTCTTGACTTTGTTGATTTTATAGAAGAGCAAGAGGGTGTTGGATGGAAACGATTCCGTCCGATTGTAATTGGCGTCCGCCTTCAGGCTTCCGCTTGAGTTGATGCCGTAGGAATAGTTCACCCGGTGGTAACTGTATTCGGACGCCTTGGCCTTGCGGGCGTAGGAGCCGGGGCAGAGGATGCCGGGCGAATAGACGTAATCATTTGCCGCCCCGCCGAATATTTTATGGAAAAAATCCAGTTTGCACCAGAGGGTCTGCAACACGCCGTTGCTCGAATCCGCGTAGAGCTGCATCGCGCCGGCAATCTGTTTCAGGTTCGATGAGCAGCCCGTCGTGTGCGCCCGTGCCCGCGCCTGGTTGAGTGCGGGCAGCAGCATCGCGGCGAGAATCGCAATGATTGCGATCACAACCAGAAGTTCGATCAGCGTGAAGTGACGGTTTTTCATTCGACAAATCTCCTGTCTGTTATGGGAATTCGATCCCGGCTATTGCAAACGAGTTCCTACTCTCCGGCCACCGGGAGGACCGAAGCGCCCCGGTGAAACAGATTCGGATAGATCAATCGGGATTTCGGCCGGAATTCCGTTTCGTCGAGCAAATTCATCACGGCGTCGGCATGCGCTTCGGTGTCGACGTAACTGCGGGTGACGTCGAGCGGAAAGAGATAGTCCGGCCGGACCGGCGCAAAGGCCGCGAGCGAGAGGTCGTCCGGCACCCGGAGCCGCTGTTCGTAGCAGCAGGCGAGAAAGAGCGCGCAGCTCCGCCGCGAGTCGCAGATCCACGCGGTATGCCGCTTCTCCGCGAGACGCCCGCCCAGCCAGGCGGGGTTGTCGTAATTGTCGCTGACCGTGTCGCGCGCGCAGTCGAACTGCGGATGCGCCTTGCAGACGCCTTCGAGGATCATCCGGAGCCGGTTGGTCGGCGCATCCGCGGGAGAATCGAGGAACTCCCGCGACCCGAAGCCGCCGAGAAAACCGATCTTCCGGTGCCCGGCGCGGCGCAGGACCCGCGCGAGACGGACTCCGATCTCGGAGAAATCCGGATGGAGGGCCGCCCCGGTCGGTTCAACCTGGTAGGTCATGGTGAACAGCCGGATTCCGGCGCCGCACAGCTTCCGCTCCATCTCCTGAAGCCGCTCGATGCTGCTGAGCTGGATGACCGCGTAGGGCCGGAGCTTCAGGCACTGCTCGAAAGTCTCGGTGCGGTTGCCGGAAAGAATCAGCGTCTCATACCCGGCCAGGCGGCAGCGGTCGAGCAGGCGGTCGAACATGTCGCACTCGGTGTACTCCGACCCCTCCTGAAAAATGCTGAACTGGGAGGCGGCGAAGACAACGACCTCCCCCTTGCGCAGCGAATTCAGCCGCCCGGCCAGATTGCTGCTCTGGAACCCCACCTCGTTGAC
>CAYSZM010000343.1:0-2748 GCA_964435365.1 uncultured Victivallis sp. | reverse complement strand
CTCAATTGCCGAACGAGTTCGGCAGTGAGCGGCAGCGGTGGAGTTGACCGCGAGGTCAACTCACCCGCTCGCGCCGGAGGCGGAGCCTCTCCCGTTCCGGAGAACGATAGAAAAATATATTCCGTTGTTTTGTATATCAGTTGCTTCGCTTCGACTCTTCCCTGCTTTCACTCCGTCAGACCCGTTTTTTGCATTAATTTCAATGACAGGGGTTGAAATCGGCGATTGCTGGATTATGTTGGATAACATGTAAACCAAGTCCCCGTTTTTCCACCATGCAAGGAGTTGGAACGATGAAAAAGGTCAGAATCGGAGTATTGGGCTGCGGATACATGGCACAGACGGCGCACCTGCCGTGCCTGGCGATGAATCCGGCGGCGGAAGTGATCGCGCTGTGCAGCCGCCGCCGGGAAGTGACTGCGGCGCTCGCCCGGCGCTGGGAGATTCCGCACGTCTGTGGGAGCGAAGACGAGCTGCTGTCGCTCGACCTCGATGCCGTCTGCGTGCTGACCCCGGTGCAGTGGCATCTGGCGAACATCTCCGCCGCGTTGGACGCGGGCAAGCGCGTTTTCACTGAAAAACCGGCGGCGATGTCGGCGGAATCGGCGGGGAAACTCGCGGCGGCGGCGAAGGTTGCGAAAAGAGGTGTCTCCGTCGGCTATATGAAGCGGCACGACGCGAACATCGCCGAACTGCTGCGCCGGATGGCGGAGGGGAAGTGGGGGAAACTCCTTTTCGTCCGCGCTCACGCCTTCATCGGCAGCCACTGGAACGCCGCGATCGACGAAGCCGTCCCGGTGCTGCGCGCCTCTTCTCCGGCACCGGAGCCGGAGGGCGGCGAGCTCGACCCCGGCCCGGCTTTTCTCGGAATGCCGCGCGACGCGAAGTTCTATTCGTTCGAAAATTCCTACTACGGGCTGCTCGACACCGGTTGCCACTCGGTCAATCTGCTGCGCCTCCTCTCCGGGCGCGAGCCGGACGTGGTCTCAGCTTCCGAGCGGGGCGGCGTCAAATTCGTCGAATTCGACTTCGGCGGCGCGACCGGCACGCTGGAGTTCTGCGTCAACTTTCAGATGCGCCGCTGGGATGAGGTGACCGAGCTCTATTTCGAACGCGCCTCGGTGCGGATTCTGACTCCGCCGCCGCTCGATATGCAGTCCTCCTCGGTGGTCGAACTCTACGACGAAGCGGGCGCCCTGAATCGCCGCCTGACGCTCGAAGACAACCGCCAGTGGGCGTTCCGGCTCCAGACCGCCGCCTTTCTGGAGAAAGTCCGCTCCGGCGACGATTCCGCCGCCGATCTTGACGAGGCAAAAAACGATATCGCCGTCATCGAAGCAATTTCTCGTAAATTAATGTGAGGAGTAAAATCATGAAAAGCGCATTCCATACCGGAGCCAGAGAGATTACCGTCAGAGAGACCCCGAAACCGGTTCCCGGCCCCGGCCAGTATTTGGTACGCATCAAAGCCTGCGCCATCTGCGGGTCGGACACCTGGTGGAACAACCCCGCCGCCGACTCCGAACCGGTCCATGGCCATGAATCGGCCGGAATCGTCGAAGCCTGCGGCCCCGGCGCCGACCGCTACCGGGTCGGCGACCGCGTCGTCTGCTATGCGATCAAGGGGTGCGGGGCGTGCGAAAGCTGCCAAAGCGGCATCCCCACCCGCTGCAATGCGACGCAGTTCGTCGAGGGTGGATTCCAGGAGTATTCGCTGTTCCCCGCCGACTTGTTGTTTCCCTGTCCGGAGAATGCGGACTTCGTCACCGCCTCGCTGCTCTCCGACGCGATCGGAGTCCCGTTGCGCGGACTGCGCCGCCTGCCGCCCGCCGCGACCGACGCGGTGACGGTCTGGGGACTCGGTCCGCTCGGATTGCTTCAGGTGATGTTCCTTAAGGCGAAAGGAGTCCGCAAGATCATCGGAGTCGACACCGTCGGCGCGCGCCGGGAGAAGGCGCTGGAACTCGGCGCCGACCACGCCATCGACCCGCGCGAAGGCGACGCGGTCGCCGAAATCGCCCGGCTCTGCGGCGGGGAGGGCGCGGACAAGGCCTACACCTTCGTCCGCAACGCGCAGGCGACCGAAACCGTCTTCAAAAGCACGAAGAAAGGCGGCGAAATCTGCACTTATGTCGGGCTCGAAGGGAACTTCAATCTGCCGGAATGGATGGAGCGCACGCTGGTCTGGTCGTTCTACTTCACTCCGGCGGAATATCCGGAAAACATCCGTTTTCTCGAAGAACACGGCATCGACCTCAAGCGGGTGGTCTCCGACGTCTTTCCGCTCGCGGAGATCGGCGCGGCCTTCGAGAAGCGCTTCGCCGACCCGGAGCATTCGACCAAGATCGTGATCACCATGGACTGAGCGTGGCCGGGGGTTACCCCAGTTTGAGTTCGGAGAATGCCTTTTTGAGCGTCAGCCGTCCGGCGCCGGACACCTCATCCAGCAGGGTCCGGTCGCCGCTCCGCGCGCTGATCCGGACTCCCGGCGTCTTGTCCACCACGAGCACCGGCACCTGCGGCGCCTGGTCCAGTCCGGAGTCGCGCACGAAATTGCGGATGACGAAGTTTTTCGTCCGGTTTTCGCAGTCGATCATCGCCTTGCGTTCGCCGGGCGTGCTCCACCAGGTTTTGAACCCGTCGAACTCGATGTTCTCGATGCAGCCGACCCCTTCGGGGAAATCCTCGTCCCTGAAGAGCGGCGTCCGGCAGTAGCGCGCGCCGTCCATGTTGATGGCGAAGCAGCGG
>CAYSZM010000342.1:0-2758 GCA_964435365.1 uncultured Victivallis sp. | reverse complement strand
CGGCCCGAACGGCATGGACCGGATCGAACTTCTCTTCGGCGCGAACGCCGGGGAAAGCATCCAGCCACTGCGCAAAATCGCCTCAAGCGGCGAGCTTTCGCGGCTGATGCTGGCGTTGAAGACCGTTCTCGCCGACGCCGATTCGATCCCGGTGGTGGTGTTCGACGAGATCGACGTCAACATCGGCGGCGAAACCGCCAACCGCGTGGGCGAAGAGCTTCATCACCTCGGCCATAACCGGCAGATTCTCTGCATTTCGCACCTCGCCCAGGTGGCCGCCCGCGCCGACCGCCACTTCCTGGTGGCGAAGCATACCGACGGCGGACGCACCTTCTCGCTCTGTCACGAGCTGCCCCCCGAAGAACGCATCCGCGAAATCGGCCGGATGCTCGGCGGCGGGGCCTCCGCTGAGACCCACGCCCGCGACATCCTGCACTCCATCCGAAACTGAAACAGCCGGAGAAGGCGAAGCGCCCTCCCCGGCTGTGCCGTGATCCCGGTCCGTTATTTCCCGGCGGGAAGGGTGAGCGCGCCCGACTTGAGGTCGGTCCACAGCGTTCCGCTTCCGGCGTAGATGATCTGGGTTTTCACCTTGGGGTTGAGCGCCTCCACCAGCCGGAGATCGGCCAGGGTATGGTTGCCGCCGAGGGCTTCGGCGCGGAGCTGTTCGCCCTGCGCCTTCTCGTTGTCGACGAGGAAGTTCACCTTGACGTCGGTCTCGCCTTTGAGCTGGGCGATGCGGGCGAGAATCTCCGACTTCTTGAGTTCGAGTTCGGCGACCTGGAGCTGGGTTTCCGCCTTGAGCTGGGCGATGGCCTGGTCGCTTTCCGCGGCGATGCGGGCGACCAGCTTGGCGGTCTCCTGGCCGACTTCGCTGCGGCGCTGCTCGATAAGCTCGGTTTCGATATTGAGCTCGGCGAGCTTGCGGGCGGTGTCCTGCAGCGATTGGTTGGTCAGGTTCTGTTCCTTGGCCAGGCTGACCGAGCGGCTCGGAGCGAGGATGTTGACCGGGATATCCACGTTGCGGATGATCGCGTTGTGAACCACGATGCTCCGCGCAGCCAGCGTCCGTCCGAGGTCGCGGCTGAGATCGTTCTGGAAGGTTTCACGCCCCTCGCCCATGATGAAGTCCTGCGCCCGGTAGCTCGACCCCTTGAGGCGCGAGACCGACAGCACCTGCGGCAGGATGATCTTCTCCACCACCTGCGGCAAGTCGCCGTAGAGCAGATAGATTTTGGAGAGATTCTCCGGCATCAGTTCGAATTCCACGGTCATGTCGAGCGCCACTTTGAAGCCGTCCCGCGAGGGGAATTCCACGGCACGGCTGACCCCGAAGATCTTCGCCGCCTCGGGCAGCGGCGGCTCCTTGGTAGGCTTCGGCCTGCCGCGGTCATCCACCACCTGCTCCCTGATGTCCCGCCTCGGTGCTGCCGGCACCGCGGGGGAGGAAATGCTTTTCTCGGCCTTCGCCTTTTTCTGACGGAGCTCCTGCTGAAAATTGAGCGTGTTGGATTCCAGCTCCCGGAGCGCGTCGGTCGCGGTGTTGAGCCGGTTGCGGGTGGAGACCACGCTCTCGTTGCCGCCGGAAGCCATGGTGACCTGGTTCATGCCGATTTCGATCACGTTGACCTGATAGGCGTAGCGGTTGAGGTAGTAGAGTCCGGGCTGGAGGATGTCGCGCCAGACGCCGCGCTCGCCGGGACCGGCGAATTCATCCGGTTTCGGCGCCTTGCCGCTCTGAGAAGTGACGACTCCGGCATAGCCGACCGGGATGCTGATCGCATCGACGATCTCGACCGAGTACCCTTCCGGATTCAGCCGATAGACGCCGGGCCCGAGCACGTCGCGCCGGACGCCCTTGCTGCGGTCGTCGGGGGCGATGATCTCTCCGGACGGAAGCTCGTTGCCCACCTTCGCGGTGACGATGCCCACCTTGCCGAGCGGAATGGTGACGGCGGGGACGATCTTCACCTCATATTCGACCGGGTTGAGGAAGTGGCGGCCTTCTGCCAGCACTTCGCGCCAGATGCCTTTCTCGCCCTTCTCCACCAGAATGGTGCCGGGCGCAGGGTCTTTCCCAGTCTTGGCGGTAACCACGGCCATGTGCCCGGCCGGAACGTAGAAGCGGCAGTAGCTCCACTCGAATCCGAGATAGGCCAGCCAGCCGATCAGCAGAAGGACGATGACCACCGCACTCACGGTGCGGGCGGTTCCGGTGCGGCGGACCGTTTTATCGGCGGAATTCACCTGTTCGCTCATTGCACGCCTCCTTTCGTGTTCGCGGGGATGCCGAGGGGCAGTCCGAACAAGCCCCCTCCGGCGCTGTTGCTGATGATCGAGCCGATGCCGGGCATCAGCTTGGCGTAAAGCATGGCGCGGACGTAATTCTCTCCGCCGCCATAGGCCAGAATCTGGCGTTTGAGCACTTCCACTTCACGCTGGTTCTGCTCGGCGATCACCTTGCGCTCGGCTTCGGCCGCGTTGAGCCGGGCCAGCGCGTCGGCCTGCGCGGTTTTGAAGTCGACTTCGGCCACTTTCAGTTTGGTTTCGGCGGCGATCACCTGCTCGAGCTGCCTCTGCTGCGCCTCGATGGTGGCGGTGATGCGGGAGGTTTCGGCGGCGGTCTTTCTGCTGTTCTGCTCGGCGAGCATCTTCTGCTTGGCGAGTTCCGCCTCGGAACGGGCCTGTTCAATCTGCTCGGCGTATTTGCGGGCCTCCTGCCGGGCGAGTTCGCGGTTGCGGATGATTTCGGCGATCT
>CAYSZM010000341.1:0-2768 GCA_964435365.1 uncultured Victivallis sp. | reverse complement strand
TGGAGCTGATTATCTGCATCGACGCCGCGCTGCGCGAAGGCGCCGCCCGGGAGGACTCCAGCTATTCGCGCGAAATGGCGCTCTATCTGGTCCACGGGCTGCTGCACAGCGCGGGGGAGGACGATCTCTCGCCCGGCCCCCGCCGCCGGATGCGCCGCCGCGAGCGCGAGGTTCTCGGCGAACTCGAGCAGGAGTTCGATTTCGCCGCCATCTTCCCGGAAAGCCGCTGAGACAATCAGGCCAGCGAAACGGGTTTCTTCTTCTCCGCTTCCAGCCGCATTCTCTCGGAAAAGCGGACGCAGCAATTCATCGCGTTTTCGAGGAAGGCGCGAATCGCCTGAGGCGTCTGCTCCCCCGCCGTCGCATCGAAGAACGGCGTATTGCGCATGGCGAGCTCGAAACTGAGTTCGCGCCGATAGGAGGAATCGACGAGGATTTCCGCAAGCCGTTCCCAGTCGACCGTTCCGTAGAACGGCGGCTGGTGAAGATCCCCCTGACCGTCGTTGTCATGCAGATGAAGCGCCATGAGACGGTCCCGGCGCGCATTCAGGAGTTCGAGCTGCTTGAGCGAATCGGAGTTGCCGTGACCGGAATCGTAGGTGATGCCGACCAGCTCCGGCGGACAGGCGTCGAGCAGCGCGTTAAGCATCTCCCAGTCGTCCGCCCAGGTATTTTCAACGGCGATCGGAATGCGGCGGCGTTCCATCTCCGGCAGCAGCTCGTCGAGCGAGCGGCGAAGCGCTTCGAAGCGGAGGTGCATCAGCCTGCGCTCCGCCTCGTCCTGCCCGGCCCGGAGGTACGGCATATGCATCATCAGCGCGCCGGTCCCGCCGAGTTCGGTGAACATTTCAAGCCGGTTGCGCACCAGTTCGACTCCGGCCCGGCGCTGATATTCGACGGTGGAGAACCAGCATTTTTCGATTCCGGCGCTGCCGTGGATGTCGAGCAGCGTCAACCCGAGTTCCCGCATCCAGCCGCGGATGGCGTCGAGTTCGGCTTTGCCGTAGAGGAAATCGGTGCACCATTGGTGACACCAGTGAACGTGGGTGAATCCGGCCTCGGCCAGATAGCGGAGCGGCATCTCCGGCGATCCGGTCCCTGCATAGTAGTCGGTGTTGAGCGCGATTTTCATCATGGAATCCCTCCTTATGCGAACTATTGTACCGCACAAAGGGCTTCCGCGCAACCCCGTTTTTCGAGAAAGCGGATGTCGGATTGTGACGACAGATCAGAAAAGTTCGCCCTGCTCCATCTCCGGAGCCTTCTCCGCCGGAGGCGGCGGAACGGAGACGAACAGATCGGGCTCGGCGGCAGGAGCCGGCGGCTCGGGAAGCTCCCTGAGCAGGCTCCGCAGTTCGGCCGCCTCGCAGATTTCGCGGATCTTCGTCCAGTCCGGCTCGGAACGGCGGAGATACTGCTCCGGCTGCGCGAAGCGGGCGGGGAGATCGTCGCGGAGCGCGATCAGCTTGCGGTTTTTGCGAATCACGTCGAGATGCCCTTCGAGCTTGGCGCGGAGTTTCGGATTCTCGATCTTGTCGAGATCGTCGAGCCAGGTTTCCGCCGGGCCGCAGGCATTCAGAATCTGCGCGGCGGTCTTGGGGCCGACGCCGGGAACGCCCGGAATGTTATCGGAACTGTCGCCGATCAGCGCCAGATAGTCGACGATGAATTCGGGCGGCACATCGAACTTGGCTTTCACTTCGGGGATGCCGCGCTCTTCGAAGCCGCCCTTCGGAGCCGGGACCAGCATCCGGATTTCCGGGGTAATCAACTGCGACAGGTCTTTGTCGGAGCTGACGATGAACACCGGACCCGAGACGGCGCGGGCGAAGGCGGCGATCAGGTCGTCCGCCTCGTATTCCTTCTCCTCAAGCAGCGGCCAGCCGAAAGCGGCGGCGAGCTCCCGGATCGCCGGAATCTGCGCCTTGAGCTCCTCCGGCATCGTCGCCCGGTTCGCCTTGTATTCGGGGGCCAGCTCGAGGCGGAAGCCGACCTTGCCGCAGTCGAACAGCATCGCGCCGGCCTCGGTCGGGTAATCGCTCTGGATTTTCAGCAGCAGCCGGGCGAATACGAAAATCGCGTTGGTCGGCTCCCCTTTCGAATTCGTCAACTGACGAATCGCATAAAAAGCCCGGAAAATCTGGCTGTAAGCGTCGATGAGGATCAGCGGTTCCGACATGAAATATTCCCTTCCGTTTGGTATCTGTACGCGATAACGTACACCGGCATGGGGATTCTGTCAATGACGGGCGGGCGGGAAATCGGATTCAAGGATAAAAAAAGGTTCAAGGTTTGCTTTTTCCAGACGCTTAGAGGAGTAATTATGAAGAGGAGAAATTGCGTATAGGAGCCTGAAGCAAACAAACCCTGAACACCTTTTACTATAAACGGAAAATCATTAAAGTCAAACCATTTCCGAATTTTTTTCGAACTTTTTTTGTTTTGAGGCGACGGTTGCGGCCGGCCCGCCCGATCCGGGCGGAATCCCTCTTTCCCGCCGGAACATCGCATGAAAATGCGACGACGCCTGCTCTGGCCTCCTTGCTGCCGGGACGGACTCCCGACCGCCCGGTCTGCGGGAGGAAATAATTTTCAAAAAAGTATACGTATACCTCTTGACATTTCATTTCGTTTCGGGTATAATTAAGGTATACGTATACCAAACGAAAGAAAATCATGATTGTCAACCAGAAATTCATCGCGCAGGAAGCGGGGGTGAGCCAGAAGACGGTTTCGCTCTACTTCAAGGAGCGCGGACTGATCGGGCG
>CAYSZM010000340.1:0-2791 GCA_964435365.1 uncultured Victivallis sp. | reverse complement strand
ACGGAGTGACCTCTTATGAAACCGGAAGATGCGAACATTGTATGGCGGCAGATGTTTATGGCCTCCGACCGGATGCGGGATATCGGTGCTGCCGATTATGAACCGCTTCTCGCGAACATGACGTTCAACCAGCTTCGGATGATTAAGATCGTATACCAGTTGAATCGGGATTTTCCGGACGGCGTCACCCTCAAGGTGCTGGCCGAATCGTTGTCGATCACTCCCGCCGCCGCCTCGGAAATGGTGGACGCCCTCGTCCGCAAAGACATGCTCCGCCGCGAGCACAACCCGCAGGACCGCCGCGCCGTCGCCATCACCCTCGCTCCCGCCAGCCTCAAGAAGTTCCAGGAGTGCGAGCGGACCTTCAACCGCCTCACCGCCGACTTTCTCAACGGACTTTCCGCCGAAGAGCGGGACGCTTTCCTGAAAACCGTCGAGAAATTCCACGACTATATCTTCGCCCACGCCGGCAAAGACGAGTAAAAGGACGCGCTGCCGCGTCGGTGTTTTTCCGTTTTTCGATTTTTTTGTCAAAAATTCCGGTTTCTCTCTTGCAAAAGTTGACTAGTTCAATTATAATTAATGCAAGAAGCATAGTTTATACAGGGGAGGCGAGTATGCGGCAGCAGCCGTTTCGGGAGATTGTGCGGGAGTTGTCCCGGCGAATTCGGGAGGGAATCTATCCGCCGGATTCCGCCCTGCCGCCGCGGATGGAGCTGATGCGCGAGTTCGGGGTGGCGCGGGCCACGCTCGACCGGGCGATCCGGGAGCTGATGAACGCCGGGGTCCTGATCGGGCGGCACGGCTCCGGAACCTACGTCAACGGCTCCGGGATCGGCCGCCGCCGGGTGGCGCTGATCGGCGGAATCGACCCGGAGGAGGACCTCGGCACCCCCTTCGACCTGACCGTGATTCCGGCGGCGGAGCTTCGGGCGAAATCGGCGTGGAACCGGCTGTTCGAGTTCGACGGACTGCTCTGGATGCGCCCGGAGGCGGAACTGTTCCCGGCGATCGACGCGGTCGGAAGTCTGCGCCCGCAGGTGCTCATCAACCGCGTCCGCTCCGGAATCGCCTATGTCTCGACCGACCACCGCGGCGCTTACCGGGAGATCACGGCGGAGCGCATCGCAGAGAACCCGGATTCGCCGCTCTGCTTCCTGCGTTCCCCGATCGAATCGCTGGCGGTTGATTACCGGTTCGAGGGATTTCTCGACGCCTGCCGCGCGGCGGGGAAATTTTACGAACTCCTCCGGATGCCGGCGGAGTTCGACGACAAGCTGGCGTTCCTGAACGAACGGCTGCAACTGACCCCCGATGTTCCGGTGATCCTGGTCGCCGACGCCCGCGCGCACACCGGGGCGGTGATGCGGTTCGCCGCCGAACACCGCGTTCGCTGGAAGCGTGATTTGCTCTACAGCGATTTCGACAACGATTTCGACCGGAACGTCTGGGGCGTCGAAGTCACCAGTTTTCTGCAGGAGCCGTCGCGGCTGTTCCTGGAGGCGGCCGCCAAACTCGGCCGCATGCTCGACGGCGACGATGACAGTGAGAATGGAATCCTGATCGCCCCGGCCAGGCGCGACGGAGATACGTAAGTTTTGAATAATCAGGAGGATGAGAGAATGAAGAAGCCCATACGGGTGGGAATCGGCGGACTCGGGCGGAGCGGATACGGCATCCACTCCGAGTACCTCAAGGACGATCCGGATTTTCAGGTCGTGGCCGCGGCGGACGAGATTCCGGAACGGCGCAAGGACGCGGTCGAGCGTTTCGGCTGCCGGGTGTACGACTCGTATGCCGAACTGCTTGCCGCCGGGGATTTCGACCTCTTCGTCAACGCCACGCCGAGCCGGATGCATGTCGAGGCGTCGCTGGCGGCGCTCTCCGCCGGATTCCACGTGCTCTCCGAGAAGCCGTCGGCGACCAGACTGGCCGATTTCGACCGGGTTGTCGCGGCGGCGAAGGCGAACCGTGTCGAGTTCTTTCCGTTTCAGAATTCGCGGTATTATCCGTATTTCCGCCGGATTCGCGAAGTGATCGCCTCGGGCGTGCTCGGCCGGATCGTCTGCATCCGCAGCAACTGGAGCGGCTTCGCGCGCCGCTGGGACTGGCAGACGCTCCAGCGCGAGTGCGGCGGCAACCTGCTCAACACCGGGCCGCACCCGGTCGACCAGGCGGTCGTTCTTTTCGGCGACGCCGATCCGGAGGTGTTCTGCCGGATGGACGCTTTCCACTTCGATTTCGGCGGCGACGCGAACAACTTCTGCGCGCTGACGCTGTACGGGGAGGGGCACCCCACCATCGAAATCCAGGTCAGCAGTTTTCTGGCCTATCCGCAGGGCGAACAGTACAACATTCAGGGAACCTGCGGCGGACTGACCGGCGGGCCCACCGGCTTGCGCTGGAAGTACTTCGACCCGAACTCGGCGCCGAAGCACACGCTCTGGCAGCCGTGGAGCTTCGAGCGGCAGTTCTGCTCCGAGAAACTTGCCTGGCAGGAGGAGAGCTGGAATTTCGCCGAACCTTCGTCGAATGCCGACGGATTCGTCGCCCTGAGCCGCGGCGTCTACCGCAATTTATATGATGTGCTGTGCAACGGCGGGGAGCGCGAAATCAAGCTTTCGGAAGTTCGCCGCCAGATTCTGGTCATGGAAGAGGCGCATCGGCAGAACCCGCTGCCCGCCAACGAATAAAGGAGTGATGAGATGGATCGTGAACTGCAAATCGGCATCGTCGGGCTGGACACCTCGCACGTGATCGGCTTCGGCGACTGCTTCAACCTGCCCGGCAA
>CAYSZM010000339.1:0-2814 GCA_964435365.1 uncultured Victivallis sp. | reverse complement strand
TCCGCGCAGCGCCACCGCTTTGCCGGTGTGGCGGCGCTTCACTTCGCAGGCGGCGGCAAACAGCTCCGCCGGGTCATCCAGCGCAAGCAGTTCCGCCAGTTCCGCATGGGAGAGCGCATGGGGGCGCGCCATCGCTTTTTCGATCGAACGGTTCATCATTCACACCTCCGGAACAAGTTCGGCCAGCTCGCGGTCGACGCGCTCCTCGCAGGAGCGCATGGCGAGAATCGTCTTTTCGATCAGGACGTCGAGCGGCCAATTGAGCAGCTGCGCGCCGTCTTCGATCACCTTGCGCGAACAACCGGCCGCGAAGGCCGGGCTCTTGTACTTTTTCTTCACCGACTTGAGTTCGAGGTCCCGGACACTCCGGGAGGGACGCATCAGCGCCACCGCCCAGATCAGCCCGGTCAGCTCGTCCGTCGCGTAGAGGACTTTCTCCATCTCATGCTCCGGCGCCACATCGACGGTGAGGTTCCAGCCGTGGGAGACGACGGCGTGAATGAGCGCCGGTTCCGCGCCCGCTTCCGCCAGCAGCTCCGCGGCCTGAATGCAGTGACGGTCGGGAAACTGCTCGAAGTCGATGTCGTGCAGCAGCCCGGCGACTCCCCAGAAACGGCGCTGCGCACCGTAACCGAGGTGGTCGGCAAAAAACTCCATCACACCTTCCACGGTCAGGGCGTGACGCAGGTGAAAGCGGTCGCGGTTGTACCGCATCAGCAATTTCAGCGCTTCGGCCCGTTCCATGGAGTCACCTCAGATGAGTGCGAGCGCGTCTTCGAGCGCGCCGATGATGTCGTCGGGGTGCTCGAGGCCGATCGAGAGCCGGATCAGTTCGGGCTGGAGCCCGCCCTTGCGCTGGTCCTCGTCGGAGAGCTGCGAATGCGTCGTGCTCGCCGGGTGGATGATGAGGCTCTTGGCGTCGCCGACGTTGGCCAGCAGGCTGAAGAGCTCGATGTTGTCCACCAGCTTCACCGCCTCGGCGCTGCCGCCCTTGACGCCGAACACCACCATGCCGCCCGCCCCGTCCGGCAGATACTTCTCCGCCAGCGCGTCGCCGGGAAGCCCCGGATAGCGGACCCACGCCACCTTCGGGTGTTTGCTCAGGAATTGCGCCACTTTGAGCGCGTTTTCGCTGTGTCTGGCCGTCCGCAACGGCAGCGATTCCACCCCTTGCAGGAAGATCCACGCCGCGTCGGGCGCCAGCGTCGGCCCCTGGTTGCGCAGCCCCACCGTCCGCAGCCGAAGGATGAAGGCGAGGTGGTTCAAGGCGCCGAGGTCGTGCGCGAACCGGAGTCCATGATAACCTCGGTCCGGCTCGTTGAACAGCGCGAACCGGGGGTTGCTCCAGTCGAACTTGCCGGCGTCGATCACCACGCCGCCGATGCCGGTGCCGTGGCCGCCGATCCACTTCGAAAGCGAATGGATCACGATATCCGCGCCGTACTCGATCGGCCGCAGCAGCGTCGGCGGCGTAAAGGTCGAATCGACGACGAGCGGCAGTCCGTGCTTGTGCGCGACCTTCGCATATTCCTCAATGTCGGCCACTTCCAGCGCCGGGTTGCCCACCGTCTCGATGTAGACGGCGCGGGTCTTCTCGTTGATCGCCGCCTCGACCGCCGCAAAATCGTTCACCGGGGTGAAGCGGACGGTGATTCCGCCCTGCGGCAGGATCGCGTCGAACTGGGTGAAGGTTCCGCCGTAAAGGTTGTTGGCCGAAACGATCTCGTCGCCCGCCTTGGCGAGGTTGGTGATCGCAAAGTAGATGGCCGCGGTGCCGCTCGACATGGTGAGCGCGGCCGCGCCGCCTTCGAGGGCGGCGAGGCGTTGTTCCAGCACGTCGTTGGTGGGATTCATCAGCCGGGCGTAGATGTTGCCGAATTCGCGGAGGCCGAAGAGGTCCGCGGCGTGTTTCGAATCCCGGAAGTTGAACGCGGTGGTGCGGTAGACCGGTACCGCACGGCTCTGCGTGGCGGAATCGGGTTTTTCCTGCCCGGCATGAAGCGCGAGCGTCTCAAGATGGTATTTGCGATTGCTCATGCGCGGATCTCCTTATCGGTATTGACGTTATTACTCTTCGAAAAGCCAGGTGGACAGATAGCGCTCGCCGGTGTCCGGCAGCAGCACCACGATCCGTTTCCCGGCGAACTCGGGTTTGCGGCTCAGTTCCAGCGCCACGAAGAGCGCCGCGCCGGAGGAGATGCCGATCAGCAGGCCCTCCTGTTTCGCGGCGGCCCGGGCGGTCTTGCCGGCGTCCTCGGCGGAAACCGGGACGATGGCGTCGATGATCTCCGTATCCAGCACCTTCGGCACGAACCCCGCGCCGATGCCCTGAATCTTGTGCGGACCGGGCTTGCCGCCCGAAAGCACCGGGCTCGCATCGGGCTCGACCGCGTAGAGTTTCACCGCCGGATTGCGCTCCTTGAGCACTTCGCCGACGCCGGTCAGCGTGCCGCCGGTGCCGACTCCGGCGATGAACGCATCGACTCGGCCGTCGGTATCGCGCCAGATCTCCTCGGCGGTGGTTTTGCGGTGGTAGTCCGGGTTCGCCGGGTTGTCGAACTGTTGCGGAATGATCGAACCCGGATGCGCGGCGTGCAATTCCTCCGCCTTCGCGATCGCCCCTTTCATCCCCGCTGCGCCGTCGGTCAGCACCACTTCGGCGCCGTAGGCGGCGAGCAGCTTGCGCCGCTCGATGCTCATCGTCTCGGGCATGGTGAGAATCAGGTGATAGCCCTTGACGGCGGCGACCAGCGCGAGGCCGATCCCGGTGTTGCCGCTGGTCGGCTCGATGATGAGCGCGCCCGGCTTGAGCAC
>CAYSZM010000338.1:0-2829 GCA_964435365.1 uncultured Victivallis sp. | reverse complement strand
CTGGCCGACAAGGTCAACTACCCGGTCTACGCGCTGGTGATCGGCCACAACGTCGCGGCGGCGGCGGAGAAACTGCTCTCCTACGGCGCCGACGAGGTGTTCGTCTACGATTCGCCCGAGCTTGAATTCTTCAAGATCGAACCCTACACCAACGTGCTGGAGGACTTCATCCGCAAACAGCGCCCTTCCTCCATGCTGGTGGGCGGCACAGTCAACGGCCGCTCGCTTGCGCCGCGCGCCGCCGCCCGGTTCCGCACCGGACTCACCGCCGACTGCACCGTGCTCGACATCTCGCCGAGCACCGACCTCGACCAGATCCGCCCGGCCTACGGCGGCAACATCATGGCGCACATCAACACGCCGAAACACCGGCCGCAGTTCGCCACGGTCCGCTACAAAATCTTCTCCATCCCCGAAGAGAGCGAGCCGAAGGGGAAAATCACCAACTGCGAACTCCCCGAAACCGCCCTCGCCTCGAAAATCGACGTGCTGGAGCGGAAGAAGAAAGAGGTCGAGCAGGGCATCGAAGAGGCCGAAGTGCTGATCGTCGCCGGGCGCGGCGTCAAGAAGAAGGAGGACCTCGAACTCCTCGAAGAGCTCGCCGGGCTGCTGAACGGCAGGATCGCCTCCACCCGCGCCGTAATCGAAGCGGGCTGGGTGAACCCCAAACTCCAGATCGGCCTCAGCGGACGGACGGTCAAGCCGAAGCTGATCATCACCTGCGGCGTCTCCGGCGCGATCCAGTTCGTCGCCGGGATGAGCAATTCCGAGCTGATCGTGGCGATCAACTCCGACCCCAAGGCGTCGATCTTCAAGGTGGCGCACGTCGGGCTGGTGGGCGACCTCTACACCATCCTTCCGGAACTGATCCGGAACATCAAATCCCGCAAGGCGGAAAGGATCTGAGCATGGCGGACTATAAGAAATTCGATCAGGCGGACCTGCAATTCCTGCTGGACCTCTGCGGTCCGGAACGCGTGTTCACCGGCGAGGCGATCGGCGAAGACTTCTGCCACGACGAGCTTTCCGGCGTCCATCAGCGCCCCGACGCGCTGGTGAAGGCGGCTTCGGCGCAAGAAGTTTCCGCAATCATGAAATACGCCGACGCGCACCGCATCCCGGTGACGCCGCGCGGACAGGGGACCGGGCTGGTCGGCGGCGCGGTGCCGTTCCACGCCGGAATCCTGCTCGACATGAGCGCCATGAACCGGATTCTCGAACTCGACGAGAAGAACATGACGCTGACCCTCGAACCCGGGGTGCTGCTGATGGAAGTGTCGAAATTCGTCGAAGAGCACAACCTCTTCTACCCGCCCGACCCGGGCGAAAAAACCGCGACCATCGGCGGCAACATCAGCACCAACGCCGGCGGAATGCGCGCGGTCAAATACGGCGTCACCCGCGACTACGTCCGCGCGCTCGAAGTGGTGCTGCCCAATGGCGAAATCGTCGAATTCGGCGGAAAAATCGTCAAGAACAGCTCCGGCTACAGCCTCAAGGACCTGATCGTCGGTTCGGAGGGGACGCTCGGCATCGTGACCCGGGCGACGCTCCGGCTGCTGCCGCTGCCCAAGTTCAAAATCAGTTTGCTCGTGCCGTTCCCGGACCTCTCGACGGCGATCGGGGCGGTGCCGACGATCATCCGTTCGAGCAGCGTGCCGACGGCGGTGGAGTTCATGGAGCGCGAAGTGATCCTCGCCGCGGAGCAGTTCCTCGGGCGCAAGTTCCCGGACAACAGCTCCAACGCCTACCTTCTCTTAACCTTCGACGGCGCCAGCAAGGAGGAGATCGAGCTCGCCTACGACAATGTGGCGCACACCTGCCTCGACGCGGGGGCGCTCGACGTCTTCCTCTCCAACACGCAGGAGCGGAACGAATCGATCTGGTCGGCGCGCGGGGCGTTCCTCGAAGCGATCAAGGCCTCGACCACCGAGATGGACGAGTGCGACGTGGTGGTGCCGCGGAACAACGTCGCGGAGTTCGTGCTGTTCTCGCACAAACTTCAGGAGAAGTACAACATCCGGATTCGCTCCTTCGGCCACGCCGGCGACGGCAATCTGCACATCTACGTGCTGCGCGACGCCCTCGACGAAGCCGCCTGGAAAAAGAAGCTGTCGGACGTGTTCAACGAACTCTACGCGAAATCGCGCGAACTCCGCGGCCAGGTCTCCGGCGAGCACGGCATCGGGTACGCCAAAAAGCCGTATCTTGCGCAGTCGCTCTCGCCGGAAGTCCTCCGGATCATGGCCGGGATCAAGCAGGTGTTCGACCCGAAGTGCATCCTGAACCCCGCCAAGGTGGTGACGGAAGAGCCGGTCAGCAAGTAGCCAGAGGACGAAAAAGCCGGAAAGAATCTATTTGTTCTTTCCGGCTTCTTCATTATGACCGCCCGCTATTGTCCCCCTGCCCAGCCGAACCGTTTGCCGAGTCCGTTCCAGAGCGCGAACCCGGCGGCCGCCGCCGGAAAACCGAGGAGCGGCAGCAGGAAAAACGGGGTGCCGTACATCAAGAGCTCCCGGCAATCCCCGGCCCGCAGAAATGCGCCGACGCCGAGGTAGATTCCGTTGGCGACCAGGCAGAATCCGGCGAAGAAGCGGAGGACGTGCGAACAGGCCGTCCGGCGGAATGCGAGCCACAGCAGCATCGGCAGCAGCATCCCGCAGACCACGCCGCCCCAGGCGACGAAAAGCGGATGCGGATTCACCGCCAGCTCGGTCCGGGAAAGTTCCCACGGCAGCAGGACCACCTTCCGCACCGCTCCACCCGAAAGCCATGCGAACAGCACATGCCCCGCCTCGTGCACCGCCTCCATCGCATAAAACGAGACAA
>CAYSZM010000337.1:0-2829 GCA_964435365.1 uncultured Victivallis sp. | reverse complement strand
GGTATTTTGCGTCCTCCGGAACCCCGCACTACCTCCCGAATTTCTTAGTCGGAGCATTAAATGCGCAGCATTTAATGCGGATCTCAAGTACCCGGCACCGGCACCCTGCCGGTCTGGGAGAGGTTTGGAGGGGGACGAAGTGCCCCCTCCAAGTCCCACAACCACGACTACGGTCAGGAAAGTTGACGGGCGATTTCGCTGGCGGGGCGGGAACTGCGAACTTCTTCCTGGAGACGGGAGTCGAGGAAACGGTGGGCGAGATCGGCGAGGATTTTCATATGCAGTTCGGGCGGGGCGGGTTTGGGGCTGACCAGAACCAGAAGCAGCCGATAACTTCCGGGGAGGTTGCGGACATGCCATTCCTGTTCTGCTTTGCCGACGATGATTACCGGGGCGAAGACGCTTTCGCTGTGGGCGTGGACGATGGCGATATGCTCGGCGAGCTCGAGGGGATAGGCATCCATCGCTTTTTCCAGGAGCGGCAACACGTCGGCGAATGCGTATTCGTCGTGGGCGAAGGCGGCGTGGACCATTCGTTGCAGGCCGGCTTTTTCGTCGAGTTCCGGGGGGATGTCAACGGCGACGACTCGCGGCGTCCGCCCGGCGGGGGCTTCGAACGGGATTTCGTCGCCGGATTCCGGAATCAGCGGCGGATAGACGGAGAGGAGGTTGTTTTCGGGAAAGCGCGCAAACACGGTCTCCTGGAGTTTATCCATCGCGGGGGTCCAGAAGAGTCCTGAACGCCGTTCTTCCGGGAGCAGGATGAGGTCATGGGGGCCGATGTCGGCCAGGAACAGCGTCTGGATTTCGTTCCAGGTTTCGGCTTCGATGATTTCCAGGGGGCAGGTCGGGCGGGCGGCGGTGATCCGCTGGTGGAGCCCGTTGGTCTCCCCGCTCACGAGGTAGACCCGCAGCCCGGCGCCGATTTGATGTGAAAGCTGTTTCAGGTTGTGGATCAACGTGGAGAGATCGGTCCGCCGTCCGGCGGAGACCGGGAAGGGGGCCAGCACCCGGCGGGTGATGTTGAGCGGGCGGACCAGACGGCAGAAGAGCAGCCGGGAGGCGCACGAGGCGATCAGTTTTTCTGAAACCGTTCCGAAGAAGCGGCTGCTCAGCGGGCGTTTGCGGCTCCACTCCGCCATGACCAGCGTGGCGCGGAGCTCCTTGGCGGCGCGGATCAGGCCGTCGGAGGGGTTGAGGTCGACTTTGACCGAGGGGGTCACTTCGATTTCGGCGGCGGCGCTTTCGGTCAGGCACGAGGCGAGCAGTTTTTCGCCGCGGGCGACGGCCTCGTCGGTGTTGTCGATGTCGTTGACGATGGTGACCGGATAGATTTTGCCGTGCTTCCCGCGGTCGCGGATCAGGAACGAGAGGTCGAGCAGCCGAAGCGCGGAGTCGGCCTTGGAGATCGACACCATCACGCGCTGTTCGGCGGAGACGGTTTCGGGGCGGTCGGGCGCGCTTTCGATCAGGCGGCGGCCGTAGCGGTCCACGGTCCAGGCGCCCAGCGGACAGGTGACGAGGATCATGAAAATCGCGCCGTTGAGAACGGTGTCGTCGAAAATCCCGAGATGGTAGCCGACGATCACTGCGGCGAGGGTGGCTGCGGCCTGGACCACGCTCAGGCCGAACATCACTTTTCCGGCGTCGGCGGGGTACTTGTAAATCCGCCGCGTCAGTTCGGCGGCGGCGTACTTGGTGATGACGACGCCGCACACCATGGTTGTCGCCACCAGCCAGCTCCGGGGGGAGGTGGCCATCACTTTGACATCGACCAGCATTCCCACTGAAATCAGGAAGAACGGGATGAACAGCGTGTTGCCGACGAAGAGCAGCCGGTTCATCAATGCGCTCTGTTCCGGGATCAGCCGGCTGAACGCCGCCCCCACCAGGAACGCCCCGATGATCGGCTCCATCTTGGCGAAGTGCGAAAGATAGGCGCATCCGCAGACGACGACGAGGACGAAGAGGAACTGCGCGCCGCCGCTTTCGGTGACGTTTTTGAAGAACCAGCGGGTCAGCATCGGCACGCCGCAGGCGACCAGGAAGACCAGCCCGCAGATGCCGAATACGAGTGTCAGCCAGAAGGAGGCGCCCAGCTCCGCGCCTTTGGTGGAGTCGGCGACCACGGCGAGCACCAGCAGTGCGAGCGTGTCGGTGATGATCGTGCCGCCGACGGTGATGACCACCGGTTCGCGCCGCGCGAGGCCGAGACGGCTGACGATGGGGTAGGCGAGCAATGTGTGCGAGGCGAACATGCTGGCGAGCAGGGCCGAGGCGGTCCAGCTGAAGCCGAGCAGGTAATGCCCCGCCGCGGTTCCGGCCAGCTGGGGGATGGAGAAGGTGAGCAGCCCGAAGACGATGCTCCGGTTCCGCGTCCGCATGAAGCGGTTGAGGTCGGTTTCGAGCCCGGCGATGAACATGATGTAGAGCAGCCCGATCGACCCGAGCATGACGATGGCGGAGTTGCGTTCGATGACGTCCAGCGCGTTCGGCCCGAGCAGGGCGCCGCCGATCAGGAGCAGGACCAGATCCGGAACCCGCAGGAACCTGGCCATCAGCGGAGCGAGAAAAATCATCAGCGCCAGGACGGTGAATACGAGAACCGGGTCTTCCAGCGGAAACATAGACGCTCCTTGCAATGATTTTTTCGCCGCGCGCGGTGCGGCGGCAACCGACTTTCCTGTTCAATATAGCCGAAAGTCGTCACTCTTGCAAGCGTTCGCGGCAAACAAAAGGGCAAGGCGGGGGGCAGGGGGGCATAGCCGAAAACCCGTACCCGGCACCGGCACCCTGCCGGTCTGGGGTCCGGGGCGAAGCGCCCCGGCC
>CAYSZM010000336.1:0-2838 GCA_964435365.1 uncultured Victivallis sp. | reverse complement strand
CACGCTGGCCGGTTCCGGCTCGAAGAAGCGCGCCTGGTGGAACTGCTTGACGTAGAAGTAGGCGGACGTCCCGATATACTCGGCGTCTTCGGCGTACGGCATGATGAAGCTGCCGGAAGCGGCGATGCGCTCTTTCCAGTTCGCCAGCATGGTGCGGATTTCGTCGAGCGAAACCGGCTCCTTGCGCATCCCCTCGGTGGCGCCCATCAGATACCAGAGCATCGGGTTGGCCATGCAGTCGGAGCGGAAGATCATGTTGAGGCCGT
Source organism: uncultured Victivallis sp. (assembly GCA_964435365.1). GTDB lineage: Bacteria > Verrucomicrobiota > Lentisphaeria > Victivallales > Victivallaceae > Victivallis. The sequence goes on along the minus strand of CAYSZM010000336.1, from coordinate 2,572 downwards.
TCGGCGCGACGGAGGGGTTGGTGAGGTAGCGCAAATACTCCGGTTTGTCCTTGATGTACTCCTCGATCTTGAACAGGTGGTTCTTGTTGCTGTGGCCCTGAACGTCGTAAGTGAGGCCGGTTGCCTCGCGGATTTCGGGGAACGAGAGGAAGAAGCTGTCGGCGTCCATCACCAACGAGCGGAATCCGGCTTCGCGGTAGATTTCGGGGAGGAACGAGGCCCAGCCGCACTCCGGATTCCAGCCGACGGAGGGACGCGCGCCGGTGTACTTTTCCCAGGCGTCGAGTCCGTGCTTGAGCGTGTCGAGGCCGACTTCGGGCGGAATGTTGGTGAGCATCACATGGATGAACGGAGAGCCGACCGGCTCGATCTGCCCGTTCTGAACCAGCGAGCGGAGCAGCGCCAGCACCTCCGGAGCTTCCTGCGACATCACTTCCAGCGTGCGGCCGGAAGCCTCGAAGGCGATCCGGTAGCCGCCGTCGCGAACCAGTTCGAAGAGAGGAAGGTAGGAGTTCTCGCAGACCCATTTGCGCCGCGCCGGGTCGAGCTGCGAATACTGGATGTTGGCGTGCGGCATGAAAAGAATGCGGGGTTTGTTCGACATGGGGAAAGGTCTCCGTATGGTTATTGATTTTTCTTCAGGAAGTCAAGGGAACGGCGCAGGCCGTCTTCGATGTCGGCGGTCAGCTCGTACTCGATCAGTGCCGGGCAGTCGCAGGAGCGCAGCGTGCCGAGCAGCTTCGGCCAGTCGAGCCGCCCCTCGCCGCATCCGGCCGGAACGACTCCGCCTTCCACATCGCGGAAGTCCTTGAGATGCACCAGGATGATGCGCTCGCGGAAGAGTTCGAACCAGCGCTCCGGCGCGGAATCCCCGACCGCCCCCAGATTGGCGGGGTCGTAGTTCATCCCGATCTCGGTGGCCGGAAGCGCCGCGAGAAGCTGACGCATCATATCAACCCGGGTGGTGACGGTGTTGAAGTGGTGGAGCGCGTCGCCCGCCGCCGAAACACCGCCGTGGGTCTCGATCGCCAGCCGGACGCCGGTCCCCCGGGCATGATCGGCGGCGAGCCGCAGCATTTCGACGGTGCGGTCGAACCGTTCGCCGAAGACCACGCTGTCGGAGCTGAAACCGGCGAAGATGCGCAACACTTTCGCCTCCACTCCGGCAGCGATATCGATCACCCGCTTCACCTTGTCGAGCGAAGCGCGAGCCTCGGACTCGGACTCCGAAGTGAAGTCGTTGCCGGTCGCGGCGCAGTCGGGGCGGACGCCGTATTTCGCATACAGCGCGCGGACCGTCGCCATCTCCTCCGCCGTCGCGTCGAGCTGGAGCAAATCCTTGTGCCAGTTGGCGATGGAGAGTTCCAACAGATGCAGCCCCATCGACTGCGTCAGCTTCAACTGCTCCTCGAGGGAGAGCTCGCGCAGCCCCCAGGCGGCGTTGCCGTATTCCATCATCATTTCACCTCGCGCCAGTCGAGGAGAATCTTGAACACGTTGTAGCCGTGCTTGTTCTGGTATTCGAACGCCTCTTTCGCCTTCTGCACCGGCCAGATTTCGCAGGGGAGATGCGACGTATCGAACTTGCCTTCCGCCATATACTTGAGGATCTCGCCCTTGCCGCGCCCCTTGATGGCGCAGGTCATGGTGATCGTGCAGTTCTTGGTGAACCAGCGGTGATAATGATCGAGGATCAGCCGGTCGGGGTAGTCCCCCTGCAGGTGGATGTGGCCCGGCTCATCGTCGTCGCCCCAGCCGCCGCCTTTGATGTAGCGGTGCAGGATGCCCGGAACGGCGGCGTTTCCGCTGCATTCCATAATCTTGTCGGCCTTCTTCCCGTCGGTCAGGTCGAGCAGTTTCTGTTCCGTCGTCTCATCGTGGCAGAGGACCGCATCGGCATAGTGCTGCGCGATTTCGCGGCGGAATCCGTTCTTCTCGATGGCGATCACCCGGATTCCCGGACACTTGATTTTTAAGAGCTGCATGGCCGAAATCCCGACCATACCGGCGCCGACCACCACGACGGTGTCGGTGGGGCGCAAATCGAACTTCTCCAATCCCTTAAGAGGAACGCAGGCGAGATAGGCGAGCACCGCGTCGGTGTCGGAGACATTGTCCGGAACCTTGCACATGGGGTCGCCCGCGCCGCCCGCGTTGTCGGAATCCTTGTGCACGAGAAGCGTGTTGCCGCCCCATGCCGAACAGGCATCCATATACTTGCGGCACTCGTTGATCATCACGCGGTCGCCGACCTTGAGGCCGGGGGCGTACGAGCCCTCTTCGACGATCACGCCCATGTTCTCGTATCCGGGAACCAGCGGATAGTAGCACTGTTCCGGGTGCTGTTCGCCGCGATAGGTCTTCATGTCGGTGCCAGTGGAGATCGCGCTCCACAGCGTCTTGGCAACCACGGTATCGGGACGTTTCGGGGTCAGTTCGACGGGACGGAACGCCGCTTCAAACGGGCGCTCGATCACCACCGCCGGAGTCTTGATGGAAACCATAAAAAAACCTCTCTTTCCTGAGTCAGTCACTGGACTTACTATGGTATTTTACCAAAAGACCATACCAG
>CAYSZM010000335.1:0-2839 GCA_964435365.1 uncultured Victivallis sp. | reverse complement strand
GTCGGCCAGCTCGAGACGATGCGGAAACTCTTCCGCGACCCCGCCACCGGACTCTACCACCAGTCGCTCGGCAAGCTTGGTCCGGACAAGCTCTCCGACGACTACTGGAGCCGGGGCAACGGCTGGGGGCTCTTCGGCCTCGCCGGAACCCTCCGCGCCCTGCCGGACGGACACCCCGGCAAGGCGACGGTCGGAGCCATCCTCGCCGACTTCCTGGAGGCCGCCTGCCGCTGCCAGGACGAACACGGAATGCTCCACCAGGAGATGAGCCGCCCGGATTCGTTCGTGGAGACTTCGGGGACCGGGCTCTTCCTCTACGCGCTCGGCGTCGCACTCGAGGCCGGAATCGTTCCGGCGGCGCGCCGGGAGAACCTGATCGCCGGACTGCGCGGTTATCTTGCCTACATCGCGCAGGACGGTTCGGTCCACAACTGCTGCTGCGGCTGCCTCTGCCCGGGCGACGGCAGCAAGGAGGCGTATATGGCGCAGAAATTCCGCCTCAACGACCCCCACGCCTTCGGACCGGCGGCGCTCGCCTTCGAGCAGGCCGCCAATCTCGGAATCATCGCCGTCACCGGATAGTCACAAGAAACAAGGGAGAAGGACCAAATGAAGAGACATTTCACGCTGATTGAACTCCTCGTCGTTATTGCCATCATTGCGATTCTCGCCTCGATGCTGCTCCCTGCCCTCAATCAGGCCCGCGAACGGGCAAAATCCTCCACCTGCATGAACAATCTCAAGCAGAATGGAAACGCTTTCGCCTTTTACGCCGCGGACAACAAGGAAACCATTGCGCTTCAAAACGGCGGAACCGGCGCCTCTCGGGCCTGGATCATGTGGCTGCGGGGACGAAAGTCTACCAACAGCGCTCCCTGGCAGGAGGACACCGCCTCCTATCTGCCGAGTACCGCAACCGCCGTCTGCCCGAGCGCCGAGCCCTTCAAAGGCCAGGCGGACACCGGCACCAATATTTACGGCATCAAGTCTTTTTCGACCAAAGGCGCGGAAGATTTCGAGATCAGCAAGAACAACTTCCGTTTCCTGATTGTGTCCAAGGTGAAGCTGCCTTCGCGCTGGCTCCTGCTGGGCGACAGCGTGCGGCAGTCCGGTTCGGTCTGGCAGCAGCTTTACATCCTCAGTCCGAGCGCAACCGGCTCCGAGGGGCTGGTCAGCACGCGCCATGGCGAACGGGCCAATATCCTTTTCAGCGACGGACATGTCGGCGGACATCAGGGACAGGAACAGTTTTTCAAGGATCTGGGGTTCCTGCAGTACTACAACGTAAACAATCTGAACCGGCCCATGTGAGGAAAACCCATGTGCATTTTCAAAAAGACGATCCTGATATCAACCCTGATTTGCGGAGTTCTCACCGGAATGGCAGCTGAAAAAACAATCTACCGCGAACTGAGAACGCCGAAACCGGAGAATTTCCGGAATTATTCCATCGATGAATTCAAGATCGATTACGACCGGCTTGCCGCCCGGAAAACCGGAATGGTCTACGGCGACAAGGATGGACTGCTGAAGCTCGCCCATTTCTATGAGGAAAACGAGATGGGCCGGCAGTACTGGAAGACGCTGCGCCAGTTCTCCGTCGACGTCCTGAACGACTGGTACTTCAAAATGGGCAGCTTCGACCGGCACATCTACTGGTCGTTCCAGATGGAGACGCTGTCGATCGTCTACGCGCTGACCGGACACGAGGCGCTGGGGAAGTTCCTTCACGACCATATCATGCAGATCGCCCGGCTGCCGCTGGATTTCTGGTGCCACGCGGAGTTGCGCAAGTACAAGCCGGAGCGTCCGCAGGGGATGATTGAAACCGGGCAGCTCGCGTGGAAGCTCTCCTGCACCATGAGCGGAGCCGAAGACCTCTTCACGCCGGCGGAACTCGCGGAAGTCCGCGGGGCCCTGCGGGAAAAGGGGCTTGTCCCGATGATGAACTATCTGACGGACACCAAGGCGGTGAACAACTTCATCGCCATCGTCGGGACCGGCACTTATATCACCGGAAAATATCTCGGGGACGCCGCCGCGTGTGAATTGGGGAAATCATCCCTGGTCAAATTCGTCAACAATTCCGTGGAAACCGACGGCAGCTACGGCGAAGGGACCGGTTACTTCTCTTACCCGATGGACAACCTCACTCCCGCCGTCGCCGCGATGAGTCCGGAGGAGCGTGTCGGCTTTTTCAACGAATCCGGCCTGCGCCATTCCCCCGTCTGGCTCTCCTATCCCTATCTCTACCCGGCCGACGGAGAGAACAGGGAGCTGCGGGTCGTCTACGGAGACAATTCCTATATGGGGCGCCCCGCCCAGAAGCTGCTTGCGATGCTTACGGACATCTACGGAGACCGGCTCGCCGCCTGGCTGGGGCAGCATTTCTCCGGGATCAAACAGTACTGGCAGTGCGCCGACTGGCGCTGGGCGGTCGTCCATCTCGCGAACGGGAAGGACATCCCGCCGCAATCCCCCGCCGCGGAAAAACTTCCGCTCGTCAAGGGGTTTGACAACGGCGAAAACTTCATCCGCTCCGGCTGGGAGCCGGACGGCATCGTGCTTTCGCTCTACACCGCCGGTCCGACCCGGGTCAACTACGCCCACCAGCGGCCGGAACGCAATTCGATCAATCTCGGCGCGTATGGCGAATATTTCATCATCTCCCCGCACTCGGCCAGTTATCGGAGCCCCATTCACTATCAATACGACCTCACTTCGCTGGCGGCCAACACAATCCTCATCGACAACCGGAGCCAGCTCTTCAACAAGATCGGCGGCAGCTGGGGCAACGCGCCGGAGTATGCGACCGTCGGCAAGCCGGTCGGAAAGCTGG
>CAYSZM010000334.1:0-2877 GCA_964435365.1 uncultured Victivallis sp. | reverse complement strand
GGGGTTTGGGGGCGAAGCGCCCCAACCGCCGGAGGCATGAACCTGTCGCTCACTAAACAGCTCAATTGCCGGACAAGTCCGGCAGTGAGCGGCAGCGGGTGAGTTGACCTGACGGTCAACTCCACCGCTGCCGGGTACGGGTCTTCGACCCGCTCCTCAGGGCTGGACGTTGCGGTAGATCGGCGGCAGGGCCGGGTTCCGCCAGTAATCGCGCAGCACCTTCCCCACCCCATCCCGCATCGCGCGGTTCGAGGGCGTGAAGACGTTGCGGTACGAGAAGAAGATCGAACCGTCGATCTCGCTGCGTTTGTTATTGTACCTGAGCTGGTCGGCCAGCTCGCCGGCGGGCCATCGGCGTTCCGCTCCCAGCCGGTAGGCGGCGTGGCCGATGTAAAGATTCACGTTGGTCCCTTTCACCACCTCCGACCACCAGTCCGCCAACGCCGCATAAGCCGCGACATCCTGCGAAAACGGCCAGTAAATCTGCGGCGCAATGTAGTCGATCCACCCCTTTTTCACCCAACCGCGGGTGTCGGCGTGCTGGACGAAGAACGATTGCAGCCCCCCCGTCAGCGAACCCGCCGACATATCCTTGCGGTTCGCCCAGATCCCGAACGGACTGATACCGAAAACCACCTTGCGTCCGCTCCGCCGGTTGTACGCGGTGAGCTCGTTCTTGACCCCGCGCACCACGGCGTCGACGTTCGCCCGCCGCCAGTCCTCCAACGCGAGCCCGCGGGGATTGTACTGGTGAAACGTGCTGTAGTCGGCGGTGCCGATCCCGCCGTAAAGGTAGAAGTAATCGTCGAAGTGAATCGCATCGACCGGGTAATTCTCCACGATCTCGCGCACCGTGGCGAGAATGTGCCGGATCACCCGCGGGTCGCCCGGATTCAACAGCAGCGACCAGGCGCCGTCCGCACGCTTCACCTCCAGCACGCAATGCGGGTTGCGGCGGGCGAAGTTGTTGCGGTCCAGCGTATTGAGATAGGCCATTTTGCGCAGTTTCGTTGAGGAAACCACCCGGTAGGGGTTCAGCCAGGCGTGGAACTCCAGCCCGCGCCGGTGCGCCTCTTTGACCATGAAGTCGAGGGGATCGAACGCCCCGAGCCCGCGCCCCTCCGTCCCGGTCATCCAGCGCGACCACGGATTCAGTTTCGAGGGGTAAAACGCATCGTTCATCGGCCGCACCTGGAAGACGACGGCGTTGAAATTGGCTTTTTTAAGATTCTCCACCGCCGTCAGGAAATCGCGCCGGAACGCGGCGGCGTCGGTGTGCGGCGCAAAGTCGATGTTCTCCACCGTCGCCATCCAGACGCCGCGCATCTCGCGCATCTTCGGCCGGTAAACATCGGGCACCATGACCCGGGCGCTGGAAAACTGCCCGGCGTAGGCGACCGGCTTGCCGGTCACCGGATTCATCTGAACGCTCTCGCCCGCTTCGGCCGTCTCGGCCGCAAAGACGACCGGAACCAGAGCGACAACCGCCGCCAGAAAAAAAACGGTCACTCTCCGGGAGAACTTCATCCCTGAGCGGCTCCTTTTTCGCGTCGGCGCGAACGGCCGCCGCGCCTTCTCCGCTTCGGACGGCGCTCCTCTTCCCCGCCGCCGAATTCCTCCGGAGCGGATTCCTCGCTGCGGCGGCGGCGGCGCGGCACGGCCGCCGGCCACTCGCGTTCGGCGCTCTCCATGTCGCCCTCGGCGACCGCGAGGCGGATCAGCATCAGCTCGCGGGCGTGGGGATAGGACTTGGTTTCGAGCATCCGCTCCTTCGCCTTTTCGTCGGCAAAGAGCGATTGCAGAATCAGCACCCGTTCCGCCGACATGGTCATGCGGTTCATCATCGTCTGCGGTTTGAACAGCGAATCGAGCACGCCGCGGATCGCCGCGGTCGAGTCGGGGCCGGGGCTCCACAGCCCGCCCGGCTCCGCGCCGCATTCGCGCTCGATAAACGGCAGCGCCAACACCGCCATAGCCAGCGAAACGCTGTTGCGGTAGACCCCCTCGCGAACCCGGCAGTTGCGCTCGTTGAGCAGACTGAGCGCGTAATTGCCGCACGGCGTATCCCACGCCGCATTGAGTTCGGGGAGGAAATAGGGCAAGAGACCGTAGTCGTGGAACGCCTGGAACTGCTTGTCGCCGTAGGAACCGGCCAGAATCTTCTCAAGCTCCAGCGCGAGGCGGGAGGTCGACGCCAGCCGGATCAGGTCCAGCTGCGAAAACAGCGCGTTCTCGGTCGCGGAATCCATGGTGAAATCGTACTGCCCGATCAGCTTCAGCGCGCGGAGCATCCGCACCGGGTCCTCTTCAAAGCGGAGCCGGGGGTCGCCGATGGCGCGGACGACGCGGTTGCGGATGTCGTCGATCCCCTGCCCGGTGTAGTCCAGCAATTCGGAACGGACCGGGTCGTAGAAGAGCGCGTTGACCGTGAAGTCGCGCCGCCAGGCGTCCTCCTCGGCGGTGCCGAATGAGTTGTCGGAGAGGATCATGTTTTCCGGCAACTCCTTGCGGGTCGATTCCCCGGTGCGCAGGGGAGCCTGGCGGAAGGTGCTCACTTCGAAGAGTTCGCCGCCGAACATGACGTGGACCAGCCGGAACCGCTTCCCGATGATCCGGGCCGAGCGGCGACCGAACACCGCCCGGACCTCCTCCGGCGTGGCCGAGGTGGAGATGTCGAAATCCTTGGGTTTCCGCCCGAGCAGCAGGTCGCGGATCGCGCCGCCGACGATATAGGCTTCATACCCTCCGTCCTGAAGTTCGGCAATGAGGTCGGTGACGTGGGAGGCTACCGGCAGTTCATGTTTCATGGTTTAAAATCACAGTTCCCGTTGAATGACCGTATCGACGCACTCGAGCTCGGGGTCCCGGTACGGATAA
>CAYSZM010000333.1:0-2878 GCA_964435365.1 uncultured Victivallis sp. | reverse complement strand
CAGTACAACCACGCCGGGCGGTTCTACCTGGCGCTGGACCGCGGGCCGCGAATGGAATACGAGGGTCCGTGCGTGTTCATTTCGCATCCGGGGCCGTTCTTCGAATACGGCGTTTTCCCCGGCGAGACGCGGCATCACAATTTCATCTGTTCCTGCGGGGAACGGGTGGAGCGGTATGTGGCAAGCGGGCTCTTGCCGCTCGACGACGAAAACCCGGTGCGGAAGATCGCCGACCCGGAGCGCTTCCTCGACACCATGCTGCGGATCATGAAGCTGCTGCGCCGCTCCGCGCCGCTGACGCCGCCGCGCGCGGTGCTGCTCTACGAAGACCTGCTGCTTCAGCTCCACGAGGCGGCGGCGGAGGAGCCGCAGCTTCCCGCGTTCCACGAAGAGTACTTCCGGCACCTGGTGGCCGAAGTGCGGAATCATCCGGAAAAACCGTGGGATTTTACGGCGGAAGCGGCGAAACGCAACCTGACAAGCCACCACTTCCGGCGGCTGTTCAAGACGATCGCGAAACTCCCGCCGCAGCAGTTCCTGATCAACTGCCGGCTGGAACTGGCGGCGGTGCTGCTGACCGGCACGCCGCACCCGGTGGGGACGGTGGCCGAACTCTGCGGCATCGGCAGCGAATTCTATTTTTCACGGCTGTTCAAGGCGAGATTCCGCCTGTCGCCGCTCCGCTACCGCCGCGAGTCGAGCCGCTGACCGTTTTTTCGCTAAAACCCGAGAAAGCGGACGACCTCGGAGGCGAGGAGATCGCTGCCCTCGGGGGTGTAGTGAACCCAGTCGCAATGGAGACGGGCGCAGTTTTTTTCGGCGAACGAGTAGAGGTCGTTGAACGGAACGCCGGACGGAGCGAGGATGTTCCGCGCGATCTCGTTGTACTGCCGGATCTCCGCGTTGGAGCGGAAGGCCCAGGTGGCCTGTTCTTCGATGACCGGCGTGGATGCGGCAAAGACGATTTTCGCGCCCGGAAAGAGCTGCCCGATCCGGCGGTGGATGCGGCCGATCATGTAACCGTACATCTCCGGCGGAGTGAGCGGGTCTTTGTCGAAGGCGACGGTCCTGCCCGATTCCGCCGAGGGGCGATGAAGGGTGGTCCCTTCCGCCTCGCCGTCGCCGACGACTTCCCCGGCGTTCAGGTGGAGGACATCCCACAGGCCGTTGTTCCAGTGGACGAGGTCGACGTTGTCGAGCTTGAGGTCCGCCTTCCAATTGTCAAGGGTGCGGAGCGTATATTGCGCGAACCGCCCGTTGTCTTCGTGATAAAAAACTTCCGCCTTCCCCTCCAGCCGTTTTTGAACGAATTCATCATACCCCATGCGGATGGAGTCCCCGAGAAGCAGGATCTTTTTCATGTCGCCGTCACTCCTTCGTTTCAGATGTGTTGCCTTTTAATGTAACACATTTTTCGGGTTCGCAAACGGACAACGGACAAAAATCTTCTCATTTTGCATCGCGGCGGGAAATAAAAAAACGCGTCTTCTCTTTCGGCGGACTTGTCTTTCGCGGATTAATGTATTATAATATGATACAAATATGTTCACGCCGCGCCGGGCGGGGATCGGTCTTCCCCGGTATCCCGGACGCGGCAAACGGATCGGGGAGCTTTGTTATGCAGGCGGTACAGACTCTGGAATGCGATACCCTCGTCATCGGCTCGGGAATGTCCGGCTGCTGCGCGGCGATTCAGGCAGCGCGCGGCGGCGGGAAGGTCATTCTGGTCGAGAAGGATGAAGTCCTAGGCGGAAACTCCGGCCCCAACCTCGGCGTCGAAATCCGCGGAGCGCACTGGTACAACCCCTACGGGCTGGAGGTCGGCATCGTCCAGGAGCTGGAAGAGGAAGAGGCCTACACCGAGGCCTGCACCCCCGTCCAGGGCATGAAGTACAACATCTCCCGCCGCCGCGAAGCCGTCCTCGAAGACACCCTGCTCCGCAGCGGCGTCGCCGTTCTCAAATCGCACTACGCCCGCCGCCCGGTCATGGAGGGGAACCGCATCGCCGCGGTCGAGGTGGAAGACCTCGCCGCGTTCGCCACCCGGCTGATCCGGGTGCGCCACACCGTGATCGACGCCTCCGGCGACGGGCATATCGCCGCTGAAGCGGGCGCCGAATACACCGTCGCCCCCGAAGCGAAGTCGGTTTACAAGGAACGCAGCGCCTCCGATCCGGCTCCGGCGATGATCCAGGGAACCAGCCTTACCGCGCTGGTCTGCAAGACCGATCACGAGGTCCGCTTCATTCCGCCGGACAACACCCCGCCCTACGTGCCGCGCGTCTGGGACGGAAAACTCTCCGATTTTTACTACGGCCAGCTCCCCGAACATGCGGCCCGGTTCGACGGCGGCGCGCCGGTCGGAACCATGCGCTTTCTCTACATCACCGAAGCCGGGGGCGACCGCGACACCATCGCCGACGCCGCCGCGATCAACGCCGAACTCACCGCGCAGATGTGGAGCTACTGGAACCATATCAAAAACTCCCCCGGCTGCGAAACCAACCGCAACTGGGACATGCTGTGGATCAGCCCCAAGGCGGGCCGGAGGCAGAGCCGCCGCTTCTACGGCGACCACGTGCTCACCCAGACCGAGGTGGAGGCGGGGGCCGTCCATGAGGACGACATCGCCTACGGCGGCCACAACCTCGACGACCATCTCACCGACGGGCGCGAGTGCGACATCCGCAGTTACTCGGTTCCGCCGATGTACGGCATCCCCTACCGCTGCTGTTACTCGCGCAACATCGAAAACCTGCTGATCGGCGGCCGCCTGATCAGCGCGTCGCATATCGCCCACTCGTCGAGCCGGACCATGCGGACCGGCGCCGCGCTCGGCCAGGGGCTCGGCGTCGCCGCCGAACTCTGCCGCCGCCAC
>CAYSZM010000332.1:0-2892 GCA_964435365.1 uncultured Victivallis sp. | reverse complement strand
TCGCCTGGTAGACCGCGCGGATCGGATTTTGCGAAAGCAGCGTGCGGACCATGTCGCCGGTCGGCGCCGCGCCGTCCTCATGGAATTTCCGCAGCAGGAAGATGCTGCTGAAAAAGCCGAACGACGAACAGAGCGCCAGCACATTGAACGGGTTCAGCGGCGAATTCTGCACCGCGGGCAGCGCGTCGAGAAAGTTGTAGAGATACCCCGAAACCGACCCGGTGACCACGCCGCAGAGCCCGACAATCGAGAAAAAGAGGCCGATCGCCATGCTCTGGATCCGCTTGTTCCCGAGCGAGGTAAGCAGCGATGTCTGCGCCGACGCGATCCCCATGTTGACGAAGCCGCCGAGCAGGAACACCGGCAGCGCGCCGAATACGCCGGGCGGGAATTCGACCGGCCCGCCGCCCCACAGCGCGGCGGCCCGGTTCGCCAGCCAGACGCCGAGTGTGTCGAGGATTCCGTTGAGCGGCAGGAGGATGCCCCAGAGGATGAACTCCACCCCCTTGAGCGACGTACACAAAATCAGCACCGGCTTGCGGCCGTATTTCGACCCGACCACGCGGAAAAAGTAGGCCGACAGGAACGCCACCAGCGCCGACGCCGCCAGCATGATCTGGATGGTCATCATCGAGAAATTCATGCCGTTCTCCGCCTGGAGATAGACGAAAATGAAGCCGGTCGACAGCCAGGCGAGCAGCGACTGATAGCCGAAAAAGCCGGTGAGCAGCCGGTATTCGCGGTTCTGCCAGGTCTCTTTGACCAGCGCGAGGAATCCGGCGCCGCGGCGCGGTTCCGGGTCAGGGTCGACCGCGCCCGCGAAAGAGAAGGTCGCCAGATAGCCGAAGAGAATCCCGATCAGCATCACCACGACATAGGTGAACGACGCCTCGCGGCCGAGCAGGTCGACCAGTTTGCCGAGGCCGACGCCGCCGATCATGGTGGTGATTCCGGCGAACCCGGTGCGGCGGCTCCAGAAGGATGCGCTTTCGCGGCGCGGCACCAGCTCTCCCAGCCACGAAAGGGTGGTCGAGCCCGGGAGTTGGGTGAACACCTGGACCAGCGCATAGATCGACAGAAACAGCGCGAACGCCATCCCCGCCGGCAGCCGGAACCAGACCGTGACCAGCGCGATCAGGACCAGGTAGAGCGTATAGGTCGTCACCGAGCAGGTCAGCCAGAACCGTTTGCGGTGAAAGTAGCGCCGCTGCAGGTACGCCCCCGCGATCTGCATCGGCGGGAACAGGAGCGGCAGCGACATGATCATGCCGATCTGCGGATTGGTGAGGCGGATCGAGCGGAGCAGCCCGGTGAAGATCGCCCCGGCGCTCGCGGCGGCGAATACGCTGAACAACACCGCCGACAGAATCGAAAGATGCATGCCGCGCCGAATGATGCGCGGCGACAGTTGAACCGGGTCGTCCATTTTCGTGTATTTCCCATCCCTATGCGGTAAAATTTCCGGCTACGCAGAGAATATAGACCGCAAAGTGTCGAATGCAAGACCCGGTTTTCGGATTCAGAGCAATCCGAGCAATCGGGAGGCGTTGCGCACCGCCGCCATCGCATCGGAGCCGTAGACCGCGCCGATCGATTCGGCGAACGATTCGTCCACCGCCGCGCCGCCGACCAGGATCGGGATGTCCAGTCCGCGTTCGCGGGCGAGGTCGATCACCACCTTCATCTGCGGCATGGTCGTGGTCATCAGCGCCGAGAGCCCGATCAGGGAAGCTTTCTCGCGGATGGCGGTTTCGACCACCATCTCCGCCGGAACGTCCTTGCCGAGGTCGATCACCCGGAAATTATGATTCTTGAGCAGCAAGGCGACGATGTTCTTGCCGATGTCGTGGATGTCGCCCTTGACGGTGGCGAGCACGAAAACCGGGCCGTCGGCATGGCCGCCGCCGCTTTGCAGCAACGGTTCGAGCTTCTCCATCGCCTTCTGCATCGCCGCCGCGCTCTGCATGAGCTGGGGTAGGAAGTACTCCTTGCGTTCGAAGCGGTCGCCGACGTCGGTGATCGCCGGAATCAGGATGTCATCGACGATCCTGCCCGGTTCGAGTCCTGCCGCAATCAGTTCGTCGAGCAGCGCAAGCGCGGTCTCCTGACGGCCCTGGATCACGGCGTCGTACATCTTCCGGTCGGCGGGGCGGGTGTCGTTCTCGGGGGCGACCGGAGCCGCCGCCACGGTGTTGGCGAAGCGGGTGAGAAAACGTTCCAGCCGATTGTCCCGCCCGGTCAGGGCGTCGCCCGCCGTGATCGCGTCCATGACGCCGGGCGCGGCCGGGTTCGCAATGGCAGACGTGAGTCCGCGCCCCAGCGCCATGCCGAGGAAGGTCTGGTTGACAATGGCGCGGTTGGGCAGGCCGAAGCTGACGTTGGAGAGCCCGCAGATGGTGGCGATTCCCGCCTTGCGGGTACACTGTTCGATGAAGTCGAGCGATGTCTTCGCCGCACCCGGACTGGCCGAGATGGTCATGATGAGCGCGTCGGCGACGAACTCCTCCGGCGTGTAGCCGTAGGGCCGGGCGTGCTCGATGATTTTGTCGAGCACCGCAAGGCGCTCTTCGGCGGTTTCCGGGATGCCCGATTCGGTGAGCGGCAGCAGCACCAGCATCGCGCCGTACTTCGCGGCGAGCGGCAGGACGGTTTTGATGCGGTCCTCTTCGAGCGAAATCGAGTTGAAGAGCGCGCGGCCGGGGTAGATGCGCAGCCCCGCCTCCGCCGCCTCCGGGTTGGTCGAGTCGATGCAAAGCGGCGTGTCGGTCGTCAGCACCAGTTGCCCGACGGCGCGGCGCATCGTCTCCGCCTCGTCGATGCCGGAGAGCCCGAAATTGACGTCGAGCAGCGCCGCGCCCTGCTGCGTCTGTTCGCGCGCGAATTGCTTGACCA
>CAYSZM010000331.1:0-2894 GCA_964435365.1 uncultured Victivallis sp. | reverse complement strand
TTCGACCGACCAGCCGCCGGGAATGCGTTTCGCGGCGGCGGTGATTCCGGGGTTGCAGTCGGCGTCGAGCGTGTCCCAGGAGCCGGTTTCGCGGAATCTCTGGCGCATGCACCAGAGCGCGCCTTCCGGATTGACCAGAATCTCGTAATAGTCCCGGCTCCGCAGGTCCGGGCGGAGGAAGAGTTCGAAGCAGTCCGCTAGATAGAGCGGTTCCGGCGTCCCCTGCCGGCGGTCCCGGAACACCGTGATCTCCGGGTCGGCAAACACGGCGGCGGCATGGAATGCGTCGCCGGAAACCCCGAAATACCAGCGGCTTGTCTCGTATTCACGGCGAACGGTTTCGCTCAGCGGAAATTCCCCGGAGCAGAGGCGGGCCCCGCGCCACTCCGGCTCCGAAACCAGCCCGTCGATGCATGGCGCGGCGGCGAGTTCCGACAGGGTCCAGCGGGGTTGCGGCTCGTTCCAGGCGAAGCCGAGCTGCGCATCGCGATAAATTCCGGCCAGCTTGGCGACGCAGTAAGCGTAATCTTCCCCCGGACCGTTGCGGACCGTGCGGCAGGTGATCCCGCTGTATTCGCACTTATTGGTCATGAACTCCGCCGGAGTTCCCTTCCCGCTCCGGTAAAATGCGGGGTCGTTCGCCACCCGGAGCGCGAGCGCCTCGTCTTCCGGCGTGAAGCCGGCGGCGCACCCGGCCAGCAGAAGCGCCGCGAGAAACGCCGCCGCCCTCCTCACGGTTCGACCTTGAACGCCTGGAGGCTGACCGGGAGCGCGGTGGTCGCAAACGCGCCGTCCGCCGCCTTCAGCCGTTCCCCGGTCGAAAGGTTCCGCAGCGTCCCGCCACCGAGCCCTTCCGCCGGAATCGTCACCTTGGCCGGTTTCTCCGCAAGTCCGGTATTGATGACGGCAAGGTAAACGCCCTTCGGCGTGTCGCAGCGCCGGATCACCACGCCCGGATCGGACGCGGTCCGGATCACCTGCGACGGAAGCGCCGGGAGCGCCCGGTAGGCCTTCATGAATTCGCGCACCGGCTCCGCATAACCGAAGTTGCACTCGCCCCCCCGGAAGAACATCACGAACGGGTCCGCCGCCGCCATCGAAAGCACCTGGTCGAGCATTGAATAGCGCCCCGCCGCCTCTCCGCCGTGCAGTGCGGCAGGAACGTTGACGAAGGTGTCGTAGCCGACGGTGTCTTCGTTGTAGAGCCCCCAGAAACAGAGCGCGCTGCCTTCGCCGGTCCGGAATTTATCCAGGAATCCGGCGTTGCCGGTGGTATAGGGGTAGCGCACCGGCGCGAGATTCCATAGATTGCGGTCATTGTTGTAGAGCGGCGGGTTCATGCCGATGCTCATCTCCCGGTTCTCGTGCCGGGTGTAATCCTCCATCTGTTTCACAAGGTCGACATTCGAGAGGTCCGGGAAGGCGACGCCGCCCGGCGCGACGAAATCCGCCTTTTTCGCTCCCTGCAAGTAGAGCGGGTTGCCGAAGGAGAGATTGTCGTCGCCGTTGTTGTAGTTGAGGATGAACAGCTTCATCTCCGGATGCCGGGCGTGGAGCGCCGCGGCGGCGGTCAGGAAATTCTCCCGTTTCCGCTCGAAATACCACGACATGAAACGCCTGAGGTGATGGCGACAGACGTATTTTCCGGCATCCTTCTCCGGCAGTTTGACGTTGCAGTCGCGGGCGAAGCGTTCGAGCGTTTCGCGGCCGAACCCGACCTGCCACGCCTGGAAGCGCAGCGTCAGCACGATTCCGCCGAGGTCCGGGTAACGGTCCGCCAGCTCGGTGACCAGTTTCGCCATGTCCTCGCCGACCGCCGGGTGCGCCATGTCGATGGCGAGGCCGTCCTTGAACTTGTTCGCCACCCGGACTCCGCCGGGGCCGCCGGCGCTGCCCCAGCGGTAGACGACCGGCGTTCCGTCCGGATTGACGGCGAACGCCTCGGGCGGAAACTGTCCGGTTCCGGCGTATTCGAGCACCGGGAAGACGGCGAGCTTCTGTTCGCTCCCCAGCCGCAGAAAACGTTCGAGGAAATGCGGCTCAAGATGGTAATAACCGGGGTGTTTGAGCGCCATCGGGTTCCGCAGTCCGTCCGGCCCGAAGAGGCGGCTCGGGAAGCGCACTCCGCCGTCGTTGCCGACCGACCGCGCCAGCGCGGTGCCGCAGTACGAGAGCGTCAGCGGCGCGAAGCAGTTGAAGCCGTAGATCCGGTAGCGGACTGGCGCGTCCGGCTCCGGCGTCAGGTCCTCGTTGAGAAAGCCCGCGAGACGGCGCGGCAGGCCCTCCGGCTCCTCGGCTTCGAGCGCGAATTTGCCCAATTCCGCCTCGCCGCCGATCTCGTAGAGGCGGATGGCGTGGACCGCCGCCCCGGCCGAGAACGGCGAAGAGCGCCTGCCCAGCGTGTGAATGCCGATCCAATCGGTGTCGCGCACCGCGTACATGATGGTCCGCTGCTTCTGAAAAATCTGCGACAGCGGGAGGTCGAATTTCTGCATGAACCGCTGGCGGTTCGGCGAATCCCACAGCGCGCTCCCGGTGCTGAACCCGAAGTTGCCGCGCGTGTATTGGCGGTTGGAGATCAGGAAATTCCGCGAGACATCCTCGGGATATTCGATTTCAAGCAGATAGTATTTGCCCGAGACAAGTTGGCCGCGGCCCATCTTGTAGGCGAACCAGCCGTTGTCGGCGGTGACCCGGCACGGTTCGCCGAGCAGCGTTTCGATGCGCGAAAAATCGTCGCGGTGATCGCGGTAATCGTTCTGCCAGTCATAATTGAGCCGGTCGCTTCCGCCGTAATAGCCGAGCGGTTCGCTCGAATACTTGGCCATCAGCCCCTTCGCCCCCTGCCGCAGCGGGTGCGGGTCGTTCGGGTCGCCGCAGAGGACTTCATCGAC
>CAYSZM010000330.1:0-2910 GCA_964435365.1 uncultured Victivallis sp. | reverse complement strand
CCGGCGTGGTGGCGCGGACCGGAACCTGCATCATCTTCACCAACCAGATCCGCGAGAAGATCGGCGTGATGTTCGGCAACCCCGAAACCACCACCGGAGGCAACGCGCTCAAATTCTACGCCTCGATCCGGCTGGACATCCGCAAGACCAGCGTCATCAAGGACCCGGCCGGCAACATCATCGGCAACCGGGCGCGGGTCAAAGTGATCAAGAACAAGATGGCGCCTCCGTTCCGGCAGGCCGAGTTCGACATCATGTACAACGAAGGCATCTCCAAGGCGGGTTCGATCCTCGACGTGGCGACCGACATGGGCATTCTGGAAAAGCGCGGGAGCTGGTTCAGCCTCGACGGCGAGCAGCTCGGCCAGGGCCGCGACCAGACCAAGGCGATGATCGCCGGTTCTCCCGAACTCCAGCAGAAGCTGGCCGACAAGATCAACGCCAAGATCAAAGGCGGCGAAACCGTCGTCCACGAGATCGGGGAAGACGAAGCCGAAGCCCCCGCCGGAACCGAAGAATAACCCTTTCCATACGGTGATGCGTTTGAAAACGGCATTGACCATGATGGCGGCGGCCGGCGCGTTGTTGTTCGCGTCGGTCCTGCCGCTTTCCGCCGACGAAGCCTCGGAACGGCGGCTGGGAGAAGAGGCGCTGGCGGCGGGAGACTACCACAGCGCCGCGAAATTTTTCGCCAACGCCCGGCAGATCGCCGGGGATGACGCCGAACTGTGGAGCAGGAACACCCTCTCCATGGCGGAAGCGAAACTGCGCGGCGGCGACGTCGACGGCGCGAAGCAGCTGCTGGCCGAGTACCGTACCCGCTTTCCCGCCCGCTCGGCGGGGATGCTGCCCGGACAAATCCTGATGGCGGAAAAGCGTTACGGCGATGCGGAGAAATTCTTCGCCACGCTGGCGGCCGGCGCCACCGATCCGGGCGATGCGTGCGCCGCCGGTCTCGGCGTCGGCGAATCCCGGCTCCGCCGCGGCGACTTCAAAGGGGCGCTCGAGCAATACGAACGGCTTGAAAATGAAAACGCCGACCTCCCGGACTGGGCCCGGCGCGCCCATGAAGCGCGGATTTTCACCCTGCTCGAAGCCGGAAAGCTGAACGAGGCCGCCGCCCTGCTGAAGGCGGGCAAATTCCGCGCCGCCGATCCGGAGCAGTGGAATCGGCTCGAACTGCTCAATCTGTTGCGCAGCGGAGAGTTCGGACAATTCCAGACCCGCTGGAACATCCTGCGGAAACAGGGCTGGAAGAATCCGGCCCCGATCCTCTATCTTCTCGCCTCCGACGGCGCCAAGCTGGCGGTGACGAAGAAACAGCCGGCCGCGGCCGAAGAGCTGTGGAAGGATGCGTTCGACCTGGCCGGGTCCGACCCCGAGCGGCAGACCGCATTGCGGGAGCTGATCAACCTTCAGGCGGAAAGCAACCCGGCGCAGGCGGCGGATACGGTCCGGCGCTACCTCGACTTCTTCCCCGACGCGCCGGACCGGACCGGTCTATTGATGCGCGGCGCACGGCTGCTCGCCCGCGCCGGCGACGGCAAGCAGGCGGTCGATCTCTATTCGAAAATCACCGGCGACAACCGGATTCCGGCCTCCAGCCGCCTGATTGCGGCACGGGAGGCGGCGGTCGCCGCTTCCGACGCCGGAATGTTCGACGTCGCCGAAACCATGCTCCGCTACCTGATCGACCAGGCCGAAACTCCGGCCCAGAAACAGGAAGGGCGGCTCCTGCTCGGCGAACATTTCTACCGGCGTGGGAATTACGCGGAAGCGGCCAAGCTGATGCAGACCGTCGCCGATGACAACGGGCCGAACGCGGAAGCCGCGCGGTTCTGGCTGCTCCAGTCGCTGATTCCGCTCAAACGCTACACCGACGCCGCGCCGGTGGCGGAGAAACTGCGCGACGCCCGCGATCCGCAACACCGCATCGCCGCCGAATACTTCCGCGCCTTCCTGCTCGAGAAGCGGGGACAGGCGGCGGCGGCGCGCAGCGAATACGAACGGTTCCTGGTTCAGCACCCCGATTCCGGCTTCGCCCCGGCGGCGATGCTTTCTGCGGCGGAACTGGCGCTGGCGCTGCGCGACTTCACGGCGGCGGCGGACGGTTTCTTCCGCTACGCCGCCTTGAAACCGACGCCGGAGGACGCGCCGCGCGCGCTCTATCTGGCCATGCAGTCCGGCTGCTTCGGCAACCGCCTCGAAGACATCGAAAAGGCGTTGAAACTGCTGGATGACACGTTTCCGGATTCGGCGGCGGGCATTGAGGCGCGCCTCCAGCTGGCCGATTATCTCCAGACGTCCGGAGACAACAAGGGGGCGGAAGCCCAGCTCGCGCTGCTGGAAAAACGCAAGGCGGCCGAAAAACCGGAGGTTGCGGCGGAGATGCTCTACCGTCGCGCCGCCATCGCCGCCGCCTCGAAAGACGCTACCGGCGCGCTCACGCTGCTCAATACGCTGCTCAAGAAGTACCCGACCGGTCCGTTCACTGCCGACGCGGCGATGACGGCGGGAAATCTCGAAGCCGACGCGGGGCATTACCAGAATGCGCTGGCGTTTTACACCCAGGCGCGCGAATTGCGTCCGGCCGGACTCTTCGGCCGCATCGCGGCGGGGCGGATCGCCGACACCCGCTACAGCATCTACGCCGAAACGCTGGACCCCGCCGACCTCAAGGCGGCCGCCGAACTGTACGAGGCGCTGGCGGAAGACAATTCGGACCCGCGGCTGCGGCTCCAGAGCCTCTACAAACTCGGCAAATGCCGCGAACTCTCCGACGACCTCGAACGGGCGCTCGAAGTCTACAACCGGGTGCTCTACCTGGCGCTCGACCAGAAGCGGAACGGCCTGGTGCCGGACCCGGTGTGGACCGGGAAGGCCGCCTACGCGGCGGCGCTGGCCTACCTG
>CAYSZM010000329.1:0-2918 GCA_964435365.1 uncultured Victivallis sp. | reverse complement strand
CGCCGCCGCGTTTTTCGCCGCCGACGGCGACCGCCCCTTTCGGGGAAACGTCGAACTCAACGCCCTGCGCCGCGATTCGGCCGGGACGGAACGCCAGCAGGTCTTCTTCCGGTCCCTGCGCGGTCCAGCCGGGAGACGGTGCGCCCGGTTCGTCGCGGAAGGCGCGGTTGGCAAACGCGTCGAGCGGTACGCTTCGTCCCGCCACATGCCGCAGTTCGAAGCCGAGCTTCAACGAAGCCGAGGAGACGGTTCCGGCCGATGGAGAAAAAAGGAACATGACGCTGACGGTATCGCTCTTGAATTTGCGGTTGTCCTGAATCAGCACTTCGCTCATGCCGGTTATACCCAGTTCGATTGCGCCGTATCCGCGCAGGATGATCTCGCGCGGCTTGCCGGAGTAAAGTTTCATGTCGCGGAATGTCTCCGGCACCGCCAGCCTTCTGCCGTCGATTTCGACTGAACTGCGTCCGAGCGGCAGGGAGAACGTGCCCGAAATGCGGTTGAGTTTGATAGGCGAGTCGAATTCGACGGAGCTTTCCAGTGAAAAGATTCGGTCCGAGACGGGCAGGACCGTTTCGGAAACGTTTCCCTTGCCGCCGTCGATCAGGGCGACGCCCTTCACCGTTGCGCCGGAGCGGTCGATCCGGGATTTCACTTCCCGCCACTTCGGATTGGCGACGCCGTGCCATTGCGGATTCATGATTCCGATTTCAAACGTCATTCCGCCGACCGTGAATCGGCCGTCTTCCCGGAACGCGATCTCTTCGGGCAGGGAGGGGGCGGCGGCGAGGATGGAAATTCCGGGCAGCAGAATTGCGGCCAGCGATGCCAGCAGGAGTTTCATGATTTCATTCTTTCGGGTTGGTGATTCAGTCGACGCGGACCAGGTCGGCGTTGCCGTCCACAAAATTCTTGATCTGCATGGGGCTGCTGCGGTAGCCATTGATTCCGGCATTGGCGGCGTGGCCGTCGGCGTACACGGAATTGGCGCGGCCGGAATGGCGCAGCATCAGGCTCTGTTTGGCGGCCATGGTGGAGAGAACCAGGTGCATTTCGGAAGCCTGGAGTCCGACGGCAGCGCCGCCCTGCTGATTGGAAATGCCCGAATCCGCCATCAGGATGGTTTGGCCGGGACTCCTCATGCGGTTCTGGACGAAATAACATCCGCGTTCAGAGGAGCCGATCCGGAATTTATGGATAAACGATCCGAGATCCCGGGTGATGTCGGTGGGGGAGCCGCCGATGTAGTAGCTGTAGGCGGGCATCCCATAGGTCCGCCATTCGAATTTGTCCCCGCCCTCGCCTTCCGCATACGGCGCGCGGACGCTCGGGCAGTAAAAAATCTGCGAAAACCGTCCGGACTTCCCCGCCACGGTGAGTTCCGTATAGGGGAGGTAAGCGGCGCCCCCGCCGTAGGTGGCGAGCAGGTAACTGCCGAACATTTTAGAGGAGGTGCCGGTATCGTTGGGCCCTTTGTAGATGAACATTCCGGCATAATCCTGGGCGTACATGATGTGGGCGCTGCCGCACTGCTTGAGCTGGTTCAGGCAGGAGGAGCTTTTTGCACTTTCCCGGGCGCGGGTGAGCGCGGGGAGGAGCATGGAAGCGAGAATGGCGATGATCGCGATCACCACGAGGAGCTCTATCAGCGTGAAACGGGTTGACTGTGCGGATGTGTTTCCGTTTTTCTTCATGATGCGTCCCTTTCCGGTTGGAGTGATATTTCTATTCATATTTTATCAAAGAAAGTACGGAAAGCCAACTTGAAAAATGCCGGAATATATATAAATTTGAATCAGAGATATTCAAATTATCCGGAAAGGACGAAAAAATGCCATTTTCCAGCAGCGCCGCGACTTCCGTTCAGGAACGTACGCCGCGATCCCGGGATTTCTTCTCGGCCGGATATGCGAAAACGCTCCGAAAGTTTCGCGAAGAGCAGTGGTATGACGTGCATCCGTATTCGCTGGCGGTCTGGCCGCACCATTATTCGGACAAACTCCGCCGCGGGAGCTGGTGGATTCGCCGCTGCAATTATGCCTGCATTGCATTGGAATTGCAACTGGAGGGGGAGACCGTCTACGAGACGGAAGGCCGGCAGGAGCGGCTGCGGCCGGGCGAACTGTACGTCACGCTGCCGGGCTCGGATGTCCGCCTAGAGAACGGTCCGGAGCAACAGGGCAGACAAGTTCAGGTGATTATTTCCGGGGGAATTGTGAAAGTGCTGGTGGAATCGCTGGGGATGACCGGCTGCCGCCGGTTGAATTTCAAGGCGCCCGGCGAAGCCGCTGCGTTGCGGGAGCGCTTCGACCGGATTGCGGAGTTGCTGGCGGGCAAGCGCAGGGAGGATGCCGCCGAGAATTCCAGTCAGGGATACGCTTTTCTTCTGGCGCTTGCGGAGAAATACCATGCCGAAGCGGAAGCGAAACTGCCGCCGTTGCTCACGCGGGCGGTATGGACGATGGAGTCGAACCGCGGCAGCCATCAATCGATCGGGGGGCTGGCCGAAGAACTGGGAACGAGCCGGGCGACGCTGACGCGACTGTTTCGTGAGGGTCTGGGGGTGTCGCCGCAGGCGTATTGGAACAAATTGCGGATGGAGAGTGCGGTGCAGCTGGTACGCGGGAGTCATCTTTCATTCAAGGAGATTGCGGAGCGCCTGGGATTTCGGAATTCGCTGTACTTCTCGACGGTGTTCCGGAGATACACCGGGTGTACGCCGACAACCTTCCGCGCAGGAGAAGAGAACCCGGGAGGCGGTTTCTGAAGCGAAAAATCGGATTTTCTTCTCCGGATAATTTGAATTTCCGGAAAACGGAGTTATCTTAAAAAGCGGATAAGCCAATGTAGCTCAGTCGGTAGAGCAATTCACTCGTAATGAATAGGTCTCCGGTTCGATTCCGGACATTGGCTCCAGT
>CAYSZM010000328.1:0-2920 GCA_964435365.1 uncultured Victivallis sp. | reverse complement strand
TCCCAGGCCTGCACACAGACGAGAACCGGCAGCCCCCGGTCGGTCAGGGAGGTCAGCTGTTCGAGAGACATCTCCCGATACTGGCTCACCTTGAATCCGAGGGAGCGCATATACCGTTCGATCTCCTTGACCTCCGCATGATCCCGGACCCGGAGCTTTTCAGCAAGAATATCCTCGCGGCAGTCGAACCCGTAATATCCCAGGATCGATTGCAGGGACGCCACGCCGCAGGTATGATCGGTGGCCTGGCGCACCATGGGAACGCGGATCAGCTTCTCCCCGTCATCGGAAACATCCTTCCCGGCACAGCACCCCGTCAGAAAAACGGCCGGGCCGGACAATACGAGCATCATCCATAATTTCATGATCTGCAGGTTCCTTCCGCAATCAATCGTCACTCGGCCTAGGGGAGCGGCGGGGGGACCGAGGCGAACATGCCGCCGAGCTCGGCGACCGTTCCGGCGGCCTGCCAGCCGGACATGCCCTGCGTCCAGACCAGCGACTCCTTTGTGAACGTCCCGGCGAGCGCCTGGGCGCGCAATTCCTCCACCGAATACGGCCCCTCCTGCTTGCCGTTGCGGCCGACGAAATAGGCGACCGCGGCGGGCAGCGGCGGCGGGGTTGCCGGGGCGGGGGCGGGTTCCGCCGCTTTCGCGGCCGCCTGGCCGGTCATTCCGGCCAGCTGCGCCCCGACGAACATCCCCATCATATTGCCCGCTCCGCCCGGATTGTCGGCGGCGGCGCGCATCGCATCGGCGGCCTGCATCTGGGTGTAGGCGGGCATCACATCGGAGAGGGAGCCGACACTGGCCCGTTTGTCCAGCGCGGCGTTGACCTCGTCCGGCAGCGAAATGTTCTCCACCGCGAAATCGATCACTTCCAACCCGAGCGCGGCGAACTGCGGCGACAGGTTTTCGATCATCTTTTCGCCGATCTCGTTGTACATCGAAGCGAGTTCCAGCGCCGGAATCTTCAATTCGCCCAGCGCGTCGGAGAGCTGGGACACCACTTTCGCCTTGATCTGCCCCTCGATGTCGGAGCAGGAAAACTCCGACCGGGCGCCGACGAACCGCGAAATCAGCTCGTTTTCCGTCCCCGCCTTGTAGGAGAAATAGCCGCGGGCGCGCAGCCGGACAATGCCGAAATCGGCGTCGCGCATCATCACCGGCGTCGCCGTGCCCCACTTCCGGTCGAGCTGTTCGGTGGTGCGGATGAAGTAGACCTCCGCCTTGAACGGCGACTCGAAGTTGTAGGGCAGACTCAGCAGCGTGGTCAGAATCGGCAGGTTCGCCGTTTTCAGCGTATAGGTTCCCGGCATAAAGCGGTCGGCGAGTTTGCCTTCGTTGACGAAGACGGCCATCTGACCGGGGCGGACGATCAGCTTCGCCCCCATCTTGATCTCGTGGTTGAACCGTTCGAACCGGTGCACCAGAACATCCGGATTCTCATCCGGCCACTCGATGATATCGATAAATTGTCCGCGAAACAGATTCAGCAACCCCATAAGACACTCCTCCGTATTGATGATTTTTATTATATCATGAAGAAAACCGGTTGTCAAATCGCAAATTCCGGATTATTGTTTCTCTCATCAAATTCGGAGGAGATGAGAATGGAAGAGCAGAAGGTGTGTCCGGGCTGCGGCGGCCCGCTGGAATTCGACCCGGAACACGGCAAACTTTATTGCCCGCACTGCGGCGAAACCGGCGGAGAGATTCCGGCGGGGGAGACCGAGGTCAAAAGCGAGGATTTCCTGGCGAAACTGCGGGAACTGGAAGCCGGCGCCGAACAGACCGAGCAACTGATGGTCAGCTGCAACGGGTGCGGCGCGGAAATCACGCTCGAGCCGAACGTCGTCGCCGACCGCTGCCCCTACTGCGGCACTCCGATCGTGGCGAAGAGCCACAGCAAAAGCCGAATCCGCCCGTCGGCGCTGCTGCCCTTCCTGCTCACCCGCGAGGAGGCGGTGACCAGCTACCTGAAATGGATCTCCTCACTCTGGTTCCTGCCGGGGAACGTCAAGAAAGAGGCGAAAATGACGCCGCCTTCCGGCGTCTATTTGCCGCACTGGTGTTACGACACCGTCGCAGTCACCTGTTACACCGGCGCGCGCGGAGAGTACTACTATGTTCCGGTCAGCGAAACGGTCACGGTGAACGGAAAAACGGTCCGCAGGACCCGCATGGAACGCCGCACCCGCTGGTATCCGGCGGCGGGAACCGTGCAAAACGACTTCAGCGACCTGCTGACGCCCGCCACCCGGTCGCTGCCCGAAGAGCTGATCGAGGAGCTGACGCCGTGGGATCTCCAGGAGCTCCAGTCCTACGATGCGGATTACATCCGCGGGTTCCGCGAAGAGAGCTACTCGATTTCGCTGGCCGACGGATTCGCCGCCACGGAAAAGCTGATGAAGCCGGCGATCACCGAAACCGTCGAAGGCGACATCGGCGGCGACACCCAGATGATTACTTCGATGCAGATTTCCTACCACGACATCAAGTTTCAACACCTGCTGTTGCCGGTGTGGGTCGGCTCATTTTCGCACAACAAGCAGGTCTACCCGGTCACCATCAACGCGCGGACCGGCGAAGTCCAGGGGAAACGCCCCTACAGCGCGCTCAAAATCACCGCGCTGGTGCTGTTTGTGGTCGCCGTTGTGCTGACGGCCGTCTACTTCATCATGCAACAGCAATAGCCGGAGACGGTGCGCTCGACAAAATCACAACGGAGAATGAACCCCACGTGACGCCCGAACTCTCTCCCGGCCCCAATCGTTGCCGCCCGATACAAAAGCGCGGCAGGCGCCGCGGAGCGGATGTGAGAGGACTGCTCATTTCGTTCGAAATGAGCAGCAAGGAACAAAGTGACGCAGTCGAACGCAGCGAAGCGAAGGCCCTCTGCCATAGTCTGCCGCAGGCAG
>CAYSZM010000327.1:0-2922 GCA_964435365.1 uncultured Victivallis sp. | reverse complement strand
GCCCGTTCGCTGAATCTCGCCGTGCTCTGCGAAGCGCATACGGCGGAAGAACTTGTGATGCTGCTCGACAACGGCGGCGAAATCATCGGCGTCAATGCGCGCAACCTCTCCACCTTCGACACCAGCCTCGAATTGGCGGGCGAACTGATCCGGCGGATTCCGGAAGGGAAAATCGCCGTCGCCGAGAGCGCGATCAAGTCGGCGGAAGACCTGCGGAAGCTGGAAGAACTTGGGGCGAAGGCGTTTCTCATCGGGGAGACCCTGATGCGCGCCGAACACCCAGGGAGGAAGTTGTGCGAACTCCTGTCAAAGTGAAGATCTGCGGCCTCACCCGCCGCGAAGATGTCGAGCTCGCCGTCGAACTCGGCGCGGATTACCTCGGTTTCGTGCTGGCGCCCGCGTCGAAACGCTTCGTCCCTCCCGACCGATGGCGCGGCCTCACCGAACATCTGCCGGAGCATGTCCGGCGCGTGGCGGTGGTTGTCAACCCCTCGGCGGAAGAGCTTGCCGAGATTCGCAAGGTGTTCGACATCGTGCAGTTCCACGGCTCCGAGCCGCCGGAAACGGCCAAAGGGGAGGGGAGCTGGAAGGCGCTTCACCTCGAACGCGACGCCGGAACGATGGAATCCTATCAGGTGGAGCACTTTGTGGTCGATTCCGCCGCCGGAGGTTCCGGCGTCTGCTGTGATTGGAGTCTCGCCGCCGAGGCGGCGAAGAAATACGAAATCCTGCTGGCCGGGGGGCTGACCCCGGACAACGTCGCCGAGGCGATCCGTCAGGTGAAGCCCTGGGGCGTCGATGTCTCGGGCGGCGTCGAAGCCGCTCCCGGAATCAAGTCAAAAGAAAAACTCATGCGGTTTATGAAGGAAGCCGGAAAATGAACACTCATTTTGGTATCTATGGCGGGCAGTACATCGCGGAAACGCTGATGCCGACGCTGATCGAACTTGAACGTGAATACCTGAAAGCCAAGGAAGACCCCGAATTCCAGGCGGAATACCGCGCCCTCCTCGCCGATTACGTCGGCCGCGAGTCGCCGCTCTACTACGCGAAGCGCCTCTCCGAATCGCTCGGCGGCGCGCGCATCTACCTCAAGCGCGAGGACCTGAACCACACCGGCGCGCACAAGGTCAACAACACCATCGGCCAGGCGCTGCTGGCGCGGCGGATGGGCAAGACCCGCCTCATCGCCGAAACCGGCGCCGGGATGCACGGCGTCGGCACCGCGACCGTCGCCGCCCTCTTCGGCATGGAGTGCGACGTCTTCATGGGCGCGGTCGATATCGCCCGGCAGGCCCCCAACGTCGAACGCATGAAAACCCTCGGAGCCCGGGTGATTCCGGTCGAATCCGGTTCCGCCACGCTCAAAGACGCGATGAACGAGGCGATCCGCAACTGGGTCGCCACCGCTGAAAACACCTTCTACGTGATCGGCACTGTGGCCGGGCCGCACCCGTATCCGGCGATGGTCCGCGACTTCCAGTCGGTCATCGGCACCGAGAGCCGCCGCCAGATTCTCGACAAGACCGGCAAGCTCCCGGCGGAAGTCCTCGCCTGCGTCGGCGGCGGCAGCAACGCCATGGGCATTTTTTCGGCCTTCATCGATGACAAGGAGGTCAAGCTCACCGGCGTCGAAGCGGGCGGCAAGGGCGTCGAAACCGGCGAACACGCCGCCAGCATCAACGGCGGCCGCGTCGGCGTCCTCCACGGCTGCAAAACCTATCTCCTCCAGACCGACGACGGCCAGATCATCGAAGCCTATTCGGTTTCGGCCGGTCTCGACTACCCCGGCGTCGGCCCCGAGCACAGCTATCTCGCCGACCTCGGACGGGTCGAATACACCGTCATCAACGACGACGAAGCCATCGCCGCCTTCGACATCCTGTCGAGAATGGAAGGCATCATCCCCGCTCTGGAATCGAGCCACGCCATCGCCCAGGCGCTGAAAAATGCCAAGCGCTATTCGCCGGAGCAGTCGATCATCGTCTGTCTCTCCGGCCGCGGCGACAAAGACATGGACAACATTGCCAAGTACAAGAAGAATCAGGAGAAGTGATTATCATGGATACGCGAATCAACCGTTGTTTCGACCGCTGCCGCGCGGAAAAACGCGGCGCGCTGATCGTCTACGCCACCGTTGGCTGTCCGACTCCCGCCGAAAGCGAGACCCTGATCGACCGCCTCATCGAATCCGGCGCCGACATGATCGAACTCGGCGTGCCGTTCTCCGACCCCATGGCCGACGGCCCGGTCATCCAGAAAGCCGGCCAGGTCGCCCTCGCCGCCGGAACCAGGCTCGTCGACATCCTCGCCATCGCCGCCCGGCTCCGCGCCAAACATCCGGAGACGCCGCTGGTGTTGTTCTCCTACTTCAACGTCCTCTTCAACCATGGGCTCGACAAGCTCGGAGCCGACCTCAAGGTCGCCGGCGTCGACGGCGTCCTCGTCGTCGATCTCCCCCTCGAAGAGCGCGGCGAAATCATGCCGATGTGTGAGAAGTACGGAATCTCCTTCATCCCGCTCGTCTCCCCCGCCACCTCCCCGGAACGCGCCGCCAAAATCGCCGCCGGTTGCAACGGATTCGTCTACTGCATCACCGTCCGCGGCGTCACCGGTGTCCGCAGTTCACTCCCCCCCGAACTCGCCGCCGAACTCGAGAACGCCAAAAAAGCCTGCCGTCTCCCCGTCGCCGCCGGTTTCGGCATCTCCACCCCCGAAATGGCCAAAGGCGTCTCCGCCCACGCCGACGCCATCGTCGTCGGCAGCGCCATGGTCAGCAAAGTCCTCAACGAAGGCCCCGATGCCGCCGTCAAGTTGATCGCCGACATCGCCCTTGGCATGCATTCGTAATCGTGGGAGCCGGGAATGGAGGGGGCACTTCGTCCCCCTCCAAACCTCCCCCCGACCGGCAGGGTGCCGGTG
>CAYSZM010000326.1:0-2924 GCA_964435365.1 uncultured Victivallis sp. | reverse complement strand
TCCCGTTGACCAGCGTCATGCAGACCTTGCACTGGACCTGGCAGCCGTGGAACGGCGTGTTGCGGGAATTCGATTTGAATTTTGCGGAGTCGATGGTGTATTTGCGGGCCGGGTCGAAGATGACGAGATCGGCGGCGCGGCCGCATTCGAGGCTCGGGGCGTCGATGCCGAGCACCTCGGCCGGACCGGTCGTCAACAGCTTCACCAGCGCCGGGAGACCGATCACCTTCTTGGCGACCAGCTCGGTATAGCAGACCGGCAGCGCCGTCTCCAGCCCGACGATGCCGAACGGCGCATAGTCGAACTCGACCAGCTTCGCCGTCTGCGTGTGCGGCGCATGATCGGTGGCGATCACGGTGATCGTGCCGTCGGCAATGCCTTCGATCAGGGCGAGGCGGTCCTCTTCCGAACGCAGCGGCGGATTCATCTTGTAGTTGGTGTCGTAAGTCTTGATGCACTCGTCGGTCAGCGTCAGGTGGTGCGGCGTCGCTTCGCCGGAGACCGGAATCCCTTCCGCCCGGGCGTCGCGGAGCAGCCGGACGCTCTCCTTTACGCTGACGTGCTGCATATGGATTTTCCAGCCGATCTGGCGGGCGAGAATGATGTTGCGCGCCACGATCAGCTCTTCGGATGCGCCGGAAATTCCGCTCATCCCGAGCAGCACCGACCATTTTCCCTCGTTCATGACGCCCTCGGCCGCCAGCGTCATCTCCTCGCAATGGTCGAGGATCGGCAGATTGAACGACTTGGCGTACTCGACCACGTGACGCATCAGCGAATGGTTCTGGATGCAGCGGCCGTCATCGCTCAAGGCGACCACGCCCGCCGCCTTGAGCGAGCCGATCCCGGCCATTTCGAGGCCTTCGTAATTCTTGGTCATGCAGCCGCAGGGCAGCACCCGGACCACGCCCTTCTGGGCGGCGGTCTGGCGGAGGAACTCGATTGCGCCCGCGTTGTCGGCGGGCGGATTGGTGTTCGGCATCGCCACCACGCTGGTGAAACCGCCCGCGGCGGCCGCGGCCGTCCCGGTTGCGATGGTCTCGGCCATGTTGTTGCCCGGCTGGCGGAGGTGGACGTGAAGGTCGATGAATCCCGGCGCAAGCACCTTGCCGCCGAGGTCGATCACCTGCGGATTGGCGATTTCGCCCGGCTCGACCAGAACGCCGTCGGCCACGCCGATATCCATGATTTCATCGATGCCGCGCGCCGGGTCGATCACCCGCGCACCCTTGAAAATATATTTGTTGCTGTTCATTTCTGCACACACCCCGCTACGAGGAAAAGCACCGCCATGCGGACCGCCAATCCGTTGGTTACCTGTTCGAGAATGACCGAGTTCGGGCCGTCGGCGACTTCGCTGGTCAGCTCGATGTCGCGGTTGATCGGGCCGGGATGCATGATGAGCGCATCCGGTTTCATCAGTTTCATGGTTTCGCGGTTGATCCCGAAGAAACGGGCGTATTCGCTCGTGCTCGGGAAGAACCCCGCCGCCTGCCGCTCGTGCTGGATGCGCAGCAAATTAACCACGTCGGCGTCCTGCACCGCGTCCTTGAGGTTGTGGCAGACCTGCACCCCCGCCGATTCGAATTCGCGCGGAACCAGCGTCGAAGGACCGGCCAGCGTCACGTTCGCCCCCAGTTTGAGCAGCCCCCACATATTGCTCCGGGCAACCCGGCTGTGAACGATGTCGCCGAGAATGGTCACGTTGAGCCCCTTGATCCGCCCCATCTTCTCGCGGATGGTGAAGAGGTCGAGCAGCGCCTGCGTCGGGTGGCTGTGCGCCCCGTCGCCCGCATTGATGACGCCGCACTTGAGGTGCTTGGCGATAAAGTCCTGCGCGCCCGGCGTGCTGTGCCGCATCACCACCAGGTCGACCTGGAGCGCCTCGATGTTGCGGACGGTGTCAAGCAGCGTCTCGCCCTTTTTGAGGCTGCTCGCCTGCGCCTGCATGTTGATGATGTCCGCCGACAGCCGCTGCTCGGCAAGCTCGAACGAAACCCGGGTCCGCGTACTCGGCTCCACAAAGAAGTTGACCACGGTCTTGCCGCGAAGCGCGGGGACCTTCTTCACCTTCCGTTCGGAAACCTTTTTGAATTCTTCGGCGGTGTCGAGGAGAAAAGTGATCTCCTCGGCGCTCAGGTCATACAGACTGAGCAGATCTTTTCTGGTCCATTCCATAGTGCGGCTCACTGTTCGGATTGATGTTGTTTCCATTCGACTTCGTAGATTCCGCTCCCGGCCGGATCGTCGCCGTCGAAGAGGACCGCGACTTTGTGGTTGGCGGGCGGATCGCATTCGAATCCGACATAGTCGGCGCGGATCGGGAATTCAGGGTCGCCGCGATCGACCAGCACGGCCAGCCGAATCACCCCCGGCCGCCCGTAATCAGTCAAAGCGTCAAGCGCGGCACGGATCGTCCGCCCCGTCGAAAGCACGTCGTCCACCAGAATCAACCGGGTGTCGTTGACGTCGAACGGAATCACCGTTTCTCGGATCAGCGGCAACGCACTGCGCTGGCCGAAATCATCGCGGTAAAGAGAAATGTCAAGCTTGGCCAACTGCGGACGACGCCCGCCAAGCCGCTCGATCGCGTCGCAGAGCCGCTCGGCAAGCGGTACCCCCTGCTGGTAAAGCCCGACCAGGGCGAATTCATCATCACCGGCTTTGCGGCTGTCCTCAAGGATGGAACGCGCCATCTTCTCGACGGCCCCGTCCATCTCTTCCGCAGTGCGGAGGCGTTTTCTGAGCGTCATAATCACTCCGAGCAAGAATGGTGTTTCAAATTGATACAATATACCGCCGTCTTACCCTTTTCTCAAACCTTTGCAGCAAAAATATCGCTATTTTCATCCCCCACCTCTCTCATCTTCGTCGTGGGAATCGGAGGAGGCGCTTCGCCCTCCTCCAAACCTCCTCCCGACCGG